>NZ_JARVRG010000022.1:0-56831 GCF_030209795.1 Arthrobacter sp. efr-133-R2A-63 | reverse complement strand
TCAGCAACGACGCAGACAACCACCGTGGCGTTACACCACTATGCGGGACTCCACTCCCTTGATACTGATAGACCCAACTCCGTACTGGTAGAACGATGTCGTATTGCGGATCCAATTGGGTGATACATTCATCACCGCCGACGAGGAAAAGCTCCCACAACCGCCATTTGAAACCGGCTGGATCCACATATTTGCCGTGATCGGCTGCCCGTTGTCGAAATACGCCGTGCCCGATGCGCTAGTGGCCTGCGCTCCCGACGCAGCCCCAATTGCCATAAGAGCCGTCAGTGCTCCTGCCGCCACTGCCTTCCTTGCATTCCTAACCATTTTCATTCGATTCCCCATTCTCAATTACCGGCCGGTCTTGGAATTCCGACCGCGCTTCTGGTCAGACATGAATATCGAACATGTTCTCCACCCTGAGCCGATCGCACGGAACGAGTCCGGGATCGCGGCTCGCGAGTCCTTGACTTCACGAACGGGGGAGCCCGCCCCCTGCCCCGGATCAGGCGCGCCACGAATGTGACCACCGCAAGCCCCGGCGCGAGAACGAACAGCCTTCCCATCGCCGGTGCCTAGAGACGACGCTGCCAGCGACAAAGGCGAGCCACGCACGCAGTGGCCGCGCTGCGGCTAGCTGATGAAAAGATCATTCTCGGAACCCGTTTTGGTCCGGGATCGCAGTCGCACGGGCGGGCGTTGCCGCCAAGACTTCCCGAGCGATCAAGCCGCGACATTCCATGAATCCCCCAATCGATCTGTGGTTCCGATTTGAAATCGAAACTGATACGGGAAGGCTAAGGGCGAAAAAGCCGTCTCAGTGTGAAAAAGCCGAAATTCAGTGCTGGGAGACCGGAATCTCAGTGTGGAATCGGGCAATCTCCGTGTGGCCGGTGGCGCATCTCCGTGTAAATCGAGGGTGAGCACGTAGAGAGGTGACGCCATCGGACAGCGAGGCGAGAGTGGACGCAGCACCCCAGTCGCCTACTCCCAGCCCACCCAAGCCCGTCACTTGGTATCCCAAACCCGCTCCACACGGAAGACCCCCTTGACTCCCACCCCCTCCTTCCCTAAACTTTTCATAAAGCAGAATCTAAATTCCACAAAGCGGAAACTCGACGCGGCGAACTAGCCGAAGAGGACAAGCCAAGCGGAAGATGGATCCCAAGCCCTCCCCCGGAAGGACACCTACGATGACGTACACAGTGAACTGCTCCATCCTCCTGACGGAGCTGCCCCTGCTCGAGCGCCCCGCAGCTGCGAAGGCTGCCGGCTTTGACGCCGTCGAATTCTGGTGGCCCTTTGAGACCTCCGTTCCGTCGGACGCCCAGGTCACCGAGTTCGAGAACGCCATCAAGGACGCTGGCGTTCAGCTCACCGGCCTGAACTTCAACGCCGGCAACATGCCCGGCGGCGACCGCGGCCTGGTGTCCTGGCCCGCCCGCTCCTCCGAGTTCCTGGACAACATCGACGTCGTCGCAGGCATCGGCGAGCGGCTCGGCTGCAAGGCCTTCAACGCCCTCTACGGCAACCGCGCGGACGGCGAATCCCCCGAGAAGCAGGACGCCATCGGTGCCGAGAACCTCGCCAGCGCGGCGGATGGCGTCGCACGCATCGGCGGCACTGTCCTCCTCGAGCCCGTCAGCGGCGCCCCCAAGTACCCGCTCCTCAAGGCCGCCGACGCCCTCAAGGTGATCGCCCGCGTCAAGGAAGAATCCGGCGCCACGAACGTCAAGCTCCTCGCCGACTTCTACCACCTGGCAGTCAACGGGGACGACGTCGCAGCCGTCATCGAAAACCACGCCAAGGACTTCGGCCACATCCAGATCGCCGACAACCCCGGCCGCGGGGCTCCCGGAACCGGGGAGCTTCCCCTCGGCGAATGGATCGCCCGCAGCCGCGAACTCGGCTACGAAGGCTACATCGGCCTCGAATACAAGGAACCGCAGGAAACGGCGTTCAGCTGGGCCATCCGCCAGCGCGCCACCTCCCACTAGCGAACGCGCCAACTGAGTAGCAGTTGTTGTCGTTTAGAGCCCTCAAAACGACATCAACTGCGAGCCAGTTGGGTCCAGCACACCTGAGCTAAAACAAAGACTTCAGTAAGGAAAATCATGAGCAACGTTGCAGTTATCGGACTCGGAATCATGGGCCTTCCCATGGCCATCAACCTGGTCAAGGCCGGCCACACCGTCACCGGGTTCAACCGCAGCCAGGACAAGATCGACAAGCTCGTCTCCGAAGGCGGCAAGGGTGCCACGAGCATCGCCGACGCCGTCAAGGACGCCGACGTCGTCATCACCATGGTGCCGGACTCCCCCGACGTCGAAGGTGTCGTGAGCGGCCCGGACGGTGTCTTCGCCAACGCGAAGAAGGGCACCCTCTGGATCGACGCGAGCAGCATCCGCCCGGACGTCGCAGCCCGCCTTTCGGCAGACGCCGTCGCGGCCGGCATCCGCCCGCTCGACGCCCCCGTTTCCGGTGGCGAACAGGGCGCCATCGACGCAGTCCTGTCCATCATGGTCGGCGGTGACGCAGCCGACTTCGAAGCGGCACAGGATGTCCTCAACGCCGTCGGCAAGACCATCGTCCACGTCGGCCCCTCCGGCTCCGGCCAGACCGTCAAGGCAGCCAACCAGTTGATCGTGGCCGTCAACATCGAGGTCCTCGGCGAGGCCATCGCCTTCCTTGAGGCCTACGGCGTGGACACGGACGCAGCCCTCAAGGTCCTCGGCGGCGGCTTGGCCGGCTCCAAGGTCCTCGACCAGAAGGGCCAGAAGATGCTCGACCGCAACTTCGACCCCGGCTTCCGCCTGGCCCTCCACCACAAGGACCTCGGCATCGTCACCTCCGCAGCCCGCGAAGCCAACGTCGCAATCCCGCTCGGCGCCGTCGTCGCGCAGCTCGTGGCCGCCACTGTCAACCAGGGCGACGGCGGACTCGACCACTCGGGCCTCTTCAAGCAGGTCCTCCAGCTCAGCGGCCGAAAGTAAAGCCACGCGCTCAGGCGCGATAACAAGCAAAACCGGGCAACCGCCGTCGTACTTCACGACGGCGGCTCCCCTACAACACCCAAAAACAGACTTTCAAGGAGCACACCATGACGAAGATGCGCACTGTAGACGCAGCCGTCGCCATCCTGGCAAAGGAAGGCGCCATCGAGGCGTTCGGCCTGCCAGGCGCGGCAATCAACCCCTTCTATTCCGCGATGCGGGCACACGGCGGCATCCGCCACACCCTGGCCCGCCACGTTGAAGGCGCCAGCCACATGGCTGACGGCTACTCCCGCGCAGCCGACGGAAACATCGGTATCTGCATCGGCACCTCGGGCCCCGCAGGAACGGACATGATCACCGGCCTGTACGCAGCCTGGGCAGATTCCATCCCCATGCTCTGCATCACCGGCCAGGCCCCCGTTGCCAAGCTGCACAAGGAAGACTTCCAGGCCGTGGACATCGAGTCCATCGCCAAGCCGGTCACCAAGATGGCCATGACCATCCTGGAACCGGGCCAGGTTCCGGGCGCCTTCCAGAAGGCCTTCCAGCTGATGCGTTCCGGACGTCCGGGCCCGGTCCTGCTGGACCTGCCGTTCGACGTGCAGATGGCCGAGATCGAGTTCGACATCGACGCGTACGAGCCTATCGCCGTCGAGAAGCCGAAGGCCAGCCGAAAGCAGCTGGAAAAGGCACTGGACATGCTCACCGCAGCCGAGCGCCCGCTGATCGTCGCCGGCGGCGGCATCATCAACGCCGGCGCCTCCGCGCAGTTGGTTGAACTGGCCGAACTGCTCAACGTTCCGGTCATCCCCACCCTCATGGGCTGGGGCACCATCCCGGACGACCACGAGCTGATGGCAGGCATGGTGGGCCTGCAGACCTCGCACCGCTACGGCAACGAGACCATGCTGGCCTCCGACTTCGTGCTCGGCATCGGAAACCGCTGGGCCAACCGCCACACCGGCGGCCTGGACACCTACACGGCGGGCCGCAAGTTCGTGCACATCGACATCGAGCCCACGCAGATCGGCCGCGTGTTCTCGCCGGACTTCGGCATCGCGTCCGACGCCGGTGCGACGCTGGACGGGCTGATCGAACTGGCACGCGAGCGCCAGGCAGCCAAGTCCCTGCCGGACTACTCCGCGTGGGTCGCCGAGTGCACCGCCCGCAAGGGATCCCTGCAGCGCAAGACCCACTTCGAGAACGTGCCAATCAAGCCGCAGCGCGTGTACGAAGAGATGAACAAGGCGTTCGGCAAGGACACCACCTACGTATCCACCATCGGCCTCTCGCAGATCGCCGGTGCACAGCTGCTGCACGTCTTCGGCCCGCGCAAGTGGATCAACGCCGGCCAGGCCGGCCCCCTGGGGTGGACATGTCCTGCCGCGCTGGGCGTTGTCCGCGGCAAGCCGGACGAGACCGTTGTTGCCCTGTCCGGCGACTACGACTTCCAGTTCATGATCGAAGAGCTGGCCGTGGGCGCACAGTTCAACCTGCCGTACATCCACGTGGTGGTGAACAACTCGTACCTGGGCCTGATCCGCCAGTCGCAGCGCGGCTTCAACATGGAACAGAACGTGTCCCTGGCGTTCGAGAACATCAACAGCACTGATCTCTCTGCAACCGCAGCGGGCTACGGCGTGGACCACGTCAAGGTCACCGAGGGCCTCGGCTGCAAGGCCATCCGCGTGGAGAACCCGTCCGACCTGCCTGCCGCGTTCGACAAGGCCAAGGCACTCATGGACGAGTTCAAGGTTCCCGTGGTGGTCGAAGTGATCCTGGAAAAGATCACCAACATCTCCATGGGTGTTGAAATCAACGGCGTGAACGAGTTCGAAGAGCTGGCCGAGCGCGGCGAAGACGCACCCACTGCGATCATCGCCCTGCTGGACTAGTAAGTACTGAAGGAGGTACGGAATGCGTGTGGTCATAGCCCCGGACAAGTTCAAGGGATCGCTGTCAGCTCCCGAGGTCGCCAGCCGCTTGAGCGCCGGGTTGCAGGCCGGATTTGCTGCCACCCGCCCGGGCGAGGGCTTTGAAACCACGCTCATTCCAGTGGCCGACGGCGGCGAAGGGACTCTCGACGCCGCCGTCGGCTCCGGCTTCACCCGCCGCAGCACCACGGTCACGGGACCCACGGGCCAGCCGATCACGGCCGAATTCGCCGTCCGCGGCGAGGAAGCCGTCATTGAAATGGCGGCGGCCTCCGGACTCGCCGTACTGCCGGGCTTCGGCGACGGAAGCGCCCCGAACACCGAAACGGCCAAGGGTGCCACGAGCCTGGGCACCGGCGAACTCATCCGCGCCGCCCTGGACCTCGGCTGCCGGCACATCATCCTCGGCGTCGGCGGCAGTGCCAACACCGACGGCGGCGCCGGCGTCCTGCAGGGCCTCGGTGCGGTCCTCCTCGACGCGGACGGCAACGAACTCCCCGGCGGCGGCGCAGCCCTGGCCCGCTTGGACCGGATCGACTTCTCGAACCTCGACGTCCGCTTGGAGGTCACCGAGTTCGTCCTGGCGTCCGACGTCGACAATCCCCTTTTGGGCCGCACCGGCGCCGCCGCGATCTTCGGACCGCAGAAGGGCGCGACGCCGGACGACGTCGCCTCGCTCGACGCGGCTCTGGCCCACTTCGTCCAGGTCCTCTCCAACGAGATCGGGTCCGAAGCCCAGGACGCCGCACAGGCTCCGGGCGCCGGCGCGGCAGGCGGCGTCGGCTACATCGCCATCGCGGCGCTGGGCGCGGCACGCAGGCCGGGCATCGACGTCGTCCTCGAATTCACTGAACTCGAGCAGCGGCTGGCGGGCGCGGACCTGGTGATCACCGGCGAAGGCAGCCTCGACGAACAAAGCCTGCTCGGCAAAACGCCTATGGGCGTGGCGCGGGCGGCGGCACGTTCCGGGATCCCTGTGATTGCCGTCTGTGGCCGCAGTACGCTGAGCCCGGAACAACTTTCGGAGTCCGGTTTCGAGTCGGTCCACGCATTGACCGAGCTCGAATCCAACGTAGAGAAATGTATAGCTGAAGCAGGCCCGCTGCTTGAAGAATTAGGCAAGCACATCGGCGTGCGCCTCTCTGAAAAAGCGGCATCCACACAAGTCGCAGCGCGAACCGAGACCAAGGAGCAACTCCATGTCTGAAGAAACCACCACAGCACACGGCCCGTTTGACCTGGTCATCCGGGGCCAGCGCATCCTCACCACCGCCGGCATCACCGCCCGCGAAGTCGGCGTCCGCAACGGCGTGATCGTCGCCATCGAACCCTTGGGCAACGGCCTGACGGGCACCGAAGTCATCGAACTCGGCGACGACGAAACCCTCATCCCGGGCCTGGTGGACACCCATGTGCACGTCAACGAGCCGGGCCGCACCGAGTGGGAGGGCTTCGCCTCCGCCACCCGCGCTGCGGCAGCCGGCGGCGTCACCACCATCATCGACATGCCGCTGAACTCCATCCCGCCCACCACCAACGTGGAAGGCCTCAAGCTCAAGCGCGAAGTCGCCGAAGACCAGGCGTTCGTGGACGTCGGATTCTGGGGCGGTGCCATCCCGGGCAACAAGAAGGACCTTCGCCCGCTGCACGACGAGGGCGTCTTCGGTTTCAAGTGTTTCCTGCTCCACTCCGGCGTGGACGAATTCCCGCACCTGGACGCGGACGAGATGGAAGAGGACATGGCCGAGCTCAAGTCCTTCGACTCGCTTATGATCGTCCACGCCGAGGACTCCCACGCGATCGACCACGCACCCCACCCCGGCGGAGCGCACTACTCCACCTTCCTTGCCTCCCGCCCGCGCGGGGCCGAGAACAAGGCCATCGCCGAGGTCATCGAACGCGCCCGCTGGACTGGTGCGCGCGCCCACATCCTGCACCTCTCGTCGTCGGACGCTCTCCCGATGATCGCTTCGGCAAAGCGCGACGGCGTGCACCTCACCGTTGAGACCTGCCCGCACTACCTGACCCTCATGGCCGAGGAAATCCCCGACGGCGCCACCGCGTACAAGTGCTGCCCGCCCATCCGCGAAGCCTCCAACCGCGAGCTCCTCTGGCAGGGCCTGCAGGACGGCACCATCGACTGCATCGTCTCTGACCACTCCCCCTCGACCCTTGACCTCAAGGACCTGGAAAACGGCGACTTTGCCGTGGCATGGGGCGGCGTCTCCTCGCTGCAGCTGGGGATCTCGCTGATCTGGACCGAAGCACGGCACCGCGGCATCTCCCTGGAGCAAGTAGTGTCCTGGATGTCCGAGAAGCCCGCCGCCTTGGCCCGCCTGCACAACAAGGGCCAGCTGGCTCTCGGCTACGACGCCGATTTCTCCATCTTCGCGCCGGACGACGCGTTCGTCGTCGACGTCAAGAAGCTCAAGCACAAGAACCCGATCACGCCGTACGACGGCAAGGCGCTCTCCGGCGTCGTACGCAAAACGTACCTGCGGGGCAGCGAGATCGACGGCCGGACGCCCAGCGGCAAGCTGATTCGCCGCGGCGGCGTGTAAGGCCAAGCCATGGCCGTCAATGTCCATGCCCCGTACGGTCAACTGCCCGCACGGCTCAACGCCTCGCGGCACCAGCCCGCCCCCCGGCCTTCCGCGCTCCGGCCTGGTCTGGTGCGGCCCGGGATGCACCCGCGCGGACTTGCCGTGTGGGTACAGCCCGGTGAAGGCCGCGAAATCGATCCCGAGGTTTGGTCCCGGGCCGCTGAAGCGGTTCTGGCCCGGGCCCGCAAACTTGCTCCGGGGGCGGAAGTCCTCCTTTGGCCCGCCGCCGGAGCTGCAACGTCCGGTGATTCCGCTGGTTCGGAGGCGTCCGACGCCGGAAGCCGCCCGGCTGCTGTCCCGTCACCTGTCGCACTGGCCGGCCGACGCAGCACCGTGGCAGTGGACCTGGCCGCGAACACCGTCCTCCTCGACGGTGTGCCTGTCAGCTTCACAGCGATGGAACACAGCCTCCTCCGCTACCTCGTGGAAAACCTGTCCCGGGCCATCCCACGTGAAGAATTGCAACGCTTTTTGGAGTCACTTGACTGTCCCGGCGCGGCATTTCGGTCCATCGACGTGTATGTTGGACGCGTCCGGCGCAAGCTGGGCTCAGCCCGCCATGTCATCGCCACAGTGCGTGGAGGCGGCTACCAATTCGTGCCCGGACCAGGCTCCACAGTCCGCGGACCCGCGGAATACTGCATCTAGGCAGCCCGTTACACCCATAGATTGATCGCCGGCCACGGCGGTTGCCCGACAAGTCAAGGATCGCAACATGACCCAGAAACTCCTCGCCGGAACCCAGGCCCCCGATTTCGCGCTGCTTAACTCCGAGGGCCAGAAGGTCTCGCTGTCGGATTACCGTGGACGCAACGTCATCGTGTACTTCTACCCGGAAGCGGCCACCCCCGGCTGCACCACCGAGGCCTGCGACTTCCGCGACAGCCTTTCCAGCCTGCAGTCCTCCGGCTACGAAGTCCTGGGCATCTCCCCCGACGCTCCGGAAAAGATCGCACACTTCGCCGGAGACTACTCCCTGACGTTCCCGCTCCTCTCCGACGAAGACCACGCTGTGGCCCTCGCCTACGGCGCCTGGGGCGAGAAGCTGGTGAACGGCGAAGTGGTCGACGGACTGGTCCGCTCCACCGTCGTGCTCGACGGCGAAGGCAAGGTCAAGCTGACCCAGTACCAAGTCAAGGCCCAAGGCCACGTGGCAGCGCTCAAAGCCGAACTCGGCCTGTAACGCCTGCTCACAAACAAGGCCGTCCGGGCCGACGCCCGCTCACATATAACGCCGATCGGCGTAACCCTCGCTCACGTATAGTGCCAAACGACGGAAGCCTGCTGCAGTTCACATCCGCAGGAGGGTTCCGCTATTCTCGGCCGCCAGGAGTGAGCGAGCGTTTCGGAAATGGCCTGCATACGTGAGCGAGCGTCATGGCTTGGCCACCACATGTGAGCGAGCCCCTCAGGCTTTGGCGATTGCTTCTTCCAGTGCGCCAAGGACGAGCGTCACCGATGCCCTGTTGGCATTCGGACCCATCATGCCGATCCGCCACACGGTCGACGTGAACGCACCCGCCCCGGAGCCGATTTCCATACTGAAGTTCTCCAGAAGGTAAGCGCGGACGGCGGCCGAGTTCACGCCGTCGGGCACTTTGACCGTTGTGAGGCTCGGCAATCGCGAGCCCTCGGCGGCAAACAACTCGAGCCCCATCGCCTCGAGGCCATCCCGCAACTCAGCCCCGGCCGCACGATGCCGGGCCTGAACAGCCGTGAGCCCTTCCGCCAAGATCCGGTCCAGCCCTGCCTCGAGTCCGGCGATCATGGTCACCGGCGCTGTGTGGTGATACGTCCGGCTGCCGCTCGCCGCACCAACATACCCGCCCAGAAGGCCGATATCCAGGTACCACGAACGTGGCTCCTTGATGCGCCGCTCGAACGCGCGCTCGGACACCGTGAAGGGGGACAAACCGGGGGGCGCTCCCAGACACTTCTGCGTCCCGGCGTACCCGACGTCGATCCCCCACCCGTCGGCCAGGAGTTCCAGCCCGCCGATGGACGTCACCGCGTCCACGATCAGGAGCGCGTCGCCCTTACCGGCGCCGAGGGGCGCGACGTCGGACAGGACACCTGTGGAGGTTTCGGCATGGACGGCGGCAATCACCTTGGGATGGGGGTGCGCTGCGAGGACCCGCTCCGGGTCCACGGGCTGGCCCCATTCATGGTCGACGCGGACCACGGTGGCACCGCATCGCCGGGCAACCTCACACATCCGCTCCCCGAAAAGCCCGTTGACGGCAATTACCGCCACGTCGCCGTCGGACACTGTATTGACGAAGGCAGCCTCCATGCCGCCGGAACCAGTGGCACTCAATGGCAGGGTGCGGGCGTTCCGGGTCCCCCACACTGTCCGAAGCCCGGCACATGTCCGGTCCAGGCGTTCTATGAACACCGGATCCAGGTGCCCGATCACCGGATAGGCCAGCGCGGCAGTCACTTCCGGATAGCAATTGCTCGGCCCCGGTCCGAAGAGATACCGGGAAGTCAGGACCTCTGGCATGGCGGAACTCCTTTGGCTCGTTGCTGACATTGTCCACCAGACGGCAAACGTGAGCGAGCGTTTCGGTAGAACCCGGCGAACGTGAGCGAGCGTTTCGGGAAAGGGCAGTGCGGGGCCCGGAGGACCGGGGTGCGGTATTCTCTTGACACCACGGCAGTCATTGGATTCACTATTACGTATGCTGAAATAACAGTTCCATGATGTGGAAGGCCTGGAGTGCGGAGGCGCGCAGGTCCATCCGGCAGGAATCGCCGGAGTTCCGCATAGCCAACACCATGGATGCCAGCACTCGCACGAGGAATGAACAAGCATGAAGCTTGAAGTATTCAACAGCGTGGACCGTGCGGACGCCATCGACGTCCTCCGCCCATGCCTCGACATCCAGCGTTGGGTGGAGCACGTCGCAGATGCGCGCCCCTTCAGCGGCTTGGACTCCTTGCTCGATTTCGCCCGGGAAACCGCCGAGCCCTTCACTTCGGACGAAGTGGCGGCCGCGATGGCCCATCACCCGCGGATCGGCGAACGCCCCAAGGCACAGACTACCGAAGCCGCGATGTCCCGCTCCGAACAGGCCGGCGTGGACCCCGGCGATGACGGGGTCGTCACCGCTTTGGCCGAAGGCAACCGTGAGTACGAGGCCAAGTTCGGCCGCGTCTTCCTCATCCGGGCCGCGGGGCGGACAGCCACCGAAATCCTCGGCTCCCTCCAAGAGCGCCTGAGCCACACCCCGGAGCAAGAAGACGTCATCGTGGCAGGCCAGTTGCGCGAAATCGCGTTGCTGCGCCTTGCCGGCGTGATCAGCGAAGACAGCGCGAGCAGCGAAGGAGTGCCCAGCACATGAGCGTTTCCCAGATAACCACCCACATCCTGGACACCGGTTCCGGGCGGCCGGCGGCCGGCGTCGCCGTCGTTCTCTCTGTGCGCGACGGCGACAACTGGAAGCACGTGGCGAGCGGCACCACCGATGCGGACGGCCGGATCAAGGATCTTGGCCCTGAGAAGGTCGACGGCGGCAGCTACCGACTGAACTTCGCAACAGGTCCGTATTACAAGGCCCAGGGCGTGGACACCTTTTTCCCGGAAGTGGACTTGAGCTTCACGGTGTCCGACGCCGGCGAGCACTACCACGTGCCGCTCCTGCTCAGCCCTTTCGCGTTCTCCACGTACCGGGGAAGCTAACCTGTCCCATCGATTGCTCCCCACCGGCTCCCAACCTTCGCAAGCTCAGGTCCGGGCCCTCGCCGGCATGGGCCCACGTAACAGTCGTTTTGGGGTCCCAAAACGACCGTTACGGAGCAATCGATGGAAACTAGTCGATCGGGGTGACGTAGGCTCCCGAGATTCCGCCGTCGACCATGAAGGTCGACGCGGTGATGAACGAGGCGTCGTCGCTCGCCAGGAACGCGACCGCAGCGGCGAGTTCCTCGGGCTCGGCGAAGCGACCAAGCGGCACGTGGACCAAACGGCGGGCGGCCCGCTCCGGATCGGAGGCGAAGAGTTCCTTCAGCAAAGGAGTGTTGACAGGCCCGGGGCACAATGCGTTGATCCGCACACCCTTGCGCGCAAATTCGACGCCCAGTTCACGGGTCATGGCAAGCACGCCGCCCTTGGACGCGCTGTAGGAGATCTGCGAAGTTGCCGCACCCATCACGGCCACAAAGGACGCGGTGTTGATGATCGAGCCCTTGCCCTGCTCCAACATGTAGGGCAGCGCGTATTTGCAGCAGTAATAGACGCTCGTCAGGTTGACCTCCTGGACCCGGCGCCAGGCGTCAATTCCGGTGTCGAGGATGGATGCGTCGTCCGGCGGCGAAATACCCGCGTTGTTGAACGCGATATCCACGCTGCCGTAGTGGCTCTTGGCTGCGGCGAAGAGGTCGATGACTTCCTGCTCGTCAGTGACATTGACCTTCACGAAGATGCCATCGACGGCGGCCGCTGCAGCTTCCCCGGCTGCCGGATCGATGTCGGCTATGACCACGTTGGCACCCTCCGAGGCGAAGCGCTTTGCCGTGGCCAGGCCGATCCCGCTGCCGCCACCGGTGATAACGGCTGTGCGGTCCTTGAGTCGGTGTGAAATGAATTCGGTCATGGTGATCTCTCCTTGAATGATGGGGCTTCCAAAGTTGGTGGGTTCAGTGCGCGATGAAGACGTTCTTCACTTCGCTGAAGGAATCGAGCGCGTCAGGACCCAGTTCGCGGCCCAGGCCCGATTGCTTGAAGCCGCCGAACGGCGTCGAATACCGGACTGAAGAGTGCGAGTTCACCGAGAGGTTTCCGGCATCCACTCCGCGGGCCACGCGCAAGGCCCGGCCAATGTCTTGGGTCCAGATGGATCCGGAGAGGCCGTATTCGGTGTCATTGGCAATCCGTACGGCGCCCGCCTCGTCGTTGAAGGGAACGACGACGACGACGGGTCCGAAGATCTCCTCACGCACCGCCGGATCGTCTAACGAGTCGGGCGCCAGGACCGTGGGCGGGAACCAGAATCCCGGCCCTTCCGGCACCTCGCCTTGGAAGGCTATGGGAGCTCCCGAGGGCACAAATCCTGCGACGGTTTCCCTTTGCCGGGCGGAAATCAAAGGCCCCATGACGGTACTTTCATCCGCCGGGTCGCCGACTTTGACAGCCCGAACAGCGGGCTCCAAGAGCTCCAAGAAGCTGTCATAGGCCGATCTTTCCACCAGGATCCGGGACCTGGCACAGCAGTCCTGTCCGGCGTTGTCGAACGCGCCGCCGGGAGCGGCCGCAGCAGCGGCCTCAAGGTCGGCGTCGGCGAACACAATGTTCGCGCTCTTGCCACCCAACTCGAGCGTCACGCGCTTCACTTGGTCAGCACAACCGGCCATGATCTGCTTGCCAACCCCGGTTGACCCAGTAAAGACGACCTTTCGCACCGCAGGGTGGGTGACGAATCGCGCCCCCACTACGGAGCCCTTCCCGGGGATGATCGTCAGCACGCCGTCGGGCAGTCCGGCCTCGCGCGCCAGCTCACCCAGCCTCATCGCCGTCAGCGGCGTAAGTTCCGCGGGCTTGAGTACCACCGTGTTGCCTGCCGCGAGCGCCGGCGCGAAGCCCCACGCCGCGATCGGCATGGGAAAGTTCCACGGCACAATGATGCCAACCACGCCCAGCGGCTCGTGGAAGGTCACATCGAGGCCTCCGGCAACCGGGATCTGCCGCCCGAAGTGCCGCTCAGGAGCCGCCGAGTAGTAGCTGATGACGTCGCGCGCATTGCCCGCTTCCCAGCGAGCGTTGCCGATCGTATGCCCCGCGTTGCGGACTTCCAATTGTGCGAGGTTCTCCAGATCGGCGTCGACGGCGGCCGCGAACCGGCGCAGGAGCAGTGCCCGGTCCGACGGCGACGCTTTCCGCCAGGTCTCAAAGGCGGCGGCCGCGCGGGCAATCAGCGCGTCCGTTTCGGCGAGGGATGCCAGTTCTACGGTCTGAAGGAATTCTTCGGTAGCCGGATTGATGATGTCAAAAGTCGTGGCACTCACGCCCAGCTCTTTTCTGTCGCTGTGGTTTCCGTCGAGGGATCGGGGAGCTCAACGTAAAGCTCGCCCTCCCGGTACCTTCTGGCTGCGTCAATGAATCCTTCAAAGAGGCGCAAGTCGGAAGGATTTTGTTCAGGATGAAACTGAACGCCCAACGCCCAACTTCCCTGGGTGGACTCGACCGCTTCCACCGTGCCGTCAGCCGCGCGCGCCGTGACGCAAAGACCGTCAGCCACCCGGTCCAGAATCTGGTGGTGGTAGACCGGCGCCGATGCCTTTTCGCCTAGTAGTTGCGCACTGATGCTGCCCGGCCGTGTATCGAACTCAACCTCCCCGTAGACTCCGGGAGCAGGTTGGTAGTTGGCCTCCGGCAGCACGTCAGGCACATGTTGGATGAGGTTTCCGCCCAAGGCCACGTTGAGGATTTGAGCACCGCGGCAGATCGCAAAGAGCGGAATGCCCTTCTCCAATGCGGCCAGCGTCAACGCGATGTCGTGCTCGTCCCGCGCGGGCTGGCTGCGAGTGCTTGGGTGGGGCTCGGCGTCGTAATTTCCGGGGTCGACGTCGGCGCCTCCCACCACGATCAGGCCATCGACGAGGTCAAGGACGGAAGTATCGGTGCCGATGGGCGGCAGCAGGAGAGGGGTGCCGCCCGCCGCCACCACGGCTTCCAAATACGTTGCCGGCAGCACTGCTGCACGCGCGTCCCAAATCCCCCATTTTGCGTTCTGAAGGTAGGTAGTGAGGGCGATGCGAGGAGGCCGGTTTGAACCTGGAGCTTGCGCCTTGATCATCGCTCTACAGCCTTTCGAAGCCGCGGCGGAGCTCCCAGTCCGTGATGGCGGACTCAAAAGCTGCCAGTTCGACGTCGGCGTAGTTCACGTAGTGCCGCACTACTTCCTCGCCGAAGACTTCCTTAGCGATCACGGAGTTGGCGAACAGGTCCCGCGCTTCCCGCATCGTCGTCGGAACGGTGGGAGCGCCCGAGGTGTAGGCGTTGCCGGTGGTTGCCGGTTCGAGTTCGAGCTCATTTTCGATTCCGTAAAGCCCGCCGGCGAGCATGGCCGACAACGCCAGATACGGGTTGACGTCGCCACCGGGCAGCCGGTTCTCCAGCCGCGCGCTCTGCCCATGCCCCACAAGGCGCACCGAGCAGGTGCGGTTGTCGAGGCCCCAGGCCACCGCCGTCGGAGCGAACGAGCCTTTGACGAACCGCTTGTAGGAGTTGATGTTGGGAGCGTAGAAGAGCGTGAATTCCCGCATCGTGGCAAGCACCCCGGCGATGAAGTGATCGTAGGTCTTGGTGCGGGCGCCGGTGGCCCTGTCCCAGAAGACCAGCTCATCGTCGAGCCCGCGAAGGGAGAGGTGGATGTGGCAGGAATTGCCCTCGCGTTCGTTGGGCTTGGCCATGAAAGTAATGGATTGGCCCATGTCATGGGCAATGTCCTTGGCCGCCGTCTTGTACACGGAATGGTTGTCCGCCGTGGTGACCACCTCGTCGTACTTGAACGCGATCTCGTGCTGGCCGAAGTTGCATTCACCTTTGGCGGATTCCACGGTCATGCCCGATGCGTACATCTCGTTCCGGATCCGGCGGAGGAGGGGTTCCACGCGGCCGGATCCCAAGAGCGAGTAATCCACGTTGTATTGATTGGCTGGCGTGAGGTGCTTGTAGTCGAGGTCCCATGCCCGCTCGTACGAGTCGTTGTAGACCACAAACTCAAGCTCGGTTCCGGCGAGTGCCTTCCAACCGCGCTCGGCCGCCTTGGCCGTCTGGCGCTTGAGCATGGCGCGGGGTGAAACGGAGACCGGAGTGCCGTCGGTCATGGACAGATCGCACTGGATCAGCGCACTCCCCTCGCGGTAGGGAAGGACACGGATGGTGTCCAAATCCATGTCGAAGAGCATGTCTCCATAGCCCTTTTCCCACGAGGAAATGTCATAGCCATCCACGGTGTTCATTTCGGTGTCCACGGCGAGGAGGTAATTGCAACCCTCGGTGCCATGCTCCAGCACGGAATCCAGGAAAAATTGCGCGTGGAGTAGCTTGCCCTGAAGCCTGCCCTGCATGTCGGTGAAGCCGAGAATCACGGTGTCTATGGTGCCGTCGCCGATCTGCGCCTTCAGTTGCTCAACGGTGAGCATTCGGTCATTGCGAGGGTGGGCGGTGGTTTTCACGGTGTTCGAAATGTCGTTCATGGTGCTGCTCATTTCAGTAGTCCCTTGAGTAGTGCGGCAGTGGACTCGCAATGCAATTCCATGACGCTCCGGGCCGCTGCAGGCTCCCCGTCGAGGATGGCCTGCACTATCAATCGATGTTCTTGGTTTGAATGTTCGATGTTCCGCTGCAGGAAGGGGATTTCCGCCAGGAATTCGTGGATCTTTGTCTGGATGGTGGTGCTGGCTTTATTGAGCTCGGACGACCCCGCAACAGCGGAGAAAGCCAGGTGAAGGCGGGCGTCCGCTTGCCTGTATTCCACCGGCGAACCCGCGTTTTCGACCTCCGCCAGGGAATCGGTCAGAAGCCGCCGCTGATCCTCGCTGAGCCGCATCGAAGCCGCCCGCTGGCAGGCTCCCGGTTCGATCACCGAGCGGAAGATGAGGATGTCGCTCATTTCCTCCTGCCGGTCCTTGTTGTCGAGTCGCTCCGGCGGCCGGGCGTTGCCGACCGGTTCCACGATAGTTCCGCCGCCCCTCCCACGGACGGTCGTGACGAAGCCCGCGGCGCGCAACGCGCTGATCGCTTCCCGCAGCGTGGCCCGGGAGACCTGCATGCGCTCGGCCAAGTCGCGCTCGGGCGGGAGACGCTCGCCGGTTTTGAAGATCCCCAACTGAATTGCCGATCCCAAGTGCTCGACGCATGACTCGAAGGCCATGTGTCCGCGCACAGGAAGCAAGACCGTCTCCAGCAGGGGCGATTCAATCGGTTCGGCGAACAACATGGTGGCCTTCCTTGGTGGGAGGCCGCCGGCGAGAACCGCGGCGGCCCGCGTGTGTTGCTAGTTGAGCAGCTTATCGGCGTCGATCGTCAGGTGCTCCTGTTCGGCACTCGTCATGAACGTCCGGCGCCCCGTGGTGTACCAAAGCACGGTGGCAAGGAGGAACACGACCACGACGGCGATCGGCGCGTAGTTGAACGTGTCGATGGTGATGTCTGCGACGGGCGGAAGAACGAAGAGGATCACGATGACGGCGACCCACACAATGGCTATCCAGTTGATGATGGGACTCCATTTTCCGAGGTGCCACGGGCCTGGTACGAAGTTCTTGTTGAGCCTGCGCAGTAACACCGGTGTGATGTACGCGATGTAGAGGCCGATGACGGCGACGCTCGTCACGGCAAAGTACGCGGTGGTGTTGAACAGTGCGGGTGAAGCGAGCACGATCGCGCAGCCCACGCAGAGCCAGATGGAATTTGTGGGTGTGCCGCTCCGGGCGTTGACTTTGGCCCAGATACGGGAGCCTGGCAGTGCATTGTCGCGGGAGAAAGCGTAGGTCATGCGTGAGTTGGCGGTCACTGACGCCATGCCACAGAAGAACTGCGCGCCCACCACGATGGCGAGCAGGAATTTCGCTACGCCAGGGTTGCCAAGTGCATCCAGGAAAATCTGTGCCGGCGGCAAGCCGGTTGGCGTGGCACCTAGGGTCGTCAGACCCTCCTCTGAGCCGTTCGGGATCGCCGCGACGAGTGAGTAGAGCAGAATCCAGCCGCCAATAATGGAGATGACCACGCTCATGACAATCCCCTTGGGAGCAGCGATGGCTGCGTTCTTGGTCTCTTCGGCAACGTGGGCCGAAGCATCGTAGCCGGTGTAGGTGTACTGCGACATGAGCAGGCCCATGAGGAAGACGTACGGTCCGAAGGTGAAGCCGGTTTCGTTGTGCCATGCCGTCATCGTCCAGTCGAAGGACTGGTGGCTCGTGGGCATGATCCACAGCGCTGCCACGATGATCGCGACGCCCACAATGTGCCACCAGGCGGAGACATTGGACAGGAAACTGACAATCTTGACGCCGAAACTGTTGAGCAGGGCGTGGATGATCATCAGGACAACGAACAGCGCGAACGTACCGCCAGCGGTGGGCTCGACGCCGAAGGTGAGCGCCGCGAAAGCCATCATTGTTGTGGCGCAGCCAAAGTCGATTGCCGCCGTGACGGCCACTTCGCCGAGGAAATTGAACCAACCGACGTACCAGGCCCAGGCCCGCTTGTTGCGTTTGGCGAGCCTGCCGGCCCAGAAATAGAGGCCACCGGCGGTCGGGTATCGCGAACAAACCTCGGCCATGGAAAGTGCCACGCACAGGACCAGGAGGCCAACGATCGGCCAACCCACATTGATGGCAGCCGGACCGCCGGACTTGAGCGCAATGCTGAAGGAGGTAATGCAGCCAGCCAAGATCGAAATGATGGAAAACGAGACTGCGAAGTTGGAGAAGCCGGACATGCCGCGATGTAGCTCTTGCTTGTAGCCAAGCTCGGCGAGGGCCGCAGCATCTGCGTCTTGCACAGCCTGCACCTTCGCTGCCGTAGAACGATCACTCATGATTATTCTCTTTCTAAACGGAAGGGGGGAACGGGCCGACACCGCTCGCATCGATAGTGACCCACTTCACACCAATCTGTCAATGGTCTGACTTCAGACCACAAACCAACCTCCTCGGAACGGTAAGCTGGAAGGCATGGTTTCTGAGGGCGCGAACGCCGACGGCACATCGCAAAACAGCACGTCACACAACAGCCCGGCACGCAACGCCGCGGCAGACAACGGCACTCCGGAACGCCGCGGGATCACGGTCCGGCGCGCACCGAAGTTCGTTCCCTTCATGGGCCTGGGCGGGGTGCTCGGCATCATCGTTGCCGCATTCGTTGCCTACGGGATCCCCGGCGACGAGAGTTTCGACACCGGGGCGGTCTTCGGGTTCTTCCTTGTCTCTTTTGCCGCTGGAGGCGTTCTGCTCGGTGCCATCGCGGCCCTCGTGCTCGACAAGGTCAGCGTGCGGCGTTCCCGTCGCGCCGTCGTCGAGTCCGTACCCGACGGCACAGAGGACGACGCCGAGGGATAGGATCCCGGTCACAATGCCGCGTGAGGGAAAGTACCACGCCAACATCATGCGACAATTGACCAGTGGCACGTGGCGACGGAAAACTTTCTCATGATCTTCTCCCCGACGAAAAAGGACCTCAGGACGCTTGTGGCGTCTTCGGGGTCTGGGCGCCGGGTGAAGAAGTAGCAAAACTCACCTATTACGGGCTGTATGCGTTGCAGCACCGCGGACAAGAATCGGCTGGTATTGCTACCAGTGATGGCAAGCGCATCAATGTCTACAAGGACATGGGCCTCGTGTCCCAGGTCTTCGACGAGACAACCCTGAACACCCTCACCGGGCACCTTGCCGTCGGCCACTGCCGCTACTCCACCACCGGAGCAAGCCACTGGGCAAACGCGCAGCCCACCCTGGGCGCAACCGCCACCGGCACCGTTGCCCTCGCGCACAACGGCAACCTGACCAACACCGCTGAGCTCCGGGAAATGATCCTCGAGCTCAACGGCGGTCAGCTGACCGGCGAAATGAAGCAGGGCAACACCTCGGACACCGCCCTGGTCACCGCCCTCCTCGAAGGCGAAGAGGGCAAGACCCTCGAACAAACCGCGCTTGAGCTGCTTCCCAAGATCCGGGGCGGCTTCTGCTTCGTGTTCATGGACGAAGGCACCCTCTACGCTGCCCGGGACACCTTCGGCATCCGGCCATTGTGCCTTGGCCGCCTCGAGCGCGGTTGGGTTGTCGCCTCGGAGCAGTCGGCCTTGGCAACCGTCGGCGCGAGTTTCATCCGCGAGATCGAGCCCGGCGAGTTCATCGCCATCGACGAGAACGGCGTCCGTTCCCAGCGTTTCGCGGAAGCGACGCCGGCCGGTTGCGTTTTCGAGTACGTCTACCTTGCGCGCCCCGACGCTTCGATTGCCGGACGCTCCGTGTACGAGTCCCGCGTGGAGATGGGCCGCCAGTTGGCCCGCGAAAACACCCAGGTAGCGGACATCGTCATCCCGGTGCCTGAGTCCGGAACTCCGGCGGCAGTGGGCTACGCCGAGGAATCCGGCATCCCGTTCGCGCACGGCTTCGTCAAGAACTCCTATGTGGGCCGCACGTTCATCCAGCCCTCCCAGACCCTGCGCCAGCTCGGCATCCGGCTCAAACTCAACGCCCTTGAGTCCGTCATCCGCGGCAAGCGTGTGGTGGTAGTGGATGACTCGATCGTCCGCGGCAACACCCAGCGCGCCATCGTCCGGATGCTCCGCGAGGCCGGCGCGGCAGCCGTCCACATCAAGATCTCCTCCCCGCCCGTCCAGTGGCCCTGCTTCTACGGCATCGACTTCGCGTCCCGCGCAGAACTGATCGCCAACGGTGCCACCATCGAGGAAATCTCCCAGGCCATTGGAGCGGATTCGCTGGCCTACATTTCCGAAGACGGCATGATCGGCGCCACCCAGCAGCCGCGGGAACGCCTCTGCACCGCCTGCTTCACCGGCCAGTACCCCATCGCACTTCCGGGTTCGGACAAACTGGGCAAGAACCTCCTGGAGCGCACCGACCTCGGCGGGCTGCCGACGTCGGGCATCTCCGCCGAAGCCGCGACCGCGGACTCGGACGACCCGGCCAACAAGCCCGGCGCCACGGGCTGCGATCCCGGACCCGACGCCGAGTTTGAGAACCTGCTGACCGACGCCGATAAGAAAGAGTCTGTATGACCTCCGCATCCTCCGCCGCTGAGAACACAACCGGCATCACCTACGCGTCCGCCGGCGTCGACGTCGAAGCGGGCGACCGCGCCGTCGAACTCATGAAGGACGCCGTCAAGGCGACCCACAACAGCTCAGTGCTCGGCGGCGTCGGCGGTTTCGCCGGCCTGTACGACGTCTCGAAGCTGCTCACCTACAAGAAGCCGCTGCTCGCCACGTCCACCGACGGCGTCGGCACCAAGGTTGCCATCGCCCAGGCCATGGACATCCACGACACCATCGGCTTCGACCTGGTCGGCATGGTGGTGGACGACATCGTCGTGGTCGGCGCCGAGCCGCTCTTCATGACCGACTACATCGCGTGCGGCAAGGTTGTCCCCGAGCGCATCGCGGACATCGTCCGCGGCATCGCGGCCGCTTGTTCCGTGGCAGGCACTGCCTTGGTGGGCGGCGAAACCGCTGAGCACCCGGGCCTGCTGGGTGAGCACGAGTACGACGTCGCCGGTGCAGCTACGGGTGTTGTCGAAGCCGACGCCCTGCTTGGCCCGGACCGTGTCCGCGCCGGCGACGTCGTGATCGGCATGGCATCCTCCGGCCTGCACTCCAACGGCTACTCCTTGGTCCGCCGCGTGATCAACCACGCCGGCTGGGCACTCGATCGCCAGGTCTCCGAACTCGGCCGCACCCTGGGCGAAGAACTGCTGGAGCCCACCCGCGTCTACGCCGCCGACTGCCTGGACCTCGCCCGCGCATTCCCGGTCAGCGGCCTGGGTACTGCGCCCGGCGCCGTGCACGGCTTCAGCCACGTCACCGGCGGCGGCCTCGCGGCCAACCTTGCCCGCGTCCTGCCTCAAGGCCTCGTGGCCACGGTTGACCGCGCCACGTGGGAACTGCCGGCCATCTTCAAGCTGGTCTCCGAGCTCGGCAATGTGCCGCTGGCCGACCTTGAGCGCACGCTCAACCTCGGCGTCGGCATGGTGGCCATCGTTTCCCCCGAAATCGCCGACGCCGCCGTGGCGCGCCTCAATGAGCGCGGCTTGCCGTCGTGGGTCATGGGTACCGTGGCTGCGGACTCCGACTCGATTATCAAGAGCGGCCCGGACTACGTCCAGGGCGCCAAGGGCGTCGACGGCGGCGCCGTGCGCCTCGTGAACACCTATGCATAACGGTTCTTAATGCAAACGAGTGCCCACCCCCTTGCCGATCCGGCAGTCGGGTGGGCACTCTTGTTTAGGGCTTAGTTGCTTTCTGCGGCCATGACGCTGAAGGCGGCTCCGGCGGGATCGCCAAGGACTGCCATGCGGCCGACACCGGGGACATCGAAGGCCGGCGCGAAGACCTGGGCCCCGAGCTCGACGGCCTTCGCTACGGATTCGTTCACGTCCGCAACATAGAAGTAGGTCATCCAGAACGGCGGCATACCCTCCACAGGCTGCTTCATGGCGCCGCCTACGGACTTCCCGTCCACCACGAACTGGGTGTATTCCTGCAGATCTCCGGCCGCGGCCGTCTCGCTGGCGCATCCCGTCACGGATTCATAGAAGGCCACGGCCTTGGGGACGTCGTTTGTCTGCAGTTCATTCCAGACCACCGTGCCGGGTTCATTGACCAACCCGGCGCCATGGTGGTTTCCGGCCTCCCAGAAGCCGATCTGCGCACCCGTGGGATCGGCGGCGAAGAACATCCGCCCGCTCCCGTTGGGGACGCTGTCCGGCGGGAAGAGGACGTTTCCGCCCGCCGCCGTCACGCGCTCAGCGGCCTCATCGACCGAATCGACGGCGAGGTAGTTGCCCCAAAAGGACGGCGCCCCTGCCGCAGCCATGTCCGGCATCTGCTGCATCATGCCCGCTACGTAGCGCTCCTGCAGCTTGGCCATGTAGTAGGTCATGCCGTTGCCGGCATCCATCGAGTCCAATTCCCAGCCGAACAGATCACCGTAGAAGGCCTTGGAAGCCTCAATGTCCGACGACGAAAGGTCCACCCAACACGGAGTTCCCTGCTTGTAGCTATCAACCTGCGGCATTGCTATCCCTTCGTTGAATAGCCGGCTGGCGCCGGCGGATACCACGTTCAAAGTAGTACGGGGGTCCGACACTGACAACAGCCGGCGCCGGTGGACCCCTCAGGAACGTTCTATGCGTGAACAGTCCGGCCGGTGAACGCGACCAGGCGCTCCAGGCTGGATGCCGTCTCGGCGACTTCCTGGGCCGGCGCGAAGCTGCCACTCGCGCGGACCTGCTCGCTGATGGTGTTCTGCGCGAGGACCTCGACGTAATCGGTCAGCTCATCTGCCACCGAGACCTCGAGGCCCAGGGCCTTGGAGAAGTCCCACGCGTGGACCAGGAACTCGAGGTTGAGGATCGAGGCGACCATCGTGGCCGGCAGTTCGGCGAAGCCCATGTCGATGGTGCCTTCAAGGCCGCGGCGGTGGAAGGCTTCGAGCGCGGGCTGCGCAAGGTCGGCGATGCGCACTTCAGGCGACTTGCCGGAGTCGTCGGCTACTTCGGCGCCCAGGGCCTTGGCGATGCCTGCAATCGATCCGGCGAGGTGGTCAAGCAACTGCGAGACGTTGAAATCGGCGCACGGGGTCTGGGTCTGCGCGTCGGCTTCCGTGACGTGCGCCAGCACGCGCTGCACAATGGCAAGCGTGGCGTCCGCGGAGGTGAGCTCGTTGAGATCGGCGGGGGCTGCGGCCCATTCGTCGGCACCTGCGTCGCCCGCGGAGGCGGCAGCGAGGAGGCGGTCGAGGTAGTGGTTCCAACCCTCGGAGTGACCCGCAAGGGCTTCCGCCGTCGGCAGTCCCTCGTGCACCAGACGCACCGTGGTCCCGCCGTCGGCCGGCTCAAGGGTGATGGCTACGGTGGAGACGTTGTCCGCCGGCGCTTCGGGCTGCTCCCAGGCCCAGGTGAAGACGACGCGCTTGCCCGGCTCGATTTCGGTGAACGTTCCGGCCGCGTGGTGACCCGGGGTGATGGTCCAGCGGTATTCACCGCCTACCTTCAGGTCGACGCGTGCCGCAACGGTCTGCCAGCGGCGGAGGCGTGCGGGCTGCGTGATGAGTTCGAACGCCTGGTCGACGTTGAGGGGAAGAAGAACGGTCTTGTCGTAAATCATGGTGATTCCTCTGATGTTTGAAGGCGGTCGGTGGTGAAGTGTTGTGCGTCCGCGAGGAGCATGTCCAGCTCAGCGGTCCAGAACTGCTCAAAAAGCATCCGGAGTTCTCTCATGCCGCCGTGATCCAAGCGGTAGTAGCGGTTGCGTCCCTCTTTGCGGGCCGCAACGAGGCCTACCTGCTCCAGCAGCAACAAATGCTGCGAGACGGCGGATCTGCTTACCGTGAATTCGCCAGCCAGCTCCGTCACGGTCCGCTCGCCCGCCGCAAGCAGGTGCAACAGACGCCGCCTGTTCGGCTCCGCGGCAACTTCCAGTGGGTCGAGCATGGTTAATACGTTAGCCGTCACTAACACATTCCGTCAAAGGCTTCCGCTTGGGATTCCTGGCCGACTTTGTGAGGTACGGGACCCTGTAGGGCAAAAGGGAACGAAAAAGCCCGTAGGGCGCGCCAATCAAGGCGCGCCCTACGGGCTCGATCGTTTTGGGTGGCATCCGGGGATGCCAAATGACCTCGTGTACGACGGCGATACGCAACTCGATGCCGAAAGGCACCTGATTGTTGCTACAGCTATCCGATACGGCGGGTGTCTACCTCGTCGTCATCGTCTTCCAAGTCCTGTGCGTACTTGTCCTCGTAAGCCGAGTAGTCCGGCTCCGGCGGATCATCCGCGAATCGGCTCGTCGCACGACTTGATGGCCCGGTCAGCTCGCGCTGAAGGGCCGAATAGTCAGTGTTCGGGGAGTAGTACTTAATGTCCCGAGCCTGCTTGGTAGCTTTTGCCTTTTGACGGCCGCGCCCCATGGCGTGACCCCCTTTTGTACTTGGACCGGAGGTGGTCACCTTGGCTATCGGTGAGGCCCCGGAATGTTTGGTCAATTTGTCGTATGTCTAGATTACATGCTTTCGGGAGCTACTGCTTGCCATGACCGTCGCGAAAGCGGCGTCACCGTTCCACCTGGCAGCATCACCGTTCGTTGGCATGAAAAACTTGGGTAGAGTCGCCCTAATATCGGGCCGCACGCATGAAAGGCGCAAACTCAGACATGGGCCACGACAACACCCCCCAGGGCAACAACGGTACAGGCGACGAGGAGTCGTCGGCAGACCCTGGTTCCCCCCTGCGGAGCGCCCTGGACTCCATCACGAAGTATCGGATCATCATCGGCGGCATTGTGCTGGGCGTACTGATCCTCATAGGCGTGGTGATCTGGATCCTCGTTGGAGTCCTGGCCAATCATCCGGCGGCCGTTTCCACCCCCGGACCGGCCACGTCCACCAGCCGCGGCCCCCTCCCGGCGGACGTCGAGGCAAAGGATTACCAGCTGGGCGATTGCTTCGCGGATTTCGACTCCAATGCCACCACGTCCAAAGTGGTGGACTGCACCACCGGCCATTCGGCCCAGCTGGGTGCCATCTTCCGGTACAAGGCTGAGGACAGTTTCCCCGGCGCCAATGCCTTGCGTGACAAAGGCCGCGAAATCTGCCGTGATGTGATGCTCAACGAAGCCTCCACCAAGTACGCACTCCTGCAGCAGAACGTGTACCCGAGCGCCACCAGCTGGGACAACGGTGACCGTCGCGTGGACTGCTTCATCGTGGTCAACACGGGAAACACGCTCAAGGAATCGGTGCTGCAGAAGTAGTCAGTCCTTCCGCCTCACTGTCAGGCCGCTGCCCACTGGCGCTCCGCCGTCGGGACCCGTCAAAGCTTCGAGCCCCTTGATGGTGAGCTCGTCGAAGTCGGCCGCGGTGTCCACCAGGACCGTGTCGCCGTCCGCGATCTCTCCCGCGAGGATCTCCCTGGCCAGGCTGTCGCCGATCTCGCGTTGTACCAGCCGTCGCAATGGACGGGCGCCGTACGCGGGATCGTAACCGGACATCGCGAGCCAGGCACGGGCGCCGTCGCTGACCTGGAGGGTGAGCCGACGGTCGTGCAGCCGCTTGGTCAGCTCGTCCACGTGCAGCTCGACGATCCTGGCGAGCTCGTCCACGCTGAGCGGATCGAACAGCACAATCTCATCTAGCCTATTGAGGAACTCCGGCTTGAAGGACGAGTTGACCACGGCCATGACCGCGTTTCGCTTCGCCGTGGGGTCCAGCGTTGGATCCACAAGGAATTGGCTGCCCGAGTTGGAGGTCAACACGAGGATGGTGTTCCGGAAGTCCACGGTGCGGCCCTGCCCGTCCGTGAGACGGCCGTCGTCAAGCACTTGCAGGAGGATGTCGAACACTTCGGGGTGGGCTTTCTCCACCTCGTCGAGCAGGATGACGGAGTACGGTCGACGGCGGACCGCTTCCGTGAGCTGGCCGCCTTCCTCGTAGCCCACGTATCCGGGAGGGGCGCCGACCAGCCGGGCTACGGAGTGCTTCTCCCCATATTCGGACATGTCGATCCGCACCATGGCGCGCTCGTCGTCGAACAGGAAGTCGGCGAGTGCCTTGGCGAGCTCGGTTTTACCGACACCGGTGGGGCCCAGAAACAGGAACGAACCCGTGGGACGGTTGGGGTCGCTGATGCCCGCACGGGCGCGGCGGACGGCGTCGGAGACGGCGGCCACCGCCTTGGACTGGCCGATCAACCGTTTTCCGAGTTCCTCTTCCATGTGCAGGAGCTTCTGGGATTCGCCCTGCAGCATGCGGCCGGCGGGGATTCCGGTCCAGGCAGAAATGACCTCGGCGATATCGTCCGCCGTGACTTCCTCCGCGACCATCAGGGCGGGCTTCGCTTCGCCGCGCGCTTCCCGGGCGGACTCTTCCTCGGCTGCCGCACTGAGCTCACGCTCCAATGCGGGTAGTTCGCCGTAGAGAATGCGCGAGGCAGCCTCAAGGTCGCCTTCACGCTGGTGTTTTTCAGCGGCCGAACGAAGTTCGTCGATTTTCGCCTTGAGGTCGCCGACACGGTTGAGTCCGGCCTTCTCGGCTTCCCAGCGGGCATTCAGCGCCCCAAGGGCTTCCTTCTTGTCCGCCTTGTCCGCACGGAGCGCAGCGAGGCGTTCGATGGAGGCCGCATCGGTCTCGCGCTCGAGGGCCAGTTCCTCCATGGTGAGACGATCCACGGCACGGCGAAGCTGGTCGATTTCCTCGGGAGCGGAGTCGATTTCCATGCGCAGCCGGGACGCGGCCTCGTCCACGAGGTCGATCGCCTTGTCCGGCAACTGGCGGCCCGAGATGTAGCGGTTGGAGAGCGTGGCCGCGGCCACGAGGGCAGAGTCCGCGATGGCTACCTTGTGGTGGGCCTCGTAGCGTTCCTTGAGGCCGCGGAGGATGCCGATGGTGTCCTCGACGCTCGGCTCGCCGACGTAAACCTGCTGGAAGCGGCGTTCCAGGGCGGGGTCCTTCTCGACATTCTCACGGTACTCGTCCAGCGTGGTGGCGCCGATGAGGCGCAGCTCGCCGCGGGCCAGCATGGGCTTGAGCATGTTCCCTGCGTCCATGGCGCTTTCACCGGTGGCACCGGCTCCCACCACAGTGTGGATTTCGTCGATGAACGTGACGATCTGCCCGTTGGAGTTCTTGATCTCCTCCAGCACGGCCTTGAGCCGTTCCTCGAATTCACCGCGGTACTTCGCGCCGGCCACCATGGATGCGAGGTCCAGGGCGATGAGGGTCTTGCCCCGCAGGCTTTCCGGCACGTCACCTGCCACGATGCGCTGGGCGAGCCCTTCCACGACGGCGGTCTTGCCGACGCCGGGTTCACCGATCAGCACGGGGTTGTTCTTGGTGCGGCGGCTCAGGACCTGGACGACCCGCCGGATTTCACTGTCCCGCCCGATCACGGGATCCAGCTTGCCGGAGCGCGCGACCGCCGTGAGGTCCGTGCCGTATTTCTCGAGCGCTTGGAAGGTGTTTTCCGGGTCCTGCGAGGTGACTTTCCGGTCGCCACGGACACCCGGCAGGGCGGCGAGGAGCGCTTCGTGGGAGGCGCCGGCGTCGCGCAGTAGCTTCCCTACGGCGTCGCTCCCGGCAGAGAGACCCAAGAGGAGGTGCTCAGTGGATACGAAGGAATCACCGAGTTTCTCGGCCTCGTTCTGGGCGGCCTGGATCGCCTGCATGGAAGGACGGGAAAGCTGCGCTTGCTGCACGGAACTGCCCGACGACGACGGCAAGGCCTTGATGGCCGAACTCGCCTGTACGCTCACGGCATCCGGGTCCGCACCAGTGGCGCGCAAAAGCGCCACGGCAACGCCCTCGCGTTGGTCCATGAGCGCTTTGAGCAGGTGGGCTGGCTCCAGTTGCGGATTTCCGGCGGTGGAGGCGTTCATGGCCGCGGCGGAAAGAGCCTCCTGGCTCTTGGTGGTGAATTTGACGTCCATGGAAGAGCTCCTCTCGGGAAGACGACTGTTTCTCAAAGTTGAGTCTACTATGCTCAACTTTAACGAATCATCCCTCCTGCTCCATGTTTGCCGACGGCGAAACCCCTGTCCATAGCCCCGCCCGCTTATTGCGGCGCGGCGACCCTCGCCGCCGTACGATATGCACATGGCACCCTTCACAGTCACTCGCGATGCGCTGATCCCCGCCGCGCCCTCGGACATCTTTCCCTTCGTCAACAACTTCCACGAGTGGACCAAATGGTCTCCGTGGGAAGCTGTCGACCCCCAGCTGAGCCGCAGCTACTCGGGCAACGAATCGGGCGTCGGGGCCAAGTATGCCTGGAGCGGCAACAACAAGGCCGGCACCGGGACCATGGAAATCGTTGGCTCGGAGGAGCCCGGCAAGATCGACATCCGCCTCGAATTCACCAAGCCAATGAAGGCCGTCAACCCCACGGGGTTCACGTTCGTGCCCGAAGGGGACGGCACCCGCGTCACCTGGACAATGGCCGGCGAGAACAAAGGCCTCGGCAAAATCTTCGCCCTGTTCATGAACATGGAAAAGATGGTGGGCGGCGACTTCGAAAAGGGCCTGGCCGCGCTCTCGGCGGTAGCCACCCGGAAAAACTCCTAGTTCCCAGGCGCCGGCCATGGCTGTCTACGTTGATCCGCCTCTGTGGCCCGCGCACGGGACCGTGTTTTCGCACCTCGTCTCGGACACGTCACTCGAGGAACTGCATGCCTTCGCCGACGCAGCGGGGATTCCGGAGCGCGCCTTTGACGGCGACCATTACGACGTCCCGGAACGCCGCTACCAGGATCTCCTGTCCGCAGGCGCCATTCCCGTGGAGGCGCGCATTCTTGTGCGGAAACTGATCGCGAGCGGCTTGCGGATTCCTGCCCGCCAACGCAGCAAGGCGCTCACCGTGCCCTTGCTTGAGCGCTGGAATTCGACGCTTCCGGGGCATGAGGAGCTGGGTTTTGAGCTCCTCGAACGCTGGGGCGAGGACCATCGGAAGTACCACAGCCGCACGCATTTGCTGGCGGTCCTGGAAGCCCTTGACCTCCTCAGCGAACCCACAGCGCCTGCGCACTCGGTGACTTTGGCCGCCTGGTTCCACGACGCCGTCTACGAGGGAATCGCCGGGCAGGACGAAGAGCAATCAGCCAGGCTGGCCGAGGACCGCTTGGCCGTTGCGGGCCTTCCCGTGCCAGTGATCGACGACGTTGCCCGGCTGGTCCGGCTGACCTCCACCCACAGCCCCGAACCGGGAGACCACGCCGGCGCCCTCTTGTGCGACGCCGATCTGTCCATCCTCGGCGCCGAACCCGCGGCGTACGCCCGCTACCTGGCCGCCGTCCGCGAGGACTACGCCCACGTCAGCGATGGCGACTTCGCCGCAGGCAGGGCCGCCGTCGTCCGCCAACTGCTTGCTTTGGACCCGCTCTTCCACAGCGAACGAGCGAAGAGCCTGTGGCTGGACGCCGCCCGCCGCAACCTGGAGGCCGAACTGTCATGACCATGGCGGGGACGGTGCATCGGCAGCTTCCGTTCACCGTGAGGTTTGAGTGGGGGCTCGACGGCGCCCGTTCCATTGCGTCTGGGGCGGACCTCGCCGTCGTGGTTGACATCCTTTCCTTCACCACCTGTGTCAGCGTCGCCGTCGATCGTGGTGCCGTGGTGTTCCCGTACCCGTGGAAGGACGCCGGGGCCGAAGATTTCGCCGCCCACCACGATGCCCAGCTGGCTGGTCCGCGAGGCGGCGGTGGACTGAGCCTCTCGCCGTCGAGCCTGCGGGACGCGCGGAGCTTGAGCCGGGTCGTCCTGCCTTCACCCAACGGGTCTTCCATCGCATATGGTCTCGCCCGGGAAATCCCGCTCATCGCAGCCGTCTCACTTCGCAACGCAGCGGCCACCGCGGATTGGGTGGCATCCGAACTGCCCCCGGATGCGGTGGTGGCGGTGATCGCGGCCGGCGAGCTCTGGCCCAGCCGTTCGCTCCGGCCCGCCGTGGAGGATCAGATCGGGGCAGGCGCCTTCATTGCCGGGCTCGCTGCCGCAGGGCGAGGCGGCTTCACACCGGAAGACGGAAGGCAAGGCTTCGCTCCGGAGGCCGAGGCCGCGATGGCGGTCTACAACGCTGCCGAACCCAGGCTCCATGACGTTCTTCGAGGCTGCTCCAGCGGCCGCGAGTTGATCGGCGCAGGGTACGCGGACGACGTCGAGATCGCAGCAGAACTCGACGCCGGGACCACCGTGGCCCTGTTGAGGGACGGCGCGTTCCGGCGTCCTTGAGTCCGCTTATGAATGTTCGGCAAGGGCTTGCGGTTCCACTACTTAGCGCTACTATGTACTGGTAGCTAGTAACACTAAGTAGTGAAGGGAGGAGTCCAATGGGCAAGCAGATGACGGAGATGCTCAAAGGGACCCTGGAGGGCATCGTTCTCGCCCTCCTGACCGGGAATCCCGCGTACGGGTACGAAATCACGACGCTGCTCCGGGGGCAGGGCTTCACCGAGATCGCCGAGGGCACCGTGTATGCGCTGCTCGTCAGGATCGAGCAGAAGGGCCTTGTTGATGTCGAGAAGCGGCCGTCCGAGAAGGGCCCGCCGCGCAAGGTCTATTCGCTCAACGAGCAGGGCGAGAAGGAACTGGACGAATTCTGGAATACGTGGAGTTTCCTGTCCGATCGACTGGAACAGCTCCGAAAGGGAGGAAAGTGAACATGGCCGCAGGGTGGATCGAGCAGCTCACGGGATCGCTCGAACAGAAGAGGCAATATCGGCAAAACAAGGCACGCGTGGAACGGCTTCCGGCGGACTATCGCGCGGTGGCGACCGCGCTGGAACGGTACCTGATGTATTTCGGGGCCATCACCAAGGGAGATGTCCTGCTGCGGATGCTCGGCGATCTCACCGATCTCTTCGAACAGAGCGCCGCGGACGGAACGCCGATCCGCGCGATCGTCGGAGACGACCCTGTGGAGTTCGCCGAAACGTTCATGCGGAACTACACGGGCGGTCAGTGGATCAACAAAGAGCGTGAACGCCTGGTCAAGGCCATCGACGCCGCCGCCGGAGACGACGGGAAGGAGGGGTAATCATGACCAACGCACCCATCACCCCCGAACCCGCGATCCGCGTGCGTGCCATCGAAAAATCCTACAAGGAACTGCGCGTGCTCCGCGGCGTGGACTTCGACGTGGAACCGGGCACCATCTTCGCCCTTCTTGGCTCCAACGGAGCAGGAAAGACCACGATGGTGAAAATTCTGTCCACACTGCTGAGCCCGGACGCCGGTTCTGCCAGCGTCAATGGATTCGACGTCGCGGCCCACTCGGAGCGGGTGCGGGAATCCATCAGCCTGACCGGACAATTCGCAGCAGTCGATGAAATCCTCTCCGGTCGGGAAAACCTGGTGCTCGTTGCCAGGTTGCGGCACCTGAAGGATCCCGGCCAGGCGGCGGATGATCTTCTGGCGCGCTTCAATCTCTCGGAGGCAGCATCCCGCAAAGTGTCCGCGTATTCAGGAGGCATGCGCCGTCGCCTTGACATCGCCATGAGCTTGATCGGGCAGCCCGAGGTGATTTTCCTCGATGAGCCGACCACCGGGCTCGACCCTGAGGCGCGCATCGAAGTGTGGCAGGTAATCCAGGAGCTCGCGAAACGGGGCACCACCGTACTGCTCACCACGCAGTATCTCGATGAGGCTGAACAACTCGCGGACCGGATCGCCATCCTTCATCAGGGGCGGATCATCGCGAACGGCACCCTCGCCGAGCTCAAGCAACTACTTCCGCCAGCGAAGGTCGAGTACGTCGAAAAGCAGCCCACCCTGGAGGATATCTTCCTCGCGCTGGTGGGGAACGAGGGCAAGGTCGCGTCAAGTAAGGAGCAGTCATGAGCACACACTTCTTCGGAGACACGGCCGTCTTGCTGGGCCGCTCCATGCGTCACATCTTCCGCAGCGCGGACACCATCATCACCACCGCGATCACGCCTATCGCCCTCATGCTGCTGTTCGTCTACGTGTTCGGCGGAGCCATCAAGACAGGCACCGAGAACTACGTCAATTACTTGCTGCCGGGAATCATGCTGATCGCGATCGCATCGGGCATCGCGTACACCGCCGTTCGCTTGTTCACTGACATGAAGAGCGGCATTTTCGAGCGGTTCCACTCCATGCCGATCGCACGATCATCCGTGCTATGGGCACATGTGCTGACCTCCATGGTGGCCAACGGTATCTCCCTCGTGATCATCGTGCTGGTAGCCCTCCTGATGGGATTCCGCACGTCGGCAAGCCTGCTGTCCTGGCTCGCGATCATTGGAATCCTGGCACTCTTCACTCTCGCGCTGACCTGGCTCGCCATTATCGCGGGCCTGACGGCCAAGTCCGTGGACGGCGCCGGCGGGTTCTCCTACCCGCTCATCTTCCTGCCGTTCATCAGTTCAGCCTTCGTCCCCACGGCCACCATGCCGGGTCCCGTGCGTGCGTTCGCCGAGAACCAGCCGGTCACGTCGATCGTCAACACCATTCAGGATCTGTACGAACAACGGCCGATCGGCAGCGACATCTGGGTCGCCCTAGCATGGTGCCTCGGCATCCTGGTTCTCGCGTACTTCTTCGCGGCGGCGGCCTACCGGCGCAAGATCAGCTGAGGACGGCCTCGGAAGGGCGCGGGTCCGAAGGCGTCGCCTCGTATCATGGAGGTGTGACCTCCTACCTTCAACGCAATGGTGCCGAACTCCCCCAAGCCCGTCCCGACGTCGAGCACGTCCTGGCGGTGCGCGGCACGGGAGGCTACCGCCAGTACCGCATCCCTGCGCTGGCCGTCTCGACGGCGGGGACAGTGCTCGCCGCCTATGACGGAAGGCCGAACCTGGACGACCTCCCCAATCCGATCGACCTCCTTCTCCGGCGCAGCACGGACCATGGCCGCAGCTGGGAAGAGCAGCAGGTGGTCCGCAGCGGCGTCGGTCTCAACGGATACGGCGATCCGAGCCTCCTGGTGGACGCCGCGACCGGGCGGATTTTCATGTTCCACGCCGCCGGGACGCATGCCGGTTTCTTCGAGGCGGTGGCCGGGCTGGAACCGGATGACGACGTGCAGCACTGCGACGTCAGCTTTTCCGACGACGACGGCGTCACCTGGGAGCATCGGCGGCTCACCGGTCAGCTCAAGCCGGGCCGTGTTGCCGGTGCCCGCGCCGGTGCCCGAGACCGCGGCATCACAGGGATCTTCGCCGCGGCCGGGCAGGGAATCCAGATGCACGCCGGTCCGTTAGCCGGACGCCTGGTGCAACAATTCGTCGTCCTCGTGGACGGCGAAATCATGGCGGCTTCGGCGTACAGCGACGATCACGGTGAGAACTGGACGCTCGGATCGCTGATCGGAAAGGGTCAGGGCCGGGTCGGCCCCAACGAGAACAAGGTCGCTTGCCTGGACGACGGCCGCCTCCTGCTGCACTCGCGCGCCACTCCCCGGCGGCTGGCGGCAATCTCCCATGATGGCGGCGAGACGTGGAGCCAGCTGGAACCGGTCGAAGACCTCCCCGACCCGAGCGACAACGGCTCGCTTGTCCGCTTCGACGGCCTGCCGAATGTGGCTTCGCTCGCCACCCCTGCCACCCACAGCTGGTTGCTCGCGAGCAACAACCAGGACACTTCCTTGCGACGCAATACGGTCCTCAGCCTCTCCACGGACAACGGGGCCAGCTGGCCCGCCAAGCTGGTCCTGTGCGAGGGCAGCTCGGCGTACTCGACGGCCGCGCGGCTCCCGGATGGCAACGTCGGCGTCTTGTACGAGCGGCAGGGATACCGCGAGATCGTGTTCGTTTCCGTGCCGGTGGAGCAGCTGACAGGACAGCTTTCAGGCCCAGTAGGCCCGGCGGGATCGCTTGAAACCCGGCCCGACGGCCTCGAGTTTCACATGGAACTGCGCTCCATCACCCCCGGCCGACCCGCGGTGTGGCGGAACGCCGGCGAGTTCCACGTCATCGCCGCGGACAACGACGGTGACTGGGACGCGCAGACCTGGAAGGAAATCGGCCAAGGCTACTCACCGGAGCAGGCGCAGATCCTCGGAACCCGCGAAGCCCAGGATCTTAACTACGGGCCCATCATTCCGGGCTACAAAGCCGGGGACATCCTCGCTTTCACCGGACGCGCCCGCAACCTCGGCACCCAAGCGGCGTCCGGCGTCGTGCTCCGGGGACCGCATGCGAACCCGGCGGACTTCCCGCCCGCCGATCTTGTACCGGGCGCGGAAGCGCTGTACTTCACGCCGGTGTACACGGTCACCGCGGAGGATCTGGCGCGGGACTCGCTTGAGCTGACTTTCGCGGTGGCGTACGACGGCGGGGCACGGGTCACCGAGCGCAGCTTCAGTTTCGATCTGCGCACCGGAGCCGTGACGGCCAGCTGGTACTCCGGGGTTCGGTTCAGAAGATCTGGCGGATGTTGGTCTTGGCGAGGTCGATGAGCTGGTCGCCGCGGCCGGAGAGGACCGTCCGGATCGCGTAGAGCGTGAAGCCTTTAACCTGTTCGGCACTGATCGCCGGCGGAATCGAAAGTTCCTGCCGGGCCGTGCGGACGTCAATGAGGGCTGGACCGTCGTGGGCGAAGGCTTCAGCCAGTCCCGCCTTCAGCCCGGAGGAGTCGTCCACCCGGATCCCACGGATTCCCAGGGATTCAGCGAGTTTGGCGAAATCCGGGTTCTCCAAGTCCGTGCCGAAATTGACGAAGCCCGCGGCCTTCATTTCGAGCTCCACGAAGTTCAGCGAGGAGTTGTTGAAGACCACCACTTTGACCGGGAGCTTGTTCTGCACCAAGGTGATAAGTTCGCCCAACAGCATGGTCAGGCCGCCGTCGCCGGCCAGGGCCACCACTTGGCGTCCAGGGTACGCGGCCGCCGCACCGATTCCGTGCGACAACGCATTGGCCATGGTTCCGTGGTTGAACGAACCGAGCAGCCGGCGTCGGCCATTCATGCTCAGGTACCGGGCCGCCCACACGGTGGGGGACCCGACGTCGCACGTGAAAACCGCATCCGGGGCCGCCAACTCATCCACGAGCCTGCCCACGAACTGCGGGTGGATCGGCTGGCCGTCCTTGGCCGGAGAAGCCAGGTCGTCGAGTTTGGCGCGCGACTTGGCGTAGTGCTTGAGCGAAGTACTCAGGTGTGTGCGTTTCGCCTTGCGCTCAATCAGCGGCAGGAGCGAGGCCGCAGTGTCCTTGACCGTGCCCACCAGGCCAAGATCGATCCGGGACCGCCGGCCAAGCTGTTCGCCCCTGATATCCACCTGGATGATCTTTGCGTTCTCCGGGTAGAACTGCTGGTACGGAAAATCGGTGCCCAGCATGAGCAGGGCCTCGCAGCTCTCCATCGCGCGGTAGCCGGAACTGAACCCCAAAAGGCCCGTCATGCCGACGTCGAACGGGTTGTCGTACTCGATGTGCTCCTTGCCGCGCATCGCGTGGACAATCGGCGCCCCCAGTGCGTCGGCCAGAGCCATGACCTCGGCGTGCGCGCCCGCGGTGCCGGCACCGGCCAGGATGGTGACTTTGCCGGCCGAGTTGAGAATGGCCGCCGCCTCGGCGAGTTCCCGGGGGTTGGGCCGGATCTCCGGCCGGGCGGCCCGGATCACGGCGGTCCGGTCGCTCTGCGCCTCCGCGAGGGCCACGTCGCCGGGAATCACGACGACGGCGACGCCCCGCTTCTCGACCGCCGTCCGCATCGCGATTTCCAAGACCCTGGGCATCTGGGAAGGATGGGCGACGTGTTCGACATAGACGCTGCACTCCCGGAACAACTCCTGGGGATGTGTCTCCTGGAAGTACTGGCTGCCGATCTCTTCGCTCGGAATGTGGGCGGCGATGGCCAGCACGGGAACCCTTGACTTGTTGGCGTCATAGAGGCCGTTGATCAGGTGCAGGTTGCCGGGGCCGCAGGATCCGGCGCACACCGCGAGTTCATCCGTGAGGCCCGCCTCGGCTGCGGCTGCCAACGCGGCGGCTTCCTCATGGCGGACGTGCACCCAGCGGATGCCCTCTTCCTCCCTCAGCGCGTCCGTGAATCCGTTCAGGGAATCCCCTGGGATCCCGTAGACGCGCTGGACGTTGTTGGCTTTGAGGGTGGCGACGATGTTCTTGGCAACAGTGTTCCTGGCGGCGGACATGGACTGTTCCTTTCGAGGGGAGGCAGTGCAGACAGGGCCTACGCTACTCCGGAACGGTCCATGGCGCCTGACGCGCGACGCCGGATGGCCGGCGCCGCGGGGCTAGTGGTAAGTGCTGACGAACGGGCGGTTGCTAGGCACGATCTGCTTGCCCAGCGGCATAAGCGATACCGGGATGAGCTTCAGGTTGGCGATGGCCAGCGGGATCCCGACGATAGTGATAGCCATGGCGAAGGCCGTGACCACGTGCCCGATCGCGATCCAAATGCCTGCAACCAGCAACCAGATGACGTTGCCCAAGAGGGTAAAGACGCCCGCGCTCCCGGGCTTGTCCACGACCATGCGACCAAACGGCCACAGCGTGTAGGAGGCAATCCGGAACGACGCAATGCCCCACGGGATGGTGACGATCAACAAGCAGCAGACGATTCCGGCCATGAAGTATCCCAAGGCCAGAACGAAGCCACCGCAAACAAGCCAGATGATGTTGAGCAGCGTTTTCATATCTTCCATTGTCCCTTGCTGGATGCGGCCTGGGCCTAGGGGTTCGCCCTGAAATCCCCCTGATTTACGGTTTTCCTGTATCCAGGACCGCTGACAAATCGAACTTTACGGGTTCCTCAAGCTGCTCATAGGTGCACGACTCCGGCTCCCTGTCCGGCCGCCACCGCACGAACTGCGTGGTGTGCCTGAACCGCTCCCCTTCCATATGGTCGTAAGCCACTTCCACAACGAGTTCGGGCCGCAGGGGCGTGAACGACAGGTCCTTCCCTGCGCTCCAACGGCTGCCTTCGGCGTTCCGGGGTGTCCGGCTGCCTTCCTCCTGCTCGGCCCACGCCCAGGGATGCCCATCGAACCCGGTCACGAGGGGTTGGAGTTCGTCGAACAGTTCCTTGCGTCTTTGCATCGAGAAGGAACCCACCACGCCCACGTTGGACAACCGGCCGCCGTCGTCATAAAGCCCCAACAAGAGCGAACCAATAAGGTCACCACCGGTCTTATGAACGCGGTAGCCGGCCACAACGCAGTCGGCGGTCCGCTGGTGTTTGACCTTGAACATCACGCGCTTGTCCGGTTGGTAGGTACCATCCAGCGGCTTGGCGAGCAGGCCGTCCAGGCCTGCGCCCTCGAACTGCTTGAACCACTGCTCCGCCGTTCCCTTGTCCCGCGTTGCCGCAGTGAGGTGGATGGGAGCGGCGGCGTCTGCGAGTGCTTGTTCAAGCGCTGCCCGCCGCTCGGCGAAGGGCCGTCCCGTGAAGTCCTCATCGCCAAGGGCGAGCAGGTCAAAGGCCACGAATTTCGCCGGCGTCTGCTCGGACAACAGCTTGACCCTGCTGGCTGCCGGATGGATGCGTTGCTGGAGGGCTTCAAAGTCAAGGCGGTCACCGGATTCGCCCACCAGGATGATCTCGCCGTCGAGGACGCAGCGTTCCGGCAGGTTTGCCTTCAACGCCTCGATGAGCTCCGGGAAGTACCGGTTCATGGACTTCTCGTTGCGACTACCGATTTCAACGTCGTCACCGTCACGAAAAACGATGGAACGGAAACCATCCCATTTAGGCTCGTAACTCATGGCGCCGTCGGGGACGGCGCCGACCGCCTTGGCAAGCATGGGCGCGACAGGGGGCATGACCGGCAGTTGCATGAAGCCATTCTTGCCGCGGCACCGGGACCGCGCTACCCGTTCATTCGCTTAAGTGGATAAAAGGATTACTTGCAGTTGGCGCTCAGCCAGGCGGTGACGGGAGCCATCGCCTTTTCGAACTTGCCGCTCGAGTAGACCGTTTGGTCTTTCAAGCCCGCGATTGCGGTGTCCTTGAGATTGGTGAAATCAGCCTTGAGCGCATCCGGGACGCGATCCGCCGTGGCGGCAAGCTCGGTCTTGTATTGCTCCAGCTCGGCGGTCTTTCCCTGCGCCGCCGACATCGGCAGCAACGAAGCTCCCGTGGCCTCTTGAGAGATGGTGGAACACATGTCGGCTGCCGATGCGAAGCCTCCGAATGGACCTGATGATGGAGTTGGGCTGGCACTTGCGGACGCGGTGTCGCCCGCCGAAGAGGACGACGGCGTTGCCGCCGCGGCGGAGCCCCCTCCCTGGGTGGAGCAGCCGGACAGCGCCAGTGCGGCGAAGAGCGCGACTGTCAGGTATCGAAGAGGGCTATTAAGGGCTTTGGGAAGGATTTTCAAAGGTCGCATTCTGCTTGATCGTCTATCTCCGGAACCGTTCGGCCGCCGGAGCAATGGCATTCTGTCCCCGCCGTGGAGTGTAGCCCGGATGGGCACCGACCTTCCAAGTTGACTTCGGCCCCCTTTTGGACGCCTTCCTATTCCCGCGCCAGCAATGTGTCCAGTTTGGTGAACGAGGTGCCCCATCCCTCGCGGGTCATGTCCACCCATTCGTCGGAATCGAAGGGACCTTGGGTGAGATGAAGTCGCGTACGGCCCCCATCCAGTACCTCGAACTCAAGGCGCATTTCCAGCAAAAGCGTGATCCCGGCGTCGGGCTCGGCTTTCTGGGTGGCGACCAGTAGGGCGGGCGGATCGTACGCGGTGATGACCGCGTCGATGGGTGATTCCTTGGCGACGCCGTTCTCGTCCCACGTCATGACGAGCTGCCAGACTCCGCCCACCCGGGGGTCCACGGCGATCCGCTCGCGGGGCGAATCGACGCCGACCGGCCCGAACCATGCGGCAAGCTGATCGGGGTCCACGAAAGCTTGGAAGACGAGCTCGCGCGGGGCCTCGAATTCCCGGGTCATGGTGAGGATGTGCTGTTCCGTGTTCATTGCTTGACTCCTGGATCCTGTAAATCGTGCTGAATTTTGCGTAGGTGGGCGTCGAGGCGGATGAAACTGGCATCCCAGAAGCGCCTGTATCCGTCCATCCATTCGGTGGCTTCGCGCAGCGGTTCCGCTTCCAACTTGGAAGACCGCCATTGCGCATTCCGGCTCCGGCTGATCAGTCCCGCATTTTCCAGGACCTTGAGATGCCGGGAGACGGCGGGAAGGCTGATGTCGAACGGTTCGGCAAGCTCGTTCACGGTGGCCTCACCCTCCGAAAGCCGGGCCAGAATGGCCCTACGGGTGGGGTCGGCAAGTGCCGAGAAGATGAGACTGAGCCGGTCGGTGGACATCACTGGCCTTCGTATTTAACTGATCTGCTAATTAACCGATGCATTAAATATGCGACGCCGGACGGAGGCAGTCAAGGGTTTCGGGCGTTTGGTGGGGGCGTCAGGCTTTTGCGGCCTGGACAAACGCGCGCACGAGGTCGAGGTCCTTGACACCGCGAGAGGACTCCACGCCGCTCGACACGTCGACGCCCCAAGCCTCGGCTTCGAGCGCGGCGGCTCCGACATTGGACGGGGTCAATCCTCCGGCCAACAACCAATGGCGTGAGCCCAAGCCAAGCTTTCGGACCGAGGAATAGTCCCATGCCTCACCCGAACCCGGCACGGCGGCGTCGATCAGGAGAAGGTCCTCTCCCCACTCCTCGAACTCGTCCTGAGCGGCACCCATGGTGACGGCCCGGATGAGGCGCATGCCGGCGTCGTGCACGGTTTCCACGTCTTCCGGCGAGCGGCTGCCGTGGAGCTGGACCCACTCGAGGCCGGCCTCGCGCGCGGTTGCGAGGGCGTCGGCGGCTGTTTCGTGGCGGAAGACTCCGACGGCGGCAACACCTTCCGGTACATACGCCAGCAAATCCCGGGCACGGCTTGGCGATACCTCGCGCGGGCTCTTCGTCAGCACGAAACCCACGGCGTCCGCGCCGGACTCGACGGCAGCGTGGACGGATTCAGGCGTGCTCAAACCGCACACTTTGACGAACATTCCGCGCCTCCAACCGTTTACCTCCCTACGACGTTAGCAAGGGCCTCCGGGATTGTTGAACCGCGCCAAGGTTGCACGGATGTTACGCCGGCGTTCAGCAGGCCGCCGACGCGCTCGGGCTAGGCTGGAGCGCATGGAGATCATCCGCTTTGCCGAGCTCAAACCCGAACCGTGGCGCAACGGAGGCGGGGTGACCCGCGAAATCGCCAGCCATCCGAAAGCGGCGTCGGCGCAAGACGGAGCGTGGGACTGGCGGGTCAGCATCGCGGACGTCGGATCGGCCGGCGCATTCTCGACGTTCCCTGGCATGGAGCGAGTCATTACTGTGATCGACGGCGAATTGCTGCTGCTCACGGTGGACGGCGAAGAGCACCCTTTGGAAAAGTACCGGCCATTCCGGTTTTCGGGCGAGGCTGCTTCGACCAGCGCACTCCCCACCGGCGACATCCGGGACCTCAACGTGATCGCCCGGGCCGGCGAATTCAAGGGGTACACGTCCATTATCGAACTCTCCAAGAAGCGCGCACACCCGGTATTCGAAGGCCAGCTCGCAGTCCTCTTGGAGGGCAAGGCTTCTGTTAGTCCCGGCGCGGAGACTTCGGATGTGTCTGCGGACGGCCCGGCAGGCTCCAACGGCTCAGCCGATGGAACCGCGGCTGACGTACCTACCGAGTCCGTCGAACTCGGCCGCTACGACGCAGTAGTAGGTTCCGACACCCGCAGCCCGGAAGTCCTGGGCCGTGGATTCCTCGCCGTCATCTCGATCGACCGCGTGGAGCATGCGCCCTCCTAGGTCCCAGCACTGGACATAATGCCAACATGCCCATTCGCTGAGCCGAAGACTGGACATGTCCCTCGTGGCGTCGGCGGTATGCCCACTCCCCGAGCCCAGCACTGGACATGTCCCTCGGTAAAGCGCTCAACCGCGCATGTCCCTTGGTGAGGCTCGCCACCAAAGCTGGCCACCCGGCTTCGGGCTTTGCTAGCCTCGAAGGAAGGCCCGCACAGGGACCTCCGGACGACGGTTCAGTACCCGGCACGCGACAAGACTGGCCAAAGGATCCGTCATGTCGTGGTTAATCCTCATTCTGTCCGGCGCGCTCGAAGCCGTTTGGGCCGCAGCGCTCCACCGCTCCAAAGGCTTCCGCCGGCCATTGCCCTCCGCTGTCTTCCTCGTCAGCGTGACCGCGAGCACCGCAGGACTGGCGTTCGCAATGCAATCCATCCCCACCGGGACCGCGTATGCGGTGTGGGTTGGAGTCGGCGTCGTCCTCACGGCGGCTTACGCGATGATCACCAAAGTTGAGCGCCCGACGGCGGCCCGGCTGCTCCTGCTCGCCGGAATCGGCGTGTGCGTGGTCGGCTTGAAGGTGGTGGCGTAGCCATGACCGCCAAGTTCGCATGGGCTATTCTACTGGCCTCCGCCGTGCTCGAAGCTGTGTGGGCGACGGCCCTCGGGCTGTCGGACGGCTTCAGCCAAGCCCTCCCCACTATTGTCTTCGCCGTCACCGCAACTCTTAGCATGATCGGACTCGGCATCGCAGTGAAGAGGATTCCTCTGGGCACGGCCTACGCCGTCTGGGTCGGGATCGGCGCTGCGCTGACGGTTGGCTGGGCGATGGCCACCGGCGTCGAACCGGCCAGCCCGCTCAAGCTGCTGTTCATTGCCGGAATCGTTGGATGCGCGGCCGGGTTGAAGGCCCTCCCCACGGAGAAGCGTGAAGATGTGACTGAGCCGGCCCAGCGATAAGCGCGGAATACTCCCCCTGCCCATGGAGTTGGCAGCAGTGAGACGAACACTCGGCGAAGGAGAACTACCATGAGCCCGGAAACCACGAATGTACAACTCGGTGATGGCCTGACCGTGAGCCCCCTCGGTTTCGGCGGGATGGCCTTGACCCCCGTTTACGGCGAGGTGGATCCCGCCGAATCCCTCAAGACGCTGCACCACGCCGTGGATGCCGGCATCAGCTTCATTGACACCGCCGATATCTACGGCGCGGGCGACAACGAAGAACTGATCGCGAAGCTGCTGAAGGACCGACGCGACGAGGTCCAGTTGGCCACCAAGTTCGGCATCGTAGGCAACCCGCGCGACGGCTACACAGACGTCCGGGGAGATACCGCGTACGTGGGCCAGGCGGCGGAAGCAAGCCTCCGCCGCCTGGGCACCGACGTCATCGACCTCTACTACATGCACCGCCGCGACCTCCGCGTTCCGATTGTGGAAACCGTGGAGGCCATGGCAGAGCTTGTCCGGGCTGGCAAAGTCCGGCACCTTGGCCTGTCGGAAGTGACAGCCGAGGAGCTGAGGGAAGCCAACGCCGTGCACCCGATCGCAGCGGTGCAGAGCGAGTGGTCGATCTGGAGCCGGGACGTTGAGCGCAACGTCGCCCCGGCTGCGGCCGAGCTGGGTGTCGGATTCGTACCCTATTCGCCGCTTGGCCGGGGATTCCTCACCGGAACGGTCAGCGCCGAGCAACTCGGTGAGAACGACTTCCGGCACCGCATCCCCCGTTTCGCGGACGGCGCGCTCGACGCCAACCAGGCAGTTGTTGCCGCGGTGCGTGCCGTGGCCGCCGAGCTGTCCGAGAGTACCGGCCGGGATGCAACTCCCGCCCAGGTGGCTTTGGCCTGGCTTTTCGCCCAGGGCCGCCGCCTTGGGCTCAGCGTGGTCCCCATCCCCGGCACACGCAAAGCGCACCGGATCGATGAGAACCTGGGCGCCTTGTCGCTCGAGTTGAGTGCCGCCCAACTGGACGTGCTCGACGGCGCCGCGGACGCCGTCGTCGGCTCACGGTCCGCGGATCCCACCTGGGTTTCGCAGGGCCGCGAGTAGTCGGCGAGCCGCACGCGGCTTCCGTAGAGTGGTCGAATGGACTCACTCATTCATTCACTGCGTGACATCACCATCCGGCGAATCTCGGTCAGCGAGATGAACAACAACGTGTACCTGCTCACCGCCAGGGCCAGCGGTGCACAGCTCCTGATCGACGCCGCGGACGACCTTCCGGCCATCCAACAGATGATCGAAGACTCGGCCGCGGACACCACCGCTGCACCGTCGCTGGCCCTCATTGCCACGACGCACCAGCACTGGGATCACGTCCGCGCGCTTCCCGGGTTGGTGGAAGCCACGGGCGCGAAGACTTCGGCCGGAGTGGACGACGCCGATGCGCTGCCCGTGCCGGTGGACGTGCAACTGCACCATGGCGATGTAGGAAAGTTCGACGGTTTCGACATCACCGCGGTGCACTTGCGCGGCCACACTCCGGGTTCGATTGCCTATGTGTACCTGGACCCGGAAGGGCCCGCGCACATTTTCAGCGGCGACTCGTTGTTCCCCGGAGGAGTTGGCAACACGCAGAACGATGCTGCCCGCTTCACGTCGCTGTTGAATGACGTGAGCGAACGGCTGTTCGAGGCCTACCCGGACGACACCGTGGTGCACCCGGGCCATGGAGATCCGACCACGCTCGGTGCGGAGCGGCCACACCTTGCGGAATGGCGCGAGCGCGGCTGGTAGTGCCCCGGGACATGCTCAGCCTTTGAGCCAAGGAGTGGACATATCAGGAATATGTCCACTCCTCTCCACCCACGCTGAGCATGTCCAGTGAAGTGACTAGACCAAGGTTGCTTAGCGGCCGCGGCGTTCGTTCGACGCCGGAGCCGAAGCACGGCGCGGGCCGCTGCGGGCCGGACGACCGGAACCCGAGTTGCCTGAGCCCGAGCCGTAGGAGCCACCGGAGTTGCCGCCCGTGTTCGAGGACCAGACAGCCTTGTTGCCACCGGTGCGCGTTGAGGTTGCGGATTCCGTGCGCGGTGCAGAAGCCGAGCGGTTGCCCGCGGCAGCACGCTGACCTGTCGCCGGTCGGCCGCTGCGACCACCCTGAGCACCTTGGCCACGAGCAGCAGGAACGTCATTGCGGTGAGCAGAAGCAGCGTTGCCGCGTCCGCGCGAGCTGCGGGCGACGTCGTCGTTCGCTGCTGCGCGGCGCTCAGCGCGGTTGATGTCTGTGCGCACGGGCTCGCTCGCAACCTTGCCACGGCCCCCGCGACCACCACGGCCACCCGCAGTGGGTGCAGCCTGGGTGGTGCGACGGTTGCGCTTGCGCTGGGCGTTGGCACCGGTGGAGGTACCGCCGCCCGGCTGCTGGGTCTTCGCTGCGAGCAAGGCGGCGCGAGTGCGCGGGTCAACCTTGTCGGCGACCTGGCCCACGAGCTCGGCAATCAGGGGAGAGTTGGCCGTGACTCGTTCGAACGAGACGTCGACGCCGGCAGCCTTCATGAGCTTCTTGACGTCGGACTGCTGCTCGGGGAGAGTCAGCGTGACCACGGTGCCGTCGGAACCTGCGCGGGCCGTACGGCCGGAGCGGTGCAGGTAAGCCTTGTGCTCTGTGGGCGGGTCGACGTGGATGACGAGTTCGACGTCGTCCACGTGCACGCCGCGGGCCGCGACGTCGGTGGCCACCAGGACCCGGACCTCGCCGCTGGAGAACTCGGCCAGGTTGCGGTCACGGGCATTCTGCGACAGGTTGCCGTGAAGGTCGACAGCGGGGATGCCGCAGTCGGTCAGGGTCTTGGCAAGCTTGCGGGCGTGGTGCTTGGTCCGCATGAAGAGGACGCGGCGGCCGGCGCCGGAGGCCAGCTCCACGATCAGCTGCTTCTTGACGGTCTGGTCGTTGACCACGAGGACGTGGTGCTCCATGGTGGTGACGGCGGCCTGGGGGTCATCCACCGAGTGGGTCAGCGGGTTGGACAGGTAACGGTTGACCAATTTGTCAACACCGTTGTCCAACGTCGCGGAGAAGAGCAGGCGCTGACCCTGGGTAGGAGTCATGTCCATGAGCTTCTTGACCACCGGGAGGAAGCCGAGGTCGGCCATGTGGTCGGCCTCGTCCAGGACGGTGATCTCGACGGCTTCCAGAGTCAGGATGCGCTGGCGGATGAGGTCCTCCAACCGGCCCGGGCAGGCGATGACAATGTCGACGCCGGCGCGCAGCGCCTTTTCCTGCCGGGCCTGGGAGATGCCACCGTAGATGACCGTGGTGTTCAGGCCCATGGCCTTCGCCAGCGGCTCGATGGTGGCGTTGATCTGGGTGGCCAGCTCGCGGGTCGGCGCAAGGACCAGACCCATCGGGCGTCCGGGCTTGCGGAAGTGCTTGGCTTCGCGCTCGGCGAGACGTGCCACAAGCGGGATAGCGAAAGCGATGGTCTTGCCGGAGCCGGTGCGGCCACGGCCGAGGACGTCGCGGCCTGCAAGCGTATCCGGGAGGGTCTTGACCTGGATGGGGAAAGCTTCTTCGATGCCATCTGTAGCGAGGGACTCGGCGATGGCCTTGGGCGTGCCAAGGGCAGCAAAAGTAGTCATGTGTTTCAAAGGTCTTTCTGGCGGTGTCCAACGGACATCGTCCCCCGACGCCGGTTGGGCCAAGGGTTCGCCGAGGAAAAAGTCAGTGATCGACCGGTAGGCAATAAGCCGTGGCCGGGACCAGAGAAAACGCGTTCATCGACGCAGGATGTGCCTCTCACATGAAAAAAGCCCACTTCCCAAGTTTGGAACCAAGCCAAATTCGGGGACTAAGCGGGCATCACTGCACATCAAGTAAACCCATTCTAGCATCCGCGAACAGCCGACCCTCCCACATGGCACCTTCACCCGGGCTTCGTTCCCCAACTGGCTCGCAGTTGTTGTCGTTTTGACGGCTCATAACGACAACAACTGCGAGCCAGTTGGGTGGGGACAGGCGTTGCCTCGCGGGGGCACCTCGGGGCAGGCTTGAGCCATGACGCACCAGCACGACGGCGGAACCCACCTGAACGGCGAAATCCACGACAGCGGAGCCCACCTTCACAGCAACCCTGACCGCGACGCCGACCCGGCGCAGTTCTGGGACGAGGTGTACCGGGAAAAGCCAAAGAGGTGGAGCGGGAATCCCAATCCGCAGTTGATCGCCGAAGCCAAGGGACTGGCTCCCGGGACCGCCCTGGATCTCGGCTGCGGAGAAGGCGCGGACGCGATCTGGCTCGCCCAGCATGGGTGGACGGTGACAGCGGTGGATGTCTCCGCCGTCGCTCTTGAACGGGCAGAAGCCCATGCCGCCGACGTCGGGCTACCTGACCGGATCACGTGGCTGCAGCGGAACTTCGGCTCGTGGCACCCCGACGAGGGCTTCGACCTCGTGTCCTCCCAGTTCCTTCATTCACCGCTCCTTCCGTGGCGCGATTCTCTGGCCTCGGCCGCGGCGGCCGTGGCTCCCGGCGGCGCCTTGCTGGTTGTCGGGCATCATCCGGATGGACTGACTCCGTGGAGCGGGCACAAGGACATGAAGGACAAGTTCTTCACGCCCGAGGACGTGGTGGACGCGCTCACGAGCGGCCCGGGCTCGTGGCGGATCAACGTTGCCGATTCCCGGGAACGCGCGGTGACGGGCCCGGAGGGCCAACACGCCACCACCATCGACAGCGTGCTCCGCGCCACCCGGACGGGCCAGGGCGCGAAGGACTAGGCCCGCACGTCGTCCGCTTCGGCGGCGCTGTGCGCCTCGGCGTCCCCCGCGCGTTCAGCACCCAAAGGCCGGCGGGATGCGACCCGCGGCGCAATGATGAGCCCGACAACGGCGATGGCCGACGTCAGGACGAACACCCCCGCGAAGGAGCCCTCCGTCGTCGTGAGGGCACTGAAGACGAGTCCCGTCACGGCGAGCGAGAGGGCGCCACCAAGGGAGTCGGAAATGGACATCGCAGAACTGTTGAAGCCTTGGTCCTCGGGCTTGGAGAGGGCCAGGGTCATGACACTCAGCCGCGGGTACATCAGTCCCATCCCCGCGCCCGCGAACAGCCAGCCAGCAATCGCCACTGCTGCGGACCACGAAAACACCGTGGTCACGAGGACGATGACCACCGAACCGAGCACCAGCGCAGACCCGATCTTGACCGCCAAGGCATTGCCAAGCCGGGAACCCATGCGGCCTTGGACGGCGGACGCCGCTGCCCAAGCGATCGCCGATCCGGTCAGCGCGAGTCCGGCAAATGCAGGGGCGAACGAGTATCGCTCGGTGAGGAGGTACGGCACGTAAACCTCGGTGCCGAAGAAGGCTGCGGAGGCGACTCCGCGCATGAGGATGACGCTCGGCAGTCCGCGGCGCGCACCGAGGGTGCCGCGCGGGACCAGCGGCCGCACTGCCAGCATGGCCGTGACGAGCGCGACGGCGGCAATCACCCAACCGACGCCGGGCACCTGCCCGGACAAGTTCAGGCCGAGAACGGCAAGGGCTGCGAGCGCGGCCCACCCCATGCGGCCGAACGCCCAGGGAACGACGGCACGTCCGGGCTTTGCCTCACCGGAAGCCACCTTTGGGGAGCCCCCTTCCCGCGCGTCCGCGTCCCGGGAGCCCGCGTCCGGGGCGCCCGTCTTCCGCGCGTCCGGCGCGGAACGTACGCCCCGCATGGCGGGAAGGATCATTGCCAAAGCCGGAACCACGAGGCCCACGACGCCGAGAAATACCCAGTGCCAGCTGCTCAACTCCGCAACCACGCCTGCGGCGAAGGGACCGATCATTGAGGGAATGACCCAGGACGCCGAGAACGCAGCGAAGACCTGGGCATGCAACCTGGCTGGGTAGACCCGGGCGATCACGACATACAGCGCCACGGTCATCGCGCCTCCGCCGAGGCCTTGGACGAGCCTGCCGGCCACGAGCATCGGCATGGAAACCGCGGTACCGGCGATGAGCAGCCCAGCCGCGAACAGCGCCACGGATGCGTAGAGCGGGGCGGCGGGACCACGCCGGTCCGCCCAGTTCCCTGCGGCCACCATGCCGATCACGCCCGTGGCCAGCGGACCCGCGAACGCCAACGCATAGAGTCCGGCGCCGTCCAGATCGCGGCTCACGAGCGGCATGATGGTGGTGACGGCCATGGATTCGAAAGCTGCCAGGAAGACCAACGCGCAGGCACCCGCCGTCGCCAGGAGATAAGGGCGTTGCAGTATGCCTGCTGTTGCGTCGTGGCTCGTCATCATCCCAGCCTAGAAGGCCAAGCGGGTTTGGGGGAGCCATTAAAATCCATTCAAGTGATTAACGTTCACCTGAAATTAACTCTGGGCAAACACTGTACTAAATAGCCCACTATCGGTTGTTCCCGTAATCATTCCGTGATCGACTGCTTGGCGTGAACTTCACAAGACGCAATTTCCTGTCAGTTGCCGGATCTGCCACGGCTGCGACGCTTGCCACCGGCGCCACCGTGAGGACTGCGCCTACCGCGGCCACCCTCCCCCCACCCGGCGCTTCCGGGATCGACCACATCATTGTGGTGATGATGGAGAACCGCTCGTTCGACCATTTCCTTGGCTGGATGCCTGGCGCGGATGGGAAACAGGCCGGACTGAGCTACATTGACCGCTACGGGATCCCCCATACAACGCACCACCTGACGGATTTCCAGGGCTGCGGGCATCCGGACCCTGACCATTCCTACGAGGGCGGCCGGATCCAGTTCAACAACGGCAAGAACGATGGCTGGTTGCGGGCAGGCGAGAACGATGAATTCGCGGTCGGATACTACGATTCGAGCGATCTCGATTTCTGGCGCCAAGCTGGTCCCGACTGGACTGTCTGCGACCGTTATTTCGCAGCCACCCTCGCCGAAACATATCCGAACCGCTTCTACCAGCATTCCGCGGCCACGGACAGGCTCCACAACTCGACCGTCACCAGCACCATGCCCACGATCTGGGACCGCTTGGCGGCCGCCGGCGTGCAGGGAAAGTACTACTACGGCGACATTCCGTTCACCGCCCTCTGGGGAACCAAGTACGTCGGCATCTCCAGGCCCTACGCCGAATTCCTCAGCGACTGCAGTTCCGGCAAGCTGCCCTCGGTGTCCTTCGTGGATCCCCGCTTCACGGACGAGTCCAGCGGAACCTCCGGCGACGACCACCCGCACGCCGACATCCGCTCCGGCGAGCTTTTCCTGGCGGAGGTCTACAACGCCGTGACCACGAGTCCCAACTGGGCGAACACGATGCTGGTGGTCAACTACGACGAATGGGGCGGGTTCTACGACCACGTGCCACCGCAAACCGCACCGGACAGCAATCCGGATACCGCCCAGCGCGGCTTCCGCGTCCCGTCCATGGTCATTTCGCCACGCGCCCGCAGGCAATACGTGGCACATGACACCTACGACCACACCTCAGTCCTGAAGGCCATCGAGTGGCGCTGGGGGCTTCAATCCCTGACCCCGCGCGACAACGCCGCCCGCAATATCGCCGAAGTGCTCGATTTCCAGTCGGCACCCAATCTGGCCGCCCCGACGTACCTCGTGCCGCCTTATGCCGCCGGACCGGCATGCTCCCCGGTCGGGCCGCCGGCGGAGGAAGAGTGGACCGGCTTGAAACAGAAAGCACTTGCGGACGGATGGATCTTGCCATGACCTTCAAAAACTTCGCCATTTCCAAAATGCGGCTCGGATTCGCTGCGCTGCTCGTTGTCCTGCTGGGCGCCTCCTGCATCGTCTTCGGATTGCAGCAGACGGAAGCACAGGCAAGCGAACCCCAAACCGCGCAGAGCTCCGGGTATCTCCCGGGAGCGAAGCACGTGTTTGTGATCAACCTCGAAAACAAGGGGTACGACACGACGTGGGGACCGGGTTCGGCGGCGCCGTACCTTTCCACCACACTGCGGAACCAAGGCGTCCTGCTGAACCAGTACTTCGGCACGGCACACAACTCGCAGCCGAACTACGTTGCGCAGATTTCCGGTCAAGGCCCCAACCCGCAGATGCAGGCCGATTGCCAGACCTACTCTCCGTTCGTGAAGACCGGAACGGCAGTGCCCGGCCAAGCCGTTGGAGATGGCTGCGTCTTCCCTGCCGACGTGCCCACCGTGGCCGGCCAATTGACGGCGGCCGGGAAGACCTGGAAAGGCTACATGGAGGACATGGGCACACCGTGCCGCCACCCGGCCCTCGGCGCAGCCGATGATACCCAGAAGGCGAAGGTCGGGGACCAGTACGCCGCCCGACACAATCCCTTCGTCTACTTCGCGGGGATCACGGGATCACCGGACTGTGCGAAGAACGATGTAGACCTCGGGGCCCTGAGCACAGATCTTGCGTCCGTCGCGACTACGCCGAACCTTTCCATGATCACGCCGAACCTTTGCCACGACGGACACGACTCCCCCTGTGTGGACGGACAGCCCGGAGGCCTGACCAGCGCGGATGCATGGCTGAAGCAGTACGTTCCGATGATCACCTCGTCCCCCGCGTTCCGCCAGGACGGTGTCCTGGCGATCACCTTCGACGAATCCGACAGCCCCCAATCGGACGCGTCCGCATGCTGCGGCGAGGGCCCCGGACCCAACTCCCCGCTTCCCGGAATTGTCGGACAAGGCGGCGGCCGGGTCGGCGCTTTGGTTATCTCCCCCTTCACCAAGGGCGGCACGTGGTCCACCACGCCCTACAACCACTACAGCCTGCTGGCCAGCATTGAAGACACTTTCGGCCTCCCCTACCTCGGCTATGCAGGCACACCCGGACTGAACCGCTTCGGACTGGACGTCTACAACGCCGGCCTCTAGGCCAGGCTGGCAGCGGTGGGCGGGACGACAGCGGCGGTCGGCACGACGGCGGCGGTCGGCACGACAGCGCCGGTCGCCGTCGAGTCCGGGTTCAGCATCCAGCCGACCCGCTTGGCCGTGCTCAGCATCACGACGCTTTCGACGAGTTCGATCCCGGGAATGCGTTGCTGGATGGCGAGTTCCATCTCCATGACCTCGGCCAGCGAGCGCAGCCACATGATGATCACAAAGTTGGTGCTGCCGGTGGTGGAGGCGGTGAACCTGACGTTCCTGACGGCCCGTAGCTCTGCGGCCGCGGCTTCGTGCTGGCCTGCTGGAACATTCGCGAACCACTGGCACGTCATGGGATAGCCGGAGAATTGCTGGGCGATCTCGCAGCGGAAGGACAGCATCCGGCTCGCGAGCACGCGGCCGAGCTGCCGCTGCACCGTGGCAGGGTGCCGTCCGAGGGCACGTGCGATCTCCGCGGCGGAGGCCCTTCCATCCCGGGCGAGGAAGGGAAAGAGCGCCATATGGCTCTCCGGCAGCGGGGTGACCTGCGCGTAGGGGGCCGACGGATTGAGCGCTTCCGGCCCGGCGAGGGCGCGCAGCGCCTGCTGCTCCGCCCGGCTCAGGACGTTGAGCCGCCATGCATAGCCGCTCGTGTGGATCCGGGTGCAGAGCGAGGTCCGGTACTTGGTGAGCCCCCGGATTTCCTTGAGCTGGGGCAAGAGCCGGGTGCTGAATTCGCCCAGGTCTTGGGTAATGACGGTGAGCATGAGGTCGCGGTTACTGGCCGCCTCCTCAACCGTGATGATTTCCGGAATCGCCGCGAGCGCGGCCGTCACCTCGGGCCTGAGGTGCATTTCGCAGTCCACGTCCAGCAGGGCGAGGCAGGCATGCTTGGGGTCGCCCATGAGGTGCGCCGTGGTCCAGGCCGCTCCGGACTCGCGCAGGCGGTCCCATCGGGAGGCCAAAGTGGTTGCGTGGACGTCCAGGACCTCAGCGGCGTCGGACCAACTGATCCGCGGCGAGATCTGGAGGGCATTGATCAGCCGCAGGTCCTCTTCACTGAGTTCCATCAGCGATCCCCTCCTATGCGATGCGCGATTCCTGTTAATTCTGGCATGATCCTGAATTTTTTCATGGCTTTTGAAGATTGTGAGGCTAGTCACTTCACAATGGCTATGGATACCTACCAAACGTTCAGGAAACAGGAGAAACAGATGTCGATCGCCTCAGACGCCAAAGAGATGCAGGGAGAAATCGCCCGGTTCCGTCACGAGCTCCACCAGGAACCGGAAATCGGCCTGGACCTCCCGCGCACCCAGGAAAAGGTGCTCAAGGCGCTCGACGGACTCCCGTACGAAATCACGCTTGGCGAGAGCACGACGTCGGTCACCGCGGTCTTGCGCGGCGGCGCGGCACACGCTTCAGCCCGGAAGCCGGCAGTGTTGCTCCGCGCCGACATGGACGGCCTTCCTGTCCAGGAGCGCACCGGCGTCGAGTTCTCCTCGAAGATCGACGGCGCCATGCACGCCTGCGGCCACGACCTCCACACCTCCATGCTCGCCGGAGCCGCAACCCTGCTGGCCGAGCGACGCGATCAGCTGGCCGGCGACGTCGTCCTGATGTTCCAACCGGGCGAAGAAGGCTTCGACGGCGCGGGCCACATGATCCGCGAAGGCGTCCTGGACGCCGCTGGCCGCCGCGTTGACGCCGCCTACGGCATGCATGTCTTCTCCTCCCTGGAGCCATATGGCCAGTTCTGCACCAAACCTGGCGTGATGATGAGCGCCTCGGACGGGCTCTTCGTCACGGTCCTCGGGGCCGGCGGTCACGGCTCGGCGCCGCATGCGGCCAAGGACCCCGTCACGGCGGCCGCGGAAATGGTTACGGCGCTGCAGGTCATGATCACCCGGCAGTTCAACATGTTCGATCCCGTAGTCCTGACCGTGGGCGTCCTGCAGGCAGGTACCAAGCGCAACGTCATCCCCGAATCCGCTCGTTTCGAAGCGACCATCCGCACGTTCTCGGAAGCCTCCCGCGAGCGGATGATGACTGCGATTCCGCAGCTGCTCAAGGGCATTGCCTCCGCGCACGGCCTGGAGGTGGACGTCGACTACCGCGGCGAATACCCCATGACCGTCACTGACGAGGACGAGACCCACACCGCCGAGAACGTCATCTCGGACATGTTCGGCGGTTCCCGGCTCTCCCGCTGGGCCACGCCGATCAGTGGCTCGGAAGATTTCTCCCGGGTCCTGGCCGAAGTTCCCGGAACCTTCGTGGGCCTCAGCGCCGTGCCGCGGGGCGTAGACCACACCACCTCAGCGTTCAACCACTCCCCTTACGCCACGTTCGACGACGGCGTCCTATCCGACGGCGCGGCGCTCTACGCAGAGCTCGCGGTCTCCCGCATCGCCACCCTCGCCGCCGGCAACTAACCACCACCCAAGACCTTGGAGCAAGACATGACCGCAACCGTAGGCGCTTCAGCCACAGTGCAGGTTCACAAGTCCCACCTGCGGACCCTCATCGGCACCGGCATCGGTAACGCCGTCGAATGGTACGACTGGGCAATCTACGCCACGTTTTCGCCTTTCATCGCCAGCGCGTTGTTCAGCAGTGCCGACCCCACGTCCGCGGTCCTCTCCACCCTGGCGATCTTCGCCGTCGGATTCGTGGCCCGGCCGTTCGGCGGTTTCGTCTTCGGCTGGATCGGCGACAGGATCGGCCGCAAGACGTCCATGACGTTCGCGGTAGGCCTCGCGGCTGTCGGCAGCCTGCTGATCGGTATCGCCCCGACATTCCAGGCAGTTGGAGCCTTCGCCTCCGTGATGCTCCTGGTGGCCCGCCTCATCCAGGGCCTCGCCCACGGTGGCGAGCTGCCGTCGTCGCAAACGTACCTGTCCGAAATGGCGCCCAAGGAAAAGCGGGGCTTCTGGGCAACGCTCATCTACACGTCCGGCACCGCCGGCATCCTTGCCGGGACCCTGCTGGGTGCCATCCTGACCGGGGTGCTGAGCAAGGCGGACATGAACGCCTGGGGCTGGCGCGTGCCGTTCCTGGTGGGCGGTGCCTTGGGAATCTATGCCTTGGTCATGCGGGCCAAGATGAAGGAGACCGAGGCGTTCGAAGCCGAGGTGCCGAAGGAAAAGCGCGAGCCCATGTGGCCGCAGATCGTCAAGTACCGCAAGCAGGCCCTGCAGGTGATCGGGCTGACCGTTGGCCTCACCGTTGTCTACTACATCTGGGGCGTCGTGGCTCCGAGCTACGCGGCCAGCTCGCTCAAGATGGATCGTGGAGCAGCCTTGTGGGCCGGTGTTATCGGCAACATCGCTTTCATTGCGTCGCTGCCGTTCTGGGGCAAGCTGTCCGACCGCATCGGCCGCAAGCCCGTGCTGATCGTGAGTTCCGCGGGGGCGGCGTTGCTGCACTTCCCGATGACCTGGCTCCTCAAAGACTCCCCGTGGCAGCTGGCTGTTTCGATGTCTGTCATGTTGTTCTTCATCGCCGGCAGCGCCTCGATTGTCCCTGCCGTGTACGCGGAGCTGTTCCCGACCAAGATCCGCACCGTGGGTGTCGGCGTCCCGTATTCCATCTGCGTTGCGGTCTTCGGCGGGACGGCCCCGTACCTGCAGACGTGGCTCGGCAGCATCGGCCAGGCCAACATGTTCAACGTCTATGCCGTGATCCTTTTGGCCATCGGCATCGCGTTCGCCTTCATGATCCCGGAAACCAAGGGCAAGGACCTGACACACTAAACTCCCCCGCTTGAACCCAACTGGCTCGCAGGTAATGTCGTTTTGAGCCCTCATAACGACAACAACTGCGAGTCAGTTGGGTTGGCCGACGTAGCGGTTCCGGCCCGCGCGAAAGCCGAAGAAAGCAGCCAGGGATCCGACCACGAGGAACAGGATGCCGGCCCCCGCGAAGCCACCGGTCGCTTGGTGCAACTGGCCGACCATCAGGGTTCCCGTGGAGCCCAAGCCATAGCCGACGCCCTGCATCATGCCCGAAAGGTGCGCCGCGGTATGCGAATCACGGGTCCGCAACATGATCATGGTCAACGCCACAGCCGTGAGGCTCCCCTGGCCCAGGCCCAGCAGTCCGGTCCACACCCAAATCAGGTCCGTGGGTCCGAAGATGCTCAAGGCGAAGCCGCCGCCGGTCATCAGCGCAACCACGGTGTTGATAACGCGCTGATCCTTGAACCGGGCTGCGAGCCCCGGAGCGATGAACGAACCAAGCATCTGCAGCACGATCGACACGGACACGATCAGGCCGGCCGTCCCGCCGTCGATCCCGCGGTCACGCAGGATCGGCGCCAACCAGGCGAACACGCTGAAGGACATCATCGCCTGCAACACCATGAAGATGGTGACTTGCCAGGCGACGGCTGAACGCCAGACGTTCGCACCGCCGTCGGCGGCGTTGTGGCGGACGGGATGCTGGCGGATCGCCAGAGGGAGGAAAAGCAAGAGTACGACGGCGGCGGGCAGCGCCCAGAACCACAGCGCCGAGGTCCAGTTTCCGGTCGCCGTGAAGACGGGATAGGTGAAACCGGCGCCAAGCGCTGCTGACGCGCAAATCGCCGTCGTATACAGACCGCCCATGAGTCCGAGCCGGTGCGGGAAATCACGCTTGACCACGCCGGGCAGCAGCACGTTGCAGAGCGCGATCGCGGCGCCGCACGCCGCGGTACCGGCAAGGAGTGCCGGCAAGTGCCCGGCGCCGGCGAGATCCACGGGACGGATCAGCAGTCCCGCTGTGAGCACTACCATCGCGCCGAGCAACACCCTCTCGGCACCGAACCTGCGGGCCAGGATCGGCGCCAGCGGCGCGAAGACACCCAGCAATGTCACCGGCACAGTAGTGAGGACAACCACCGCCCAGCCCGGCAACCCGGCGTCGGCGGTGACTTCCGGAAGGACTGCCGAAAAACTCGAAAAAACCGTCCGCAGATTCAGGCCGATGAGCACCAGGCAGATCCCCAGGAAGACAAGTCCGCCGCGCGTCTTGACCAGCGTGGGCTCGGGCGCGGGAAGCTCGTCGATCTCGGCGTCGACGAGGATCTCGCGGGCGCCGGGGTGCGGCGTAGTGTTCTTGGGGGCGCTTGAAGCGGGGGTCACCGAACCATTCTGGCAGTCATGCTCATACCGGGGCGCCTCATGACGGGAGCGCACCCAGGGTCCGCCGCGGGCGTTTGGTGCCGCAACGGTATTCTGGAGGAGATGAGTGAAACCCCAGAAACCCCTGAAACACCGCAGTCTTCGCGCCCCGTCACCCCCGGCAGCCAGGCCTCCTTCGGCACGTACGGCGGCCGGCCGGTCAGTTTCGTGCGCCGCGGGACGCGGCTTCAGGGCCGCCGCCAGGCCGCGTGGGAGGAACACTCGGACCGCTGGGCCATCCAGGTTCCGCGGCACGTTGCCAACACTTCAGTGCACCCGGACTACGTGTTCGACGCCGAAGCGGAGTTCGGGCGCAAGGCGCCGCTGATCGTCGAAATCGGTTCGGGCCTCGGCGACGCTGTGTGCCATGCGGCCGAGGAGAACCCGGACAAGGATTTCCTCGCCGTGGAGGTCTATACCCCGGGCCTGGCCAACACGATGATCAAGATCAACAGCCGCGGGCTCAGCAACGTACGCGTGGTGGAGGCCAACGCCCCCGAGGTCCTGGCCACCATGCTCCCCGAGGGCTCGGTCAGCGAGCTCTGGGTCTTTTTCCCCGATCCGTGGCACAAGTCCCGGCACCACAAGCGCCGCCTCATCCAGCCGGCGTTCGCTGAACTCGCAGCACGGTCCCTCAAGAAGGGCGGCCTGTGGCGGATCGCCACCGACTGGTCCAACTACGCCATCCACGTCCGCGAGGTCCTCGCCGGCTCCACCGAGTTTGAGAACGTGCACGACGGCGAACGGACCGGCGCTGAGAGCCCCCTCACCCAAGTGTGGGAATCCGGAGTCGAATCCATGGTGGGCGGGGCACCTGTCAAGGAAGGCCGCGCCCCGGTCAGCACCGAGCACACCGGCCCCAACGAGGGAGTGGACCACGTGGGCGGGTGGGCTCCACGCTTCGATGGCCGCATCCGCACCAGCTTCGAAAACAAGGCCCACGAGGCCGGACGCATGATCTTCGACCTCAGCTATCGCAAGATCTAGCTTCACGACCGCGCCTGGGTTCTTTGCGCACCGCACAGGCACCGGATACCATGTGAGACGTGTCACCGAAAGGCGGCACGTGCTTATGATCTGCGGCGGGAGAGTCCTGCCGGTACATTTTCAGCAGGCGCCGTAGGAGCAAATCCTCCCCAGGAATCTCTCAGGCCCATGTACCGCCGCGGCAAGGCAACTCTGGAAAGCAGTCCGGGCAACCGGACTCACCGACGGTGCAAGCGTCCAGCCACAAGGTGGAGACGCGGAAACTCTCAGGTCCAATACAGAGCGGGGAGGAACCGACTCATCGTGACGCGTGAGCGCCACCTGAATTTTGGAGTTCCTCATGACCCTGGCACCTGAAGGCCGTAAGCTGCTGCGCGTTGAACAGCGCAACAAAGC
>NZ_JARVRG010000017.1:0-316204 GCF_030209795.1 Arthrobacter sp. efr-133-R2A-63 | reverse complement strand
ACCCCCTCCGAGGACGCCCTGAAAGTCCTCGCCAGCTGGGCCGCCACCCAGCGCGGCACCCCACAGATAGCGGTCATGGAGAAGAAGTGAACGGCAGTTGCGGGATTTACGAGGCTAAGCGCTCACGTGTCTTGTGATCAGGGAGGGTCGATTCGACGGCACGTTCGGGCTGGTTGATCTCGGCCCACACCACATCGAGGGAGAGCCCCAGGACCTCGGCGATCGCGGCGATGGTGGGGAAGGCAGGGGTCGCTACGCGGCCCGTCTCAATCTTCCGGAGGGTTTCCGGTGAGACCTGCGCATCGAGGGCGATGTCGAGAATCGAGCGCTGGCCCCTGGCGCGACGCAACAGGGCACCGAGGCGCCGTCCGCGCTCCACCTCGTCTAATGTGAGCGGCAATCTGACCATGCCTCCGATTATACCGGGATAATATGGCCGGTATAGTTATTGGATGATTGAGATTCTGAATGCCGCTGAACTGGCACGTGCAAAAGAGACAGGCGCGCTGGTCGCTGACATCCTGCAGACGCTGAAGAGCCGCGCCACGGTCGGCACGGACCTGCTGGACATCGACCGGTGGGCCAAGGCCATGATCGTCGAGGCGGGTGCACTGTCCTGTTACGTCGACTACGCGCCTTCCTTCGGTCGTGGACCGTTCGGCCACTACATCTGCACGGGAGTCAACGACGCCGTGCTCCACGGACTTCCACGCAACTACTCGCTTGCCGACGGCGACCTGTTGACTCTGGACCTCGCCGTTTCCAAGGGTGGGGTCGCCGCGGACTCTGCCATCAGTTTCATCGTGGGGGACTCCCGGCCCCCGGCGAGCGTCGCGATGATCGGCGCCACCGAGCGCGCGTTGAGCGCAGGGATAGCTGCTGCCGTGCCGGGGGCCCGCATCGGCGACATCTCCCATGCCATCGGCTCCGTCCTGAGCGAGGCGGGGTACCCGATCAACACCGAGTTCGGCGGTCACGGCATCGGATCGACGATGCATCAGGACCCGCACATTCCGAACACCGGACGGCCCGGACGCGGATATGAACTGCGTCCAGGGCTGCTGCTGGCACTCGAGCCGTGGGTCATGGCGGACACCGCCGAACTCATCACGGACGCGGACGGGTGGACGCTCCGAAGTGCGACAGGCTGCCGGACAGCACACAGTGAGCACACGATCGCGATCACCGAGGGCGGGGCTGAAATCCTTACGATGGCGACGCAGGCGCACTCGTGAAGTGAGGCGAGCCCGCGACCCGTTGACGAGGCTTCTTGCACGGACCTAGCATGGCGTTGCTGGCGCATGAAGCTCTCGGTCATGAGCGGAGGAGGAGCTGAAATGGCGGCTCCGGTGATCATCGATTTCGGCGCGGTCGCCGTTGCGGCGATTCCGCCAATCGGGACAATGGAACGGCCCTGTTTCCGTAAATGGACGCGCGCCAGTGAACGCTGAGCAAGCTTCGGGACCGTTGCGTCCGACATTCATGATGCGTACGTTGGTGCGCGGCCTCGCCTGGGACGTGGGGGCGCCGCTGGCCGTCTACTACGCCCTGCACCTAGCCGGTGCCACGGACTGGGCTGCGCTGCTGGCGGCGACGGCGGCAGCTGGCTGCCGGCTGTTCTGGACAGCCTCCAAACGGCACTCCCTGAACCCGTTTGCGATGCTGATGGTCATCGTCTTCGGACTCGGGCTGGTTCTGTCCTTCCTCACCGGTGACCCGCGGTTTCTGCTGCTCAAGGATTCGGCAATCACCGGTGGCATGGGCATTTCGTTCCTGGTTCTCGCCGCGCTGGGTCATCCCCTGACTTTGGACGCAGCCAAAACGTGGAGACCGGAGCGCGCCGCGGAAATGGACCGCGATTTCCACAGTAATCCGGCGGCGCACCGCTGGCACCTGAAGGTCTCCGCCGTTTGGGGTGCGGGACTGATTGCCGAAGCCTGCGTACGGGCCGTCCTACTCTATTTGCTGCCCATTGATGTCATGGTGGGGCTTTCCGCCGCCCTGGCAGTGATCGCTTTCGCCGCCCTCATCGCATGGACAGTCTGGGACCGGAAAAGACGGCAAGCAGCGTGGTCGTCCTGACAGCGTTGTTGTCAGCTCGTCGGAAGCCTGGTGCTCGCGGCGCGTTGCGTGGTTGCGCACCGGATCGACCACAATAGCCCCATGACAAATACCAGCGGGCGCTTGCCTCGGCTTGAGGATGTGGCGGAGCGGGCGGGAGTTTCGCACCAGACGGTGTCCCGGGTGATCAATGACCACCCCAACGTGAGCAAGGGGACCCGTGAGCGGGTGGAGGCGGCCATTGCCGAACTAGGATACCGGCGCAACACTGCTGCACAGAGCCTGGTGACCCGGCGTTCCCGGACCATCGGCGTCCTGGCGAGCGAGCTGGCTCAATACGGCCCTGCGAACACCTTGCTGGGCGTCGAGCAGGCGGCGAGGGATGCCGGCTATTTCGTCAGTATCGCAGCCCTTCGGACGGTCAATCGCGAGGTGATCCTTGATGCGGTCCGGCATTTCCTGGACCAGTCGGTGGACGGGATCGTGGTGATCGTGCCGCATCCGGACACCCTGCCGGCGGTGGCGGAAATGAACCCAGGGGTTCCCGTAGTGGCCGCGGGATCGCTGGGCGACGCCTCCGTCGGCGGCGCCATGGTGGACCAGAAGCGCGGCGCGGAACTGGCCGTGAGGCACCTGGTGGAGCAGGGACATCGCAGGATCGGGCACGTGGCCGGTCCGCAGGACTGGATCGACGGGGCGGCCCGAGCCGAAGGGTGGAGTGCGGCCTTGCGGGCCGCGGGCCTTGAGGATGACTTGCTGGTGGTGGGGGACTGGAGCGCCGGTAGCGGCTATGAGATCGGCAGGAAGCTCGCCGGTGAAAGGACCGCCACGGCGCTCTTTGTGGGAAATGACCAGATGGCTTTGGGCGTGCTGCGTGCGTTCAACGAGGCCGGCGTCCGCGTGCCCGAGGACGTTTCGGTGGTGGGTTTCGATGACCAGCCCGAATCGGGCTACTTCACGCCGCCGTTGACCACCGTGCACCAGGACTTCGAAGAACTCGGCCGCCGCTGCATGGACCTCATACTGCGCGGGATCGAGGGCTGGGAAAGCACCGGCGCCACCCTGGTGGAGCCGGAGTTGGTGGTGCGCCAAAGCACGTCGGCCCCCGCTTGACCGCCCCGCGGTAGCCACGCACTTGGGAACGTTTCCGGTCAAGGCCCGGGACGCGGGAGTCCTGTCCGATCTGCGTACGTTCGTGAGGGCAAGCATCCGGATTGAAAGCCAGGACAGTGTCAGCCCTCGTGGTGGCGGGCGGTTGCTTGCCGGGCCAGTTCCACCGCGGTCGCGCTCATCTCCTCGGAGAGCTTCAGAACGTCGTACATGCCTCCCACGGTCCGGTCTCCGCTGTTGGCAGTGATCCGGGTCCCGCCGACGATCTCTTCAATCCGAAAATGGAGGCCCGTCACCGATTTCATATAACGGGCTGCGTCCTTGTGGGACCAGGTTCCTCCGTTCCATTCCCGTTCTATCTTGACCCACACGTCCTGGCCGGCCGTCGTCACGCTCAGCCCGGGCTGACGGAAGACGCGGGCCAGGGACTCCAAAGCGAATTCGAGGGTCAACGCGGTGGTCCATTGCTCCTTGTGTTGGAAGCGCTCGGCAATGGTCCTGAACTGCAGCAGAGTCCACAAGCCAACCATGTTCGGCCACAACGCCGCTGTGATGAGAGCCTTGGCGCCGTTCGTGAATCCCCAGGCGACTGCGGCTGTTCCGGCCACGGCAATAGCGGCCAGCGCAATACGCCGGGGCCGCCCTGGAGCCATCACCATTTGAGCTGCCTTGCGCCAGCCGCTGGCGAGATAGATGCCTGCGCCCAGTGTGAACAGCGCCTGGATTCCGTATAAGGCGTCCAGCGGAATATCAGCCCAATGCTCGCGGCCGGACGCGAAAACCATGACCAGCGAGAGGATCGCCAAGGCCATGATGACCAGTCCGCCGCAGATCCGGATCCGCTTATCGCGCGCCGAGGGCTGCATGCCTACATGTCAGCACGTGGCACTGGACTTGTCCACGTGCTTTGGACGCGATTCCTGGCAAGACAAAGTCGATCCAGATCCTAGATCCGGGAATTAGCCTGGCTCTGAACAGGATGCCGCTTCCGCCGCGCCTGGCTAGGGGCTACCGTTTGTTCAATTCAGCCAAAGAGGCGTGTGGGGGCAACGATGATGGCGCCAAAGGTCCGGAGAGGTGTAAATCGGCGGGACCGTTGCATGGAAGGCCGTCCAGTGCGAACCGCGGCTACGGCCACATCGGTCCTGCTGATAGCCGGTCTGAGCGCGTGTTCCTACTCGCCACAATCCGAGACAACCCCGGCAGCGCTGACTGGGGCCTCTTCGACAGTGGCTGACCTCCGGCAAGTCATGGGGCTCAAGCCCGCTGGAACGGTGCTGGAGGGATCGGGAGGACTTACCGGCCCACCATCGGCATTCGCAGTCGGGTATAACGCCGTGGACAGCGGGGATTACTCTGTGACCGCGGCCTGCGTGGGCGCACCCCAGGCTTTGCTGACTGTTTCCCAGCAAGGCTCCAGCAGCAGTTCCAAGGTGAGTGTTTCGTTTTCATGCGGGAGCCCACACGTGGAGCAGATCCACTTTGTGGTTGGGCCTGTGTCGGCCCGGGTCGCTCTCCCCTCGGGAACCGTCGGGTCTTCGGCCGCCCGCGCCGAGATCCGGATCACGAAGCACTCACCCTGAAAGGTTCCAAGGGGTGCGGGTACGCGCGCTCGCCGTCGCTGTTCTCAAATAACCGATGATTATTGCGTGGGTCTCGCCGATGCCGACACATCGTTGAGCTGAGCGGGAGCGCAGGCGCCAATCGGGTGAATGTGCCCCGGAAAGCCTTCCTTCGGGTGCGAAACGGCGGCACCATGGAGGAGAGCGGAACCCGTCCAACGACGGAACGGAGAGACCGGGCGTGGATGAGCAGAAATCCCATGGACGTCGAAGATTCCCAGGGTGGGAAGTCGGGCCGGCGGCGGTCGGACTGGGGCTGGTAGCCCACCTGGTCTCAGGTGGAGTATCTCCCGGAGCCCCGGTGCTGATCGCATTGACGGCTCTGCTGAGCATGTGCGCCTCGCTGGTGTCCCGGATATATCTGCCGAACTGGTTGTTGCTCATACTCTGCGGCGTGACCCAGCAGGTTCTGCATCTGGCTTTCGACCGGCTCTCCGGAAGCTTCTCGGTTCCGGCACCTGCCCAGCATCAGCATGGGGTGACGGGATTTCAGCCTGGGCAGTTGACCGCGGTGCCTTTCGTTTCGTCCGGGCACTCACCGGATCTGATGCTGGACACGCACGTTGCCGCTGCCTTGCTGACAGCCTTGATAGTCGCCCGGGCGGACATGTCGGTTACGCGGGCGTTGGCCTTGTTGCATCGCACGCCTTCCGGAGGTCCAAGCAAAGCCCATGCAGGGGATCCTTGAGCCAATCTCCACCAGTCACGAAGAGCGTCCTCGCCGCGAGTTGACGCGAGCCCCAAAGGGGCGCCGGCTCCGGTGGCGTGTCGCCCCCGGCTGGACCGTTGTGGCTGCCACCCCATGTGCATCCAGCTGGACTGGGTACCATGAGCCCTACATCCACACCGGACGCTCCCGGACCATCATCATCCGGTACAAGCGCCCGGCATCAGCCGGAGAACTCAACAGGACGGAATACAGCCATGCTCCTGAAAGACAAGACAGTCATAGTGACGGGCGGCAACAGCGGAATCGGTGAAGCGATCGTGCTCGCCGCGGCGGCCGAGGGCGCCAACATTGTCATCGACTACGTAGCGCACCCCGAAGAGACCTCATCCCTGATCGCCCGCGTCGAGGAGGCTGGCGGGAAAGCTGTCGGACTCGAAGCCGACATCAGCTCGCTCGCGGGTTTGCAGGCACTCGTGCAAAAGGCAGTCGAAGCCTTCGGTAGCTTGGATGTACTCGTTAACAATGCCGGGATCGAAACCCGGACCTCCGTGTTGGAAACCTCGGAGGAGCAGTACCAGAAAGTGCTCGACATCAACCTCAAGAGCGCGTTCTTCGGCACCCAACTGGCGGCGAAGCAGTTCATCCTCCAAGGCCGTGGCGGGGTGATCTTGAATGTTTCCTCCGTCCACGAGGATTGGCCGATGCCCGGCAACACCGCCTATTGCGTCTCGAAAGGCGGGATGAGGATGCTCACGCGCACGGCCGGTGTTGAACTTGGCGAGCACGGTATCCGTGTCCTCAACCTGTGCCCCGGCGCGGTGGAAACTCCCATCAATGCCTCCACCATGGCTGATGCCGGGAAGCTGAAGTCCCTGAATGCTGCCATACCGCTCGGACGCATGGCAAAGCCGGAGGAAATCGCCCGCATGGCCGTTGTCCTTGCCTCCGACACGTCTGCCTATGTGACCTCGACTTCCGTCTTCGTCGATGGCGGCATCATGCAGGGGAGCGTCGGCCTGTGAACGCGCACTCCACCGACGCAGGTGACGCGTACGACGTCGTCGTCATTGGTAGCGGACCCGCCGGCGGCACCCTTGCCGGCAGACTGGCCAGGACCGGCAAGCGGATCCTGCTCCTGGAACGGGGCGATTACCTCAAGCGCGAGCGGGCCAACTGGGACTCCCGCGAGGTGTTCGCCAAGGGCCGCTACACAGCAGCCGAAACCTTCTACGACCGGACCGGCAAACCGTTCCATCCAGGGTTGCACTATTACGTAGGCGGCAATTCGAAGGTCTACGGGGCTGCGCTTTTCAGGCTTACCCCGGAAGACTTCGGACAAATCCGCCACCACGGCGGGATCTCGCCGGCATGGCCCATCAGCTATGCAGATCTTGAACCCTACTATGTCCAGGCCGAACACCAGTTCATGGTCCACGGCCTGCACGGTGAGGATCCCTTCGCCGGGCCATCGAGCCGCGACTATGCGCACCCGCCGGTGAAGCACGAACCACGGATCCAGGAACTCTCCGACGGGCTCGAAAAACTCGGACTCCACCCTTTCCACCTGCCCCTGGGCATCAATCTGGATCAAAACCAGGACGGCACTGCCGCGGTTGGCTCCGTGTGCATCCGCTGCGACCGGGTTGACGGCTTCCCTTGCCTCCTGGGCGCCAAGTCCGATGCCGAAACCGCGGCCGTGAGCCCCGCATTGGCCGCGCACCCAAACCTGACCCTGATCACCCGGGCCACCGTCCAGCGCCTCACAACCGATGAGACCGGCCGCACCATCACGGGGGTCCACGCAACCATGGAGGACGGAAGCGCCCGAACCTTCGTCGGAGACATCGTGGTCCTCTCAGCCGGATCGATCCTTTCAACGGTGCTGCTGCTTCAGTCAGCCAACGAGCGGCACCCCCGCGGGCTGGCGAACAGTTCCGACGTCGTTGGAAGGCATTACATGCGGCATAACAACGTCGGTTTGATGGCCGTGTCAAAAGACCCCAATCCCACCGTGTTCCAGAAAACATTGGCCCTGAACGACTTCTACGGTCCCAGCGCGGAATGGGAATATCCGATGGGGAATGTCCAGATGCTGGGCAAATCGGACGACTGGCAGATCAAAGCGGAAGCGCCCAAGCCGTTCGGGCTTGGACCGTCCGCCGCTTTCGGGGCGGTCGCGTCGCACGCGCTCGACTTCTGGTTGGCGGGGGAAGACCTTCCCTTGCCCGAGAGCCGGGTGACGCTGCGCGCCGACGGGTCCGTGCAGCTGGCACTTCAGCCCGACAACAACACCGAGGGCGTCAAACGACTTCGGAAAGCGTTCGACGGCGTCCTGAACAGACTCGATGCACGTTCGACTTCTTTCGCACGCAGCATCTACCCCCACAAGGACATGGACATCGCAGCCACCGCCCATCAGGCCGGAACGGTCCGCTTCGGATCCGACCCCGCGGCTGCAGCCCTGGATCTGGACTGCAAAGCCTACGACCTTGACAACCTCTACGTCGTCGATGGCAGTTTCATGCCCTCCATCGGCGCGGTGAATCCGACTTTGACCATCATCGCCAACGCTTTGCGCGTCGCCGACCGCATCGCCGAGCGCATCCTCTAAGGTGCCGGGGTCCAGTTGGTGCCGCCGTCGGCGGTCGTGTACCGGGTGGTGAGTGTGGTGCAGCCGGTCTTCCCGGCAGTGCAGGTGGTCTTGGTCGCGTCGACGAGGCCCTTGGCGGCGTCTCGGAATTGGATTCCGAGCGAGTTAGCCCCTAAGGGGATCCCCGACGTCGCGATCGGCTGGAACTGGGCGTCGGCGGTGACCTTGAGTAGCTGTACGGCGCTGGTCACGATGGCGGCGTCGCTGCCGTAGGTGCTGGCGAGGCCGTTGAGCGGCCCGGGGGCGATGTTCGGGAGCTCCGCCGAGGCGCCCTTTTTGAACGTGGCGCCGTCATGCGTCACGTAGACGGTCGCAGTGCTTCCGGTTCCATTCGGTGCTAGTGCGACAGCTGCCACCCCGGTGCCCAGTTGCAGGAGCGAGATCGAGGGAGCGCCCTGGTACCCCGGTGGCGGCATCGATCCTTGGATGCTCGGGCTGATGTCCGTGAAGGATTGGCCGTTGTCGGTGCTCGACCAGAGGTGGGTGTCCATCGCTCCGCCGCTCACGAGCAGGGTTGATCCAGCCCAGGCGGCATGCGATGCCGGGCCTGGCAGGGAGACCCGCTGGAGAGCGCCGCCCGACGTCGAGACGTAGGCGCCCGTGTAGGTCGACACCGTCGCCCCTCCTTCGTGTGGCGGGCCGACTATCCAGTGCTTGCCGTCACCGGAGAGCGATACGTCGACGTATGGCACCGGGGTCGGCAGGACAACCTGGTTGGTCGTCAATGTGGCGCCCGAATCGGAGCTGTTGGCCACTACCATGGTGGTGCCCTGCACCCCTGCCTCAACGATGACGGATCCCGCCTGGGCGATCGAGCGGCCCGTGCTTGGCGCCACCGGAAACACGACATCCGGCCACAGTGACGCCGCGCCAACCGGGTTTGTCGATCCGATCAGCATGATCGGTTCGCCCGGGACACCGGTAGGGCTCGACGGGGGCAGCGAGTCAGTGCCCGAAGGAGACTGGGAGGTGTTCGGGCTGCTGGCCCCTGGAGCCGATAGGGGCGGACCGCCGACGCCTGCCCACGGTTGGATGATCAGGAACGCCGCGGCGATGGCCGCAGCCGCCGCGGCAGCCAAGGCTGTGAAGCGCCACTTCGCGTGGGGCCGCCCGTGTGCTGTTTTCTCCTCGCCTGCGTGTATGCCTTCTTTGATTCGCGCCCATGCACGGCGCTCGGCGTCTTCGGGCATGCGCCGCTTGGCGGGCACTTCATCGAAGATGTTCATCGTCTATTCCCCTCGGGCTTCTGCGGGTCGGTTGATCTCCTGAAGGCGGGCCCGGGCGCGGGACAGCCGTGAGCGCACGGTGCCTATCGGCACATGCAGGGCATCCGCGGCCGCTTTGTAGTCGAGCTCGGCGAACACACACGCGGCCAGGACTTCTTGCTCGCCTCGGGGGAGGCGTCTTATGGCAGCCAGAACGGCGGCCATCCGCCGCTCGGAATCGATGTGCTCGGCGACGTCCTCAGCGGGATCTGTGACCTCGTCGCGCGGAGCCGCTTGCCGCTCGATAGCGAAACGTCGCGCAGCGGACCGCGTCCTGCTGTGCACCAGATTCGATGCGGTTCCGATCAGCCATGGCAGAGCTGACTCCCGATCCAGAGCCAGCTGTCGTCGGCCCCGCCAGACCTCCAGGAACACGGAGGACGTGAGATCCTCCGCGGCGTCCCACGAGGCCGTTCGGCGGAAGCAGTAGTTGTAGACCGCGTCGCGATGTCGAACGAACAGGTCGCGGAAGGCGTCTGTATCGCCTGCAACGCTGCGGTCCCACAACACCTGGTCTGAGATGGACGAACTCATGGTCTCCATACCCATTCATGTCTCCGCGAGCACAAAAGTTCCCGCTGTGCCTTGCCAGTGCCCGAGTTCCACCCACGCCGCCCGGAAACTCGCAGCTGTCCAGGAGACCGAACCGAAATGGTGCACCGAACAGTAGTACCGGCCAAAGCCGCCCACCCGAGGCACACCCGCCCAGGAGGCAGCAAAGGGCCGCGCCTTTGCCGGCCGCGCCGCCCAGAACCAGCGCGCTAAAGCGACCAGCCACGCCAAGACACCCAACCCGGACCACAGCCACGGGCCGGAACATTGAAAACGCTCGTGGTCGACGTCGCCCGCGATCTCAGTATCTCCGTGCCCGCCAACTACCGCTTGCTCCCAGCCTCGAGCGGTAAACAACTGTGAAGCCGGGCTTTGAGGACTCAAAGCCCGGCTTCTTGCCGCCTATTCCGGAAATGAATTGCCCGGCCTGAGAAGTGGTCCCAGAACGTCGCGGGATCAAGACGGATGTTTCGCCCTTCGATAGGGTGATGGCTTGAGGGCCGGTGGATCAGCAGGTCGCTGGAAGTCGTTATGGCTGCTAGCACTGCTAGGTCACCTGATTTGCCGGGAGATTCGAAGGAGGGGCCGACGGAAACGATGAGTGCCCCCGGCCCTCGGGCGGTTTCGATGAATTCTTCCGTGGTCGAGAACTGTAACCGGTCGGCTTCGAGTCCGTTCTTTTGCCCATGGCGGGCCAGTCCGGCGTGGTGCCAGCCGGTTTGTTCGGTGTAGGCGCCGTCATGGAGAAGTTCCTCGGTGATCGTTGCCGGAAGAACATGCATGCCGGGGAGGAGCTGTGCGTAGACCATGCGCAGGCATGCGACGCCGCAGGATCTGGTGTCCCAGAACCGTGCCGCGTTCCGGGACGGGTAGCCCAGGGCTTCCCAGTCGTGGCTGACCATGGAGCTGTAGAAGGGAACTCTTTCACCGGTCTCAGCCGCTGGCATTTCACGAGGCTTTCATGAGGGAAACGGCCGCGGAAATGGCCAGCGCAGCGTCGCGGGTTTCTTCGGGGGTTGTTGTTCTTCCGAATCCTATTCGTAGGCTGGACCGGGCCTCGGCTGCGGACAGCCCGATGGCCATGAGCACGTGGGAGGGTTGCTGGTCGTTGCTGTTGCATGCAGAACCGGCCGAGATCGCTACGTGCGGAACCGCGGACATGAGTTCCCCGGCGTCCAGGCCGGGGATCCTGATGTTCAGGCAGTTCGGCAGGCAAAGCTCCTGCGGGGAGTTGGTCATGATGTCGGGGTGGTGGGATAGCAGAAGATCCAGGAACATGCTCTTGAGCTGTTTGACCCGTGACCGTTCGTCCGTCAATGCTGCCCGGGATAGCTCGAGGGCTTTCGCGAAGCCGACTATCGCCGGGAGGTTCTGGGTTCCGGGGCGTTTGCCGCCCTCTTGTCCTCCGCCGTGAAGCAGGGAGGGGACACCCTTGTTGGAGGTCTGGAACTTGTCACTGATGTACAGGGCACCGATTCCTTTGGGCCCGTAAAGCTTGTGGCTGGAGAAACTGACCAGGTCGGCGGGGTACTGGGTGATGTCCTCAATCAGGTAGCCGATGGCCTGGGTGGCGTCGGAATGAAGAGGGACCCCGGCCTCTCCCGTGACCAAAGCGATGTCGGCGATGGGCTGGACCGAGCCGATTTCGTTGTTGGCCGCCATGACCGAGACAAGCCGCGTCGTCGGTTTGATGGCCCTCTTCACCTCGGTGGGGTTCACGAATCCGTTGTTGTCTACCGGGAGCACGGTGAGGTCCCCGCCGCCCCGTTGGAAGGCCCGGCAGGCATCCAGCATGGATTTGTGTTCTATCGCCGTGGTGATGATGTGGTGTTCCTGGCTGGCTTTGACCATGGATATGGCCCAGTTGTTGGCCTCGGTGGCGCCTGAAGTGAAGAACAGCTCACGGGGACGGCAGCCAAGAAGCCGGACCATCTTCCGTCGCGCGCCTTCGATGGCCTCCTGGCTCCTCATCCCTGCCATGTGCGGGCTGGACGGGTTGGCCCAGAACCGGCGTCCGGCGCTGTCAACGAGATCAGCAACCTCGTCGTCTAGCGGGGTCGTTGCCTGATAATCCAGGTAGATCATGCTGCTCTCCGCCCAAGGTCCTCGGAACTGTAGGGGATCGAGACGAAATCGTGTGTCTTTGCATCGAAGAACACCTGCACAACGGCTTCCTGCCCCTGGGATTTCCGGGCGAGGTACATCTCTGTTCCCTTGATGACTTTGTCCTTGTCCGCTACCCGGTTGAAATCAAAGACGACCCGGGAGGATCGCTGCCGTGATGCGCTTAGTCGTTTGAACGACAAATCGAGGTACTCGCTGACAATGAGCGGGCAACGTGGAATGCCCGCCCCTGCCTCGTTGACGGCCCCGGCAATGACTTTCGGGTAGAGGTCGGAGTCGAAGAGGATTTCGGTCCCTTCCAGCCGCAGCGATTCGTCCGAGTCCATGTCTTTCAGCCATCGCTTGAGGAACCGGGCGGAACGATTCCGCAACGTACGTTCCTTCACAACCTCGAAGCTCACCCCGAAAGGGGCACAGAGTTCCAGAAGCGCCGACGTATCGACTTCGGCGGTGGCTGCGGTCCGCAGCTCTCACACATCCTGGGAACAGTCCATGCCCAGGTCGTTGACGATGATGGTGTACGCCGGTCTCCGCGTCAGAGAATAGGTGCTTTGGAGTTCGTCCCCGAGACGTAGGCCCGACTTCATCGATTCCACGGCGAAGTCATCGATTCCCGTTGAGACGTCGAAGTAGCCGCACGCAATCAGTACCTGGGTGTCACGCTTTAACGGAAAGGACAAGTCCAATTCAGACAGCAATTGGTTCGTTTTCAACTTCTACTCCTCGTTCTTCAGATGTCAGTTGGTTGCTTGTTTGAGCGCGTGTATCCGTCCAGACGCTGAGTGCGGCACACCCGGTCAGAACGATCAGCCCCATGATCTGCCGACCGTCCAGGAACTGGTTCAGGCCAAGTACGCCAACGGCCGAAGCCAGCGCGGGATCCAAAGCCGAGACCATCGCGAAGGGAAGCGCGCGCAGACGCTTCATCGCGAAAAGTTCCAGAGAGAATGGAATAACAATGGTCAGCAGTGCTACGACAAGCGCCTGGCCCGCCAACGGGCCTGCTGTCTGCAAATCGGGAGCCGGGGCCAGGAGCTGTCCGGCGAGAATAACCAGGAACGCGACCCACAAAGCCTTGGATAGCACTGCCAGTGGATGGGTCGTGGCCGGCATGGCCGTCCCTACCCTGATGTAGACGCTCAACAGAATCCCGGTAGCCACGGCCCACAGGATCCCTGCAGGATCCGGCTGACCGGCGTAGTCCACAATGAGGAAAAGTCCCGCTACGGCGCCCAAAACCGCAGGCCGGACCGCCCAAGAGCGCGAACGCAGACAGCCGATTGCCAAAGGGACAACGAATTCAACCGAAACCGCCAGAGACAGCGGGATGTGCGAAATTGCTTGATAGAAGCAAAGCTGCATCAAACCCAAGACGACTCCGTAAGCAACGATGCGGTGCACGGACACGGCAGCAGAATGTCGTGCAAACCAGAGGGCAGGTAGGAGCACCAAAGCTCCGATTCCCACCCTCAGACACGTCGCTGTTCCCGCGCCGACGGCTTCAATGAGCCCAACGGCCACGCCGTTACCGAGTTGCAGTGCGGTGAGGCTCGCGGCAACCGCAGCCACACCTGCCGAAGCAGTCCCTGGCTTCCTCATGTGATCCGTGCACACGACAAAACCACGCCAGCCGTCCCCCATGCCGCCATACGCTTATATTCCCCAATATGTCGTAACACTCCGCAATTCAACGGCACGCTACAGCACCAGCGGATGCTCTTCCAAGTCAAAAAACCGGTGCGGACAGCTTCCTCCCCTTCCTGCCGAGGTCGGGATGACGGATATTTCGCTTTTACAAGTCTGTGTTACTTGTCCTCCAGGGACACCTCCAAGGGAGAACGGGGCCCTTAGCGTACTCTGACGTCCGTTTTCTCAAGCGACCCCAACGTGGTTGCTCGTCCAGGTGGCGCCCGAATCGGAGCTGTGGGCCACCACCAAGGTGCTGCCCCGCAATCCCGCCTCCACGATGACCGATCCGGCCTGGGCTATTGGGCGTCCCGCGCTCGGCGACACTGGAAACGTGACATCCGGCCACAGTGCTGCTGCGCCAACCGGGATTGTCGATCCGATCAGCCTGATCGGATCGCCCGGGACGCCGGAAGGGCTCGACTGCGGCGGCGAACCTGGACTCGAAGGAGACTGGGACGAGGTCGTCGGGATGCTCGGCCCGGGAGGCGATGGCAGCGGACCGTCGACGCCGGCCCGCGGCTGGGTGACCAGGAATGCCGCCACGATCGTGGCGGCCACAGCCGCCGCAGCCACGGCTGCCAAACGCCGATTCGCGGCGAGCCGTCCGGCTGCGGTTTCCCCATCGCTTGTGCGCATCCCGGTCCGCCCGCCCCGGCTCAGCCGCTCAGGGAGCCCTGGGCGGCTTTTTCGGCGGCGGCCCTGCCGCCCCTGCCCCGCAGGACATGCGCTATGGCGACCGCGAGGAGGGCCCCAGCGACCGGACCGGTGGCGTAGATCCAGTATCGGCTGAAGTCACCTGTGATCAGGTCGGGGCCGAACGACCTGATCGGGTTCATCGACGCTCCGCTGACCGGGCCACCCCAAAGCCCGGCCATGACGATGTAAGCGGCGATTCCGAATGCCGACAAGGCGCCGACGTTCTGCGCCCCGGAGGCGACGGCGAGCACGGTGCTGACGAGTCCCGCAGTCAGCAGGACTTCCAGGGTGAAAGCCTGAAAATCGGTGAATTCCGGGCCCGGAACGGTCATCCCGTCCTTGCCGTAGTGGCCGAACACGGCCAGGAGCGTGGCGGACGCGAGCGCCGCCCCGGCAGCCTGGACGAGGATGTAGCCGGGAACTCTTGGCCAGGGGAAGTCCCGGCGCAGGGCGAACGCCAGAGTCACCACGGGGTTCAGGTGGGCCCCGGAAATGGGTCCTACGAAGAGGACGACGGCGATGATGGTCAGCGCCGGGGTCATCACCATGGCCGTGTGCCCGAGGCCTCCGTGTGTGGCGGTGTTTACGATGTCGGCGCCGGCTGCGGCCAGCACCAGAAGGTAGGTCCCGAGGAACTCACCGATGAGGCGCCGTGATCCGTTGCCGGGTTGGTTGAAGGTCCGGATCATGCGGTGGTCTTGGACCGAGAGGCCGGGGTGCCTTCGCCGTCCGGACCGGCCTGCCGCGTCGCGTATTGGCATCTCTCCAGCCTAGAACCCGGCGATACGCGCGGAAACGACCGTGTCTTCGCTCAGATGATTGGACGCGCAGATCCGGTGGTAGCCGTCCGCGATCCGGGCAGTGGTCCCGGCTTTCCTGCTGGCGCGGATGACCAGGCAGGGTGAGAGTGCCGTACCGGCCCTGACCCGGCCGAGTTCCTTGGCAACGTCCGGGTCATCGGCCGGCAGCAGTGGCAACCCCGCCGCACGCAGAAGGTCCTTGGCTTTGAACGACACGGTGTCCGCCTGCTCCAGGGCCTTGACCGCCCGGCTGACGGCTTTGGGCCCGGCGATGAGGGAGAGGTAGGGGGCGGCGGCCGGATAGTCGTGTTGTTGCGGTTTGTCCAGCCACTTCGCCAGCGGCTTGGAGTGGTCTGTGGCGTTGGAAGGTTGGCCGTGTTTGGTCATGATGCTCCTTCTGATCCGTTGGTGGCGCGCATCCTGCGTTGCCGGTGGTCCGGATTATCGGCGAGGCGACAGCCCTGATCCCGGGCGGCGCGAGCTGCGGGAGCACGCGACCCCGGATCCAGCGGATTGACACCGATTGCCTCCAGCGACGCGGCGTCGGCATTGATCATGCGTTCTCCTCATGCCTGGCGGTGGCAAGCTTCGACCGGACCCGTACGAGGGGTGCGTCCGGATTCTGCGGTTGGGGAATAGCGGTGAGAGCGAACTGGTCGATAGCACCGGGGCGGAAAACGAGGCACTCTGTGGAGCCGCCGAACTGGAAGTACCCCAATTCGTCGCCCTTGTTCACGTGGTGGCCCGGGACGATCTCCGGATCGATGACGCAGGACGAGACCTCGACCATGCCCACGGGTATCACCGCCATAAGGCCGATGACTGGGTCGTCGGCCTGGATCAGGATGATCGCGCGTGCCGCGACATGTGCCAGGTATGACTGCGAGAGGGTCGGCTCGACAGCGTCGGGCCCTTCTGATTCTGCCTCGGAGAAGTATGTACCGTCCTTGAGGTACGCCCGCACGATCGTTCCGGCGACGGGCGCGTGCCACCGGTGATAGTTCAGTGCGCTCAGGAACGCCTGGTACACCGTTCCGCCAACAAAGTGATCCACCGATTCATCCCGGGCGAGCAGATCCTCGAGTGAGTAAGGCTGGTTCTTGACCCAGAACCGGCTCTGGCGTTGAACGTCGGAGCTTATCTTGTAGGGGGTCGATTCGCAGGCGCTGACGATGATTTTGTCGTCTTCGGGTGCAGCAACGGGTCTGGAGGTCGAGGTGAGGCGGCGGGTGAAGAAATCATTCCACGAAGTGAAACCCCAGTGCTCGGCGAGGGGATCATGTTCATAGTCGTCCATCCCGACAACCTGCCGCGCCTTCTCCGACATCCAGCCGGACGGCGAGTCGTTCAGCACGTACAGCGAGTCCTCGCTGCTTAGGAACTCGCACCAGGCATTCAGTATCTTGCGGAACATGGCGACGATTCGAGGATCGCGATGGGCGGCGAACCCGGCCTCGGTTCCCATGGTCCAGTCAAGGATCGCTGTCAACGGCGTGGTGACCATGCCACCTTCGCTGAACTCCGGGGCGGTCGTCAGCACCTCGTTGATCAGCCGGAGCATCTGGTCAACGCTTGTCAGGTGCCGTTTGCGGTAGGGCTTCGACTTGGGAACCTGCTCGATCATCTCTGTCATGTAGAGGCGGACAACCGGATCGCCGGCGATAAGCTCTTTGAACTCCGCGATCACGGGATGCAGAGGAGCATCGTCGCCCCGGGCCTCCGCCCGTTCCCGGTGGCCGGCAATCCATTCCTCGAGCTCGTCCTGTCGCTCGGGCAGCCAGCCACCCGTTCGGCGGACACGGTCAGATGAAGAGTTGATAGTCATAGCGCCGAGCCTACGCGCCCTCGACCGGGGCGGGCGATGGGAACGCGTCAGAGAATCCCCGGCGGTCCGGGCGGCAGGAGTGGCAGAATTGTGAGATGGCTCACCCGGAATGGCCCGAGCTTCGCGCCGATGAGTGGACCCCAACCAGGGAGACAGTGCACATGTGGACCCAGATTGTGGGAAAAATCCGTATGGCGCATGCCCCGATGTTGAACCACTGGTGGCAGGTAACGTTGTACGTCACCCCGCGCGGACTGACCACATCAGCGATCCCGTACGCCGGCGGTGCGTACGACATCGAATTCGATTTCCTTGACCATCGGCTGCACATACGTGCCAGCAACGGGACGTCGGCATCCGTTGTCCTCGAAGCCAAGTCGGTGGCCGAATTCCACTCCGAAGTATTCGAAGCCTTGGGCAGGCTCGGTATCGAGGCGACCATCCGCGGCATTCCGAACGAGGTGGACCCGGCCATACCGTTTGCCCAGGACTTTCAACATGCCTCCTACGACCCGGAGGCTATTCGGTTGTTCTGGAGGCAATTAGTCCAGTCGGACCGGGTTATGAATGAATTCAGGTCGCGATTCCGGGGCAAAGCCAGTCCCGTCCATTTCTTCTGGGGAGGCATGGACTTGGCACACTCCCGCTTCTCCGGGCGTGGCGCGCCTATTCACCCCGGTGGTGTCCCGAACTGCGCCGACTGGGTGATGGTGGAGGGTTATTCCCACGAGCTCAGCAGCTGTGGGTTTTGGCCCGGGGGAGGGGACGAAGGAGCCTTCTATGCATACTCTTATCCGGAGCCGGCCGGTTACGCAGAATATGTCAACGATGCCGATGGCGCCTTCTATAGCAGCGATGGCAAGTTGTATCTCCTCCCGTACGAGAACGTCCGCACGGCGTCGGACGCTGACAAGATGCTGTTGCGGTTCCTGCAATCCACCTACGAGGCGGCGGCTGAAACGGGACGGTGGGACCGTACCGCACTGGATGTGGATCCGGCCCGTGGGCGGCGCTGACGACGATGCCGACATTCCTTCGGCGCGGAATGGCTGTGGGCGTAAAGTAATGGGTGGTCTAGAGGCACTCCAATGCGAGGGAAAGCCGCAATGAATGCATATCAAGGAATCGACGTTTCGATTCCACCCAGCGGGCCGGGCTGTGTTGAATGCGAGGCCAACAGTGGCTGGTGGCTGCACTTGCGGCGATGCGCCCAGTGCGGGCACATCGGCTGCTGCGACAACTCGCCCGGGCAACACGCCACGGCCCATGCGCAATCCAGCGGACACCCGGTCATCCGCAGCTTTGAACCGGGCGAGGACTGGTTCTTCAACTATCCGGACTCGGCATTTTTCGCCGGACCTGAGCTTGAACCACCGGCGCATCATCCTCTCGATCAAAGCGTTCCGGGCCCGGCGTCACGCGTCCCGACTGACTGGGAACAGCGGCTGCATTGACGGGGCGCACGCTTCCATGAGGACGGAGACGCTCAAGCTCTGATTTTAGGAGTGCATGGCTTCCGGGCTGAACGCCGAGGTCGCGTCGGTGACTTGGGTTCCGGTCGACTTGGCGTCGCTCGCCTGTGGCATTCTACTCAATCACTCGACTCCGGCGAGGTGAGTGATCCGCAGAATCCGACAGTGTCCATAGATGGACGAACGGAACGAGCCGAGGGATGGCTGGTTTCTAGGACGCGTCGGGATCCACGGCCAAGATGATGCCGTCATATCGGACGGCCAACGGGATGCCATCGGGGCTGAAGCGGACGGCGATCTCTTCTAGCGTGTGTACGGCCTCGGCAGTGAGTGTCATTGATGTGTTCTTTCCCGGGTTGTACGGCGCACCGTTGTCTTGCGGGCTTCGCGAGGGCTGACTCGGTTGTGTACGCACTCTTTTAATCGTCTGCGTCCACGGAAAAGGTACGCCCTCTGCAAAAGTGTTTACCCGAATCTCGCAATTGCCTCCATTTGATTGACCAGAGAATTGATTTCACAAACAGCTGGCCGGATAACTGCCGTCACGAATGTGGGTTCCGACTTGGGCCCTTCGGTTGTTGAAGCGTGAGGACGTGGGCAGAAGAGCACCCCGACAGGCAAGAACAGGGCAGATAATAATGCCAAGCGATCCGTCGCAGGGCCCTACCCTGGGAAACCAAGCAGTAGGGCGCTCATTACTCCACGAAACCCTCCATCCCGGGTTTCGGGGCCGGCGAACCCGTCGATCAGCGCCGTCAGGATGCGGTCCAGCCGGGGCTGCACATCCGCGATGTCGGGTGCCAGGTCCGGCCCGCGTTCGCAGGGGTCCCGCAGCGGCGGTGAGCCCCCTTAAGCAGAGTCGAACCGGCCGTCTAGAACACAGGCCGCCAGGTCTCGACGGCGTCATTGCTGACGGCCACGACTTCGCGCCAGCGGTCGAACAGCGAGCAAGGGTGGGAGATACCCAGGTCCACGATGTCGCCGACCCGCAGCCCTTCGGCATCGTCAACGATGGCGTGGTGGTCGAAGAGGCGGGTCAGCGTGGCGCGTGCACCGGCATGCAGGAGGGCCCCGTCGCGGTACCGGAAAACGATCACGGGCAGGCCGGCGTCGTACGCCAATTCGCGCTTGCCCGCGTTCAGGACCACGCGCCCGGGTTCCGGGGCGGAGATGACCAAAGCCCGCACCACCGCTGCGGCGGTGAGGCCGGGGACTGGCGAGACGCTCTGGTAGGTGCCGTGGTCGTGCACTACGTAGCAGCCTGAACGCAGCACATTGACGGAGGCGTTCTGCGGCAGGAAAGCGGCCGCACGGTCCTGGAACGCCGAGCCGCCGTTGGTGAAGACCGGGAGCTCCACCTCGAAGATGGGGTGCAGTTCATCGAAAATGTCGCGGGCCAAGCGGCAGTGCGAATCGATCCCGGCCAGGTTCTCATCCGTCCGGGTGTTCGGTGCCACGCCCTCGTAGGCGCTGACGCCGGCCAGCAGCAGCCCGCTGGCCGCGCGAATCTCCGCCGCCAGCGGCCCGGCTTCGGCCGCAGTGCGGATCCCGGTGCGGCCGCCGGGAGTTCCGACGTCGATCAGCACCTTCAGGGCCTGTGGCGACTCCTCGAACACCTCGGCCATGGCCTGGACGCCCGCCTCCGAATCGGCCAGGCAGTAGATTTCCAGTTCCGGCGATGCGGCCAGCCAGGCCCGCAACTGCTCGAGGTGGCCGTGGAACAGTACCTCGTTCGCGATGAGGATCCGGGTGGCTCCCCACTCGACGGCCTGCGCGGCCTGCGCGGTTGTCGCCACGGTCACGCCCCAGGAACCGGGCAGCTGCCGGCGGACAATCTCACCTGTCATGGTGGTCTTGATGTGTGGGGCCAGCACCATGCCGTGCTCACGTGTCCAGCCCTCTTTGATGCCGATATTGCGCTCGACGGCGGCAACGTCCAGGAGCATCTGCGGCAAGGTGCGGAGCGGGAGGGCAGGATCAAGGTGCGGCATGCGGTTCTTTCAGGATGGTTCGGGAAGCTGGGTACCCCGAGATCCTATCCGGGTTCACTAACTAGAGAACCCTCGACGGATCGCGGCGAATGACAGGTAGCGGCCACTCGGGCGGTAACCGGGCGGAGTGAGTATGGTCTTTCACGTGTCAGGCCGTTCAGGCGCATCGCCGCGTGGCCGGCTGCAAAGAGCTGAGTTCAGGCCATAGGAGGTCACATCATGTCTGTCATCATTGCAACCAAGATTTCCGGTGACACGAGCGTTTTTGCAAAATCGCTTGAGGAACGCGCGGACGAGTACCGCCAATGGGGCGAGCGCGGCCGGGCGGCAGGAGCGATCCACCATCAGTTCGCGGTGGGGGACGGGTTTGTCCTCGTCGTCGATGAATGGGAATCGACAGAGGCATTCCAGAAATTCTTCGGGGCGTCCGAGATCCAGGCGTTCATCGGCTCGGTCGGCGGAGATCCGAACGTGGCCCCCGAAGTCACCGTGGGGGAATCCGTCGACTCCGCGGACAAGTACTAGCGGACTCCCTGCATGTCGGTTACCGTCACCGTCCAGACTGTCCTCCCGCGCACGCTGGCCGCCGTCCGGCGCAAAGTCGCGCCGGGCGAAGTCGGTTCGGCATGGGGCCCTCCGGTGGGCCTTGTCTGGGACTTCATTCGCCGTCAGCCCGGCTTGTGGACGGACGGCCATAACATCTTTGTCTACCACCACCCGAACAAGCCCGATGCGCCGCTCTTGTGCGACTTCGGCGTCGAAGTCACCCGCACCTTCGAAACAGCGGGCGAGGTGTACGCGAGCGAAACACCGGGAGGCGAAGCTGCCGTGGCAGTCCACCATGGGCCGTACCACCTCATGAACGAGGCGTACAAGGCGATCGAGGAGTGGATGGCGGCGAATCATAGGGAGTCTGCCGGGCACTCCTGGGAGATCTACGGAGATCCGACCCCAGATCCGGCTGACACCGAAACGACAGTCGTGCACCTGCTGAAGTAGCACTGACCGTTCGCGCGCCCGGGACTCTTCACCGGGACCACAATTCGTCGATCAGCCGGTGAACGTGATCCGGCTGCTCGATGTGGGCGAAGTGGCCGCACCGCGCAAAAGTCGCCAAGCGGGTTTGGGGGACCACCACAGCCAACCGGGCCAGGTCGGACTCGGGTGTGAACACGTCCCTGTCGCCCCGGATCGCCAGGACCGGACAGAGGATGCCGCGCCACTGGCCGAAATCGTAGTGGGAGCCGGCCCGGGCGGCAGCGGAGAAGCTGGCGGGCCGGGCATCGTCGCCGAGCTCCCTTAACACGGCCGGGGGTATGGCTCCAGGATCTGCGAAGAACGGGGACATCAGCGGTCGCATCAGGGGCGTGGTGGCGATGGTACGGACCACAGCGGTCCCTGCCGCGCCGAGGGCGGCCATGGAGCGCATGGCCAGAAGCATGCCGGTGAACGCCGGGAATTTGTAGAGGCCGCGGAGTGGCGCGCCGCAGGCGTCGGACACACTGAATGTGGTGGCCGAAATGGCGGCTACCCCGGCGGTCTCCTCCGGCCAAGCCGCAGCCATGTGCAAGGCCAGGAAACCTCCCATGGAGTGGCCCACCAGTTTCCACCGCCTGTAGCCGAGCGCACTCAGCACCCCGACGACGGCGCGTGCCATCGCCTCGATGCTGAATTGTTCACGCCGGGCGCCTGCCGTGGATTCGCCCCAGCCCGGCAGGTCGATCAATACCCGGTCATGGGCCGTTGCCCTGGCAAGCAGTGATTGGAAAGTTGTCCATGACCCCGCGGCTCCGTGAAGGTAGACCTCCGGGGTGCCGGATTCGGCCCTCGGCCCGTGGGTGCCCTGCTGGACGCGCACCATGCAGGGACCCAACTCGGTGGGAAGGACATGGCGCCGCAGCGTAGGGGCGTTTTTCTGTTGAACACTCATGGTCGCCTTCGCTCTTGCTCGTTGACAGTGGTTCGTAGCCGCGGAGGTACTGGACTGGATCAACTTCGACGAGCTGGTCCACGATGCGCCGTATGCCGGCACCCTCGTGGTCAGGGGGTGAGCGGACCTCGCAGGACGCGGACCGCGAGGGCCTTGTCCCCTTCGATGGACGCTGATTCTGCGAGGTTGGAGCGGCCCCACAGACCCGGGTACATCCCGCCCGGCGTCGAGGAAATCGAAGCTTTGGCTTCTCCTTCGCCGATTTTCCAGCGGCCGGCCCCTGCTACCTCGAAGGTCACCGCGCCCTCTGGCTGCGGCATCCGTCCGAGGCGGAGCTGGCGCGGGGTGAACATTGTGAGGATCTCGTCGATTCCGTCGAGCAGGAAATCGGCTGAGAAAGCGGGGTCCGCCAAGCCCGATGCTTGGCAGGCGTCGATGAGGTGCACGGCGTGTTCATGCGCCTGGCGTCGACGCCAGAACCCGGCCGTGCGCGGGGGAGGGCCGAAGTTCCAGCATGGTTCTTCCGGATCGAGCGCCGACATTGTCCCGAGGAAAGCGTCCGCGCCCTCAAGGAACCACGCTACGGCGCCGGTGGCCGGTGGGACCGGTTCTTCGGCGACTTTGCCCGAAAGGACTATTTCGGCCGCCCAACGTTCAATGGAACCCAGATGGCCGAAGAGATCCTTGAGGTTCCAGCCGGGACAAGCCGGCACGGGACGAGTCAGAACGTTCTCGGGTTGGCGTGCCAGGAGGCTAAGACGGTCCAGGGAGCTGATCAACTCGGGAAGATAGAGATCCGGCGACATGTCTTGAGCATAACGGGCGATGCGGAGGATTCTTTCCGAGTCGGCCCGATGCCAGGACAGCTCATTTCCTGGCTACCGGGTGAGGCTAAGGTCTTTGCAAGTCCATCTGATGGATTACTCAGCCTGCACATAGGAAGCAGGCTTACTATGGTGGGACCATGCCGGACCTAAACGACTGGACGACTCCACGGTTGCTCTCAACGGCAGCGCGATTGGTCGAGCATGCCTGGAACGAGGAGCTTGCCGTCCTGGGCCTGACCCATGCGGGCGTTATCGCGCTCGAAGTTCTCGATGCGGAAGGGGCCATGGTCCAGGCCAGGCTTTCGGCCAAAGTCCAGGTGCAGGCGCAGACCATGGGACAGACACTTTCCAGGCTTGAGGCGCACGGGCACATCACCCGGGAACGTAGCCGCCTGGACGGGCGGTCGCAAAGGGTCGCAGTTTCGGACCTGGGGAAAGCGGCCCTTGTCCAGGCTCGGGAGATTGATCGGAGCCTGACTCCCGGCGTCGACATCGGTGTGGAGGAACTGCGCGACAAGCTGACGGCCGTGATCCGCTGGCTCGGGTCTGCCCGTTGGGGCGAAGAGAAGCCCGAGCGGGCGCCGATCTCAAAGGACAGGGCCCTGCCCGAGCAGGGCTAGGTACCGGCTGCGTATCCCTTCACGGAGTTTGTGAGGGGCCGTCAGAGTGGCCGGGTACACTGGCGGTGCTGCGGGAGATCCCGCAGTGGACGATTCGTATTTTAGGAGTCATCTTGGCCAGATTTCTGATCACCTATCACGGCGCCGGGCATCCGGATCCGGCCGAAATGGAAGCTGCCCGGAAGGACTTCATGGCGTGGCTCGGCAATGCCGGTCCGGCCGTTACTGATCCCGGTGCGCCGCTGGGCTTTGCTGGCCAGGTCGCCACCGGGACGCCGGAGGCTGTTGCGGATATCCTCGGCTATTCCATTCTGGAAGCCGACTCGGCCGAAGCCGTGAGCGAACTGCTCGCCTCCCACCCGTTCGTCACGCGCGGCGGAACGCTGCAGATCAATCAGGCCCTGGCCTGACACGCATCCCGGAGCTGCGTTGGCCTCGAAGGGCCCCTTGCCGATCCGCCGACAGGCGGAGGGTGAGGGGCCCTTCGGTTCCGCTCCGGGATTCCCCAGGGTCGGGCGGACTTTCGCCAGGACCGGGGGCAGTCAGCGGCCGGCAGTTGCGGGAACGGCCGAAAGCAGCTCCCGGTAGCGGGTCGCATGGGCCGCCAATTCTTCATCCGTCACGCGCGGAGCCGAATGCAGGATCAGCGGTTCCTCCAACTCCAAGCCGCAAAGGTGCGCGGTGGCTTCCATGGGCCGCAATAGCTCGGCCATGGTGAAGCGGTTGCTTCCCGAGGGCGCGTAGGACGACTCCGGGCCGCCGGTCGAGATGGCAAGGCGCAGGCGCTTTCCGTGGAGCGCGCCTCCGCCGGAACCGTAAGCGAACCCGTAGGTGAGCACCTGGTCCATCCATTCTTTGAGTACGCCCGGAACGGAATACCAATGCCACGGGAACTGGAACACGATGGTGTCGTGCTCGCGCAGAAGCCCCTGCTCCCGGATGACGTCGACGCGCCGGTCCGGGTAAGTGGCTGAGAGATCATGGACGGTGACGTTTTCGACGTCCATGGCGGCTGCGGCGAGGTGTGCGGTAATCCTGGATTTTTCCACATCAGGAAGGGCAACGACGATGAGAGTGCGGGTGGGGGTCATGGAAGGTTTGTACGTCTTTCAGGATCGGAGTCGAGGACGGGTCGGATGGCGAATCAGCTGACGTGGACTCCGCCGTCGACGTCCAGTACTGTGCCCGTGATGAAGGTGTTCCCCATGAGGAATATGGCCGCGGTGGCCACGTCCGAAGGCAGTCCCGCACGGCCGGCCGGCACGCTCGCCGCGTAGCCATTGAGCATGCCTTGGCGCATCTCTTCGGGCATTCCAGCGTAGGCCGGGGTGTCCACCAAGCCGGGGGCGATCACGTTGACGCGGATCGGGGCGAGATCGATCGCGTTGGCCTTGCCGAAGGCCTCGAGCGCCGCGTTGATTGCGGCCATCATGGGACGCCCCGGAGCGTGCTTGCGGCTGGCGGCCCCGCCCACAAGGGTGATGGATCCGTCCTTGGCGATGCGGTCGGCCGCCGCACGCACCGCTTCGTAGTAGCCCCAGAACTTGATGTCCATGAAGGGCCGCACCTGCTCGGAGCTCAGCTCACGGATTCCGCCCATGGCGCCGGGCCCGGCCGAGAGGACCAAGTGGTCGAACGCCCCGATCCGTTCGAACAGGGACTCGACCGAGGACGTGGAGGTGAGGTCCACGTGCTCAATCGCCACCCCTGTGGGGAGGTTGGCATTCCCGGTATTGCGGGCGGCGGCCGTGACGCGGGCGCCTTGTGCCGCTGCGTGCTCGACGACGGCGCGTCCGATGCCCGAGGTGCCTCCGATGACGAGGACGTGCTTCCCGGCGAAGTTGTAAGAGCTCATGGGGTTCTCCCGTAAGTAGGGCGTCGATCAGATGTGACGGATCGTTCTCAAACAGTTTGTGACGGAACGATCCGTCTGTCAAACTGGATGCAAGGCAACAGCGGACGAAGGTTTCAGAAGGAGTGTGGTTTCCGTGGCACGCAGGAGTGGCGAGGAGAACCGGCGCAATGTGCTCGATGTGGCGACGCGCCTTTTCTACCAGCAGGGGATCAGGGCGGTCGGGATGGACACCGTGGTCAAGGAGTGCGGGGTGGGCAACGCCACGATCTATCGCCAGTTTCCCACCAAGGACGCCCTGGCCACCGCCTATGTTCAGGGGCGCGCGGATGCCTGGTTCGAGCGGATGGAGCAGGCCGCCGGGGAAGCGTCGTCCCCGGCGGGCAAGTTGATGGCTGTTTTCGAAGTGCTCGCGGGGGACACAGCCGGTCCCGCGTATCGCGGGTGTCCGATGCTCAACACCAGCACCGAGTTCCCCGAGGGGCGGCACCCGGCGCACCTCGTCGCCGTCGGGCACAAGCAGCAAGTGCGGGACTGGTTCCGCTCCCTCGCCTCCGACGCCGGCGCGCAGGACCCCGGGCAGCTCGCCGATGAACTGCTCATCATCCTCAACGGCGCCTATGCCACCGCGGCCGTCCTCGACGGCGCGACCTACGGCCGGCGCGCCCTCCGCCTTGCCCGGTTCCTGATCGAAGACTCCTGCCCGGGTTCTTAGGACTGTCCGGGCCGGTGAAGGCGAAAGACTTGATGTGGATCGTCGCGGTGGCAGCCGTGCTCACCGTGGACGGCATAGCCGGGGATCCCATGCTGGAACCCATCGTCACCGAGGCCACATCAGATGGCGCCACAGACGTCATGTGATCGACGGCCGGAATTGCCGCGACCGTCGCCTCACCATGGCGGCTACCAGCAAGAGCACGACGGCGGCGCCCAGGCCCAGTCGCGCCGCCAATTGGCCGTAAGGTTCCGCTCCGGTGAAATACATCAGTGCCAGCACAGGAGCGATCGCCGTGAACTCGTAACGAGCGCTCAGCACCACGAACGGCAGGAGCAGGAGCGCATACCAGGGGTAGCTCGGCGACACGATCAGCAGCGTTCCTCCGACCATCAAGACCTGCCCGTCCCAAGGCCGGGCGGCGTCGGTGGTCCGCCACACGTAGAGGGCCAGGCCGAGCAGCAGCACCAGTGCGGCCGGTCCTGCCCAACCGGCCGGGAGCAGCAGCTTCAACAAGGTGAATCGCGGACTGTCCTGCCCGTCATAGCCCTCCGATCGAAGGTATTCGGGCAGATAGCCGAGTACCGCCCAGCCGCTGGCGAGCAGGTACGGGACGTACGTCACGGCAAAGGTTGCCGTGGCCGCGGCGACGAAGCGGACCGGCCTCCGATACAGCAGGGCCGGGGCGCTGATGACGGGAATGAGCTTGGTGGCAACCGCCGCGCCAAACGCCACTCCGGAACCCAGGGTGCGTCCGCCCACCAACAACAGTGCTGCCGCCAAGGCCAGTGCGGTGCCCAGCGCGTCCACGTGAGCGCCATTGATGGCCTCAAAAGCGACCAGCGGAGACCATCCCCACCACACCGCTTGGTGTGCGGGCCGGCCGGTGCGGCGCAGGAACGCAAGCAGCGCCACCGTCACAGCGAGACTGAGGAGCAGCCCGGCCAGCTGGAAGGCGACGAACCCCACCTCGGAGCCAGGGATGAGCCGCACCGCCAGGAAATACAACTCTGCCGCTGCGGGATACACGGTGGGTACGGTGGGCCTGTTGATTGCCGTGCACAGGGTGCTCCCGCCGGGAATATTGGATGTGGTCTCGGTGCCGGTCGGGAAGGGATTGGTATGGCACGTTCCGTCAGGCCCGGCATCCTGGAATAGCCAGGACGGCCGCAGCGGCCGCAGCGCCTCGTCCGCCGGAACGTGGGCATAAGGGGAGATCCCGGCCTTTTGAACGATGCCGTCCCACGCATAGCGGGCGGAGTCGTTGCTGGTGGCGGGCGGGGCGGCGATGGCTGCTACTCCCACCAGGAGGGAGCCCAGGAGCACGACGGCGGCCGCGTACCGCGCCGGGATCCGGCGCGCCACCAGTGCTGCCGGGACGAAGACGGTCCAGGCCGCGAGCGTGCCAAGGGGGGAAACCCACTCCGCGGACGGATCCGTAGTGACCGTCCACCAGATGACGACGGCGAGCAAGGCCACCAAGGCGAGCGCCACCGCAGCCGAAATACCGGACGCGCGCCGGGGTGTTGATTCGCTCACCCTTTGATCCTGCATCACTCGCGGGCCGGGGGCCATGAACCCAAGGGACCGTTTGCGTTTCGTAAGGTCTGGACCGGGACGACCGACGGGTCTTGGTGGTCTGATCAAGGTATGGACAGATTGACCACTTTCCTCCAACAGCGGATGGAAGCGGTGAACGGACGGTTCTCCTCGCCTTTGCGCAGCAGACGGCTGACGGTGGTGCTGGGCCGTTGGCTCGGCCTTGCCTTCACTGTGTGTTTCCTGACCGGACTGTTCAGCCACCTCCTGCAGGATCCGCCGGCTTGGATGGTTTTCCTTACCCGTCCCGCGTGGCTGTACGTGGCTACGCAGGGCATCCACGTCACCACCGGGATAACTTCCATCCCGCTCCTGGCAGCCAAGCTTTGGTCCGTCTACCCCGAACTCTTGCGCTGGCCTCCGCTGAAATCCGTGGTGCATGCACTCGAACGCGCCTCGATTGCGCTCTTCGTGGCCGCTTCCCTCGTGGAAGTCACCATCGGCTTGCTCAACACTTTCCAGTGGTATGCGTGGCCGTTTTCCTTCAGGGATGTCCACTATTGGCTGGCCTGGGTCATCATCGGATCTTTGGCGCTCCACATCGCTGTGAAGATGCCCGTCATCCTGGCTCATTGGAGCCGTAGATCGGACGCGGCCGCCACCGCCGCCAACACTGAGGAGGTTTTGCCGGACAGCAAAACGGTTCCGGCCGCGGTAAAGCGTGGAACCGGGAACGGCTGGAGCCGCCGGGGGTTCCTTGCGGCACTCACCGCCGGCACCGGCGTCGTCGTCTTGACGACGGCCGGCCAGTCGTTCGCTTGGCTGTCGGGCCTGAACCTGTTCGCGCCGCGCCGCATGGATACCGGCCCGCAGGCCGTACCCATCAACAGGACGGCAGCCCAGGCCGGTGTGGCGGACGCTGCGCTTGCCCGCGACTGGGTGCTGACAGTGTCCTCGGGATCGGTCCGGAAGACGTTCACGCTGGCGCAGCTCGCGGCCTTGCCGCAATACAGCTACGGATTGCCCATCGCCTGCGTGGAGGGCTGGAGCCAAGGGGCGCAATGGCGTGGTGTCCGGATCCGGGACCTGATGGCAACGGTGGGCGCACCCGTAGATGCTGAGCTGCAGATATCCAGCATGGAGAAGGGCGGCGTCTATGGGCGTTCCTTCATGCCCGCCGCATACAGCCAGGACGAGCAGACATTGCTGGCACTTGAGCTGAATGGCAAGCCACTCGACCTTGACCATGGCTATCCGGCACGCATCATCGCACCAGGTCGGCCGGGAGTGCTGCAGACCAAATGGGTGCATAAGGTGGAGGTGATCTGATGCGGCTTCCCTTGGTGGGTGCTGCGGCATCGTCAGGGCGCAGGACTCTCTGGTGGGCGCGGGCAGCACTTGGCGCCTTGGGCGTGGCTGCCCTCGGGTATGCGCTCTTCGGATTCCTGGCCAACGTGCCGCCCGCCCAGCTGATCGGTGTGGCAGCGTGGCTTGCCGTGGCGTTGTTGGTGCACGACGGCATGCTGGTCCCGCTGACAACGTTGGTCGGTGGCGGATTGTCGAGGTTCACGTTTGGGCTGTCCCCTGTCCAGCAGGGGATAGTGCGCGGCGCGCTTCTCGTGGGTGCGGTGGCGACCTTGGTCGCGGCCCCGCTGATCCGTGCCCAGCAGGTGCTGCAGCCGAGGGGGCCGGGCAGCGGCGTGAACAACACGGTCCTGCAGGGGGACTATGCGCTGGCCTTGGGTGTCTTCTGGGTGGTCCTGGCGGTCGCCGCGGCCGTTGTTGTGGCCGCCGTCGGACTTTACGGCCGCCGTTCCAAGGTCAGGAAGATCCGCTCCTGAACGGTGCGGGTGGCAACCACCTTGAGCCCGGCCCGGGCCGCGTGGCGCGCGAGCGCTTTTTTGCCTGCGCGCGCCCAGGGAAAGGCCGCGCTGGCACGTCCGTCTGAATCCTCCAGCACCGCCAGGTAGGCCACGTCGAGAAAATCCGGTGCTTCGGCTTCCGCCAGTACTTGGCCGTCCGGGGCAAGCAACGAGGAAACACGCTCCAGCAGTATCCGGATGTTTCCGCCGATGCCGATGTTGCCATCCAGTAACAAGGCCGAACCCCAACCCCGTTCGTGCGGGACCGGGTCAAAGATGGAGCCCAGGACGGCCGCGCCGCCTCGCTCGGTGGCCAGCTTCACGGCGGCGGGGCTCGAATCGACACCCATGGAGGCCAGCCCCAGTTCCCGGGCGGCCTCCAGCATCCGGCCTGGGCCGCAACCCACATCGAGGACGGGCCCGCGGAGGGTGCGGAGCAGCTCGCGCTCACTTGTGGTGGCCGGGCCGGACCAGGAGAGCATGTTGAAGTGGACTGGCCCGATGCCCTCCGGCAAGGCCGATTCCGGTCGCAACGTCAGTCGCCCCACTCCGAGGGGCAGGCTGCGGGCGTAAGGCTCGTAGCCGCCCTGCCCGAAGAGCGCTTGGCCAAATAGAGCCGGTCCAAACAGGGCGCGCGGGCGGGAGCCCGCAGCAAAAGCGTCGGCGCGGGCACCGGGATCCCTCGGGACTGTGTGGATGCTCATGTCCGGGCAGCCCATGGCATGGGTGCGGCGTCGGATGGCACCGTCCTTGTCCATTCCGCCGGCAGTCCCTCGCTCAGGAGGTCCACGGCGCGGGCAAACGGGCTTCCGCTGCATTCCCACGCGGCAGCCACAGCATCGGGAAAGTAGTCCACGTCCCTGAGGACGGGCAGCACGCCCACGTGCAGGCCGGCTCCGGCCAGCCGGCCCCGTTGCTGCGCCCCGGTGTGCGGGGTGGACATGTCCACCCCGCGGAGCAGGCCGCCGTCGGGCGTGTACAGGCCCAACGCCCAAAAGCCACCATCCGACGCCGGGCCGAACCAGGCACGGCGGGGTGCCGGGGCGGGGGTTTCCCAGTCCGCCAGCAGCGGGGCCAACTGCTCGCGGCGTAGCTGGGGCGTATCCATGCCCAGAATCAGCAGCGGTCCCGCAGTGAGCGAACAGATGGCCGCCAGCCGTTCGTCCAGGCCGCCGGCCCCTTGGGGGAAGACTTCAAAACCGGCAGCGTCCGCGTGGTGCGGCGTGCCGTCAAACACCAGCAATCGCCTGGCCGCGGGAAGGGTCCGTACGGTTTCCAGCGTCTGGCTCAGGCTCGTCTGGGCCAAGGCTGCGGCCTGCTCCGGCGTGAGCGGGGGAGTGAGGCGGGTCTTGACCTTGCCGGGGCTGCATTCTTTGGCAATGACGGCGACGGTGAGGTTCACGGCGTCGCTCCGTGGGCATCGGCCGATGGTCGACCGGCCGGTCCGGCGGCCTTCGTCGCCTTAGTCCGCTGTGAAGCGGCGGCCAACTGGGTCCCCATGTCTTTGAGGGCCGTGACGGTTCCGCGGAGTGTCCCCGTGACCTTGGAGTTCCCCAGCCGCGGTGCATAATCGACGGGGACCTCGGCCACGCGCCAGCCGTCCCGGTGGGCCTTGAGGAACATCTCGAGCGGATAGCCGCTGCGCCGGTCCCTGAGGTCCAGTCCCAGGAGCGCGCTGCGCCGGGCAAGGCGAAGTGGGCCAAGGTCCGTGATGGCGATCCCCGTGAGCCGACGCAACCGCCAGCTCAGGGCCCTGTTGGCCAAGCGGGCGTGAAGCGGCCAAGCGCCCGACGCCGGACGCCGGGCACCTAGCACCAGGTCGGCGCGACCGGTGCGGACGAGGTCAAGCATCGGGGCCAGTTGGGCAGGGTCCAACGACCCATCGCAATCGCAAAAGGCCACAAACTCCGCCGTGGCCGCGAGCAGTCCGGCATGAGCTGCCGCGCCAAAGCCGCGCCTCGGTTCCTCGACGACTGTGGCCCCCAGACCGGCGGCCAGCCCTCCGGATCCATCGGTTGATCCGTTGTCCACGACGATTGCGCGGTACCCGGGCAGCAAGGCTCCGAGCACCATGGGAAGGGCCGCACGCTCGTTGAGGCACGGAAACACCACGTCCACGAGTGGGGCGGGTGGGCCTCCGTCGTCACCCGCCGGTCCCTTGAGAATGTCGGCCATGCCGATGCCATCGTTTGAACCGCGCGAACCGCTTTGCTCTTTCTCCACCCTTTGACCGTAGAATCCGCAGGCCCGGTGCGACAGGCGGATTTCCTTACGGAACCGGGACGTTTGCCACCGGCCTAGCTATGGTCCCCGCGCAAGGGCGCGGTAGCGAACTCGCGCATTCCGTCCTCGAAACCTTGCGCGGGGATCCAACCGAGCTCTGCCTGGGCCCGGGCGGAGCTCGCGGTGATATGCCGGACGTCGCCTAGCCGGAAACCGCCGGTGGCCACAGGTTCGGGAGCCCCGCTCACGGAACTCAAGATGGCCGCCACCTGCCCAATGGTGTGGACTTCAGAGGCGCCGATGTTGTACGCCCGAAGGCTGCCCGAGGCCATCCGGCCCCCTGCCAACGCGTCAATGGCCAACAGATTCGCCTCGGCAACGTCCCGGACATGGACGAAACTGCGGCGTTGGCCGCCATCCTCGAACACCCGCACGGCTTCGCCGCGGGCCAGGGCGGAGCGGAACAGGCTGGCTACGCCCGCGTAGGGGGTGTTTTTGGGCATGCGGGGGCCATAGACGTTGTGGTAGCGGAGGGCGACGGCGGTGCCTCCGGTTGCGCGCGCCCATGCGGAAGCCAGGTTTTCCTGTGCCACTTTGGAGGCGGCATAGACGTTCCGCGGATCCATGGCCGCGTCTTCGCTGACCAGCGCCGGCAGGAGCAGCTCGCCCGTGGCAGGGTCGCGGGGATCGAATATTCCGTGCTCCAGATCCTCCACCAGGCGCGGGCCAGGGCGCACCAGCCTGCCCGCAGCGTCGGTGTAGGCGCCCTCGCCGTACACCACCATGGACGAAGCCAGGACGAGCTTGCCAACACCTGCGGATGCCATGCCTGACAGGAGCACGGCTGTGGCCAGGTCATTGTTGCGGATGTAGTCCGGCGCGTCGGAGAAGTCGACGCCGAGACCCACTTTGGCGCTCTGGTGCACGACGACGTCGACTTCCGCGAGCGCTTCTGCCACGGCGGCTGGGTCTCCGACATCGCCCGCCGTCAGGTGCGCCCCGGGAATTCCTTGCGGCCGATCGGGGTGTACTGCCGGATCCAGTGAATCCAGGATCCGGACCTCCCAGCCGCGTGCCACGGCTGCCTCCACAATGTGGCTGCCGATGAAACCGGCCCCGCCCGTGACCAATAGCCTCACGGCGCTGTTCGCCCCGTGCCGGGGAGGACGGGGCCGTCGCCGGCGGGGCCGGCGGTGCCCATCACGGTGGCCACCGCGGCAGGCGGCATGGGAGCCATCCGCCACGGCCCGTCGTCGTCCGCTGGATCGGCGCCAGTGATCGCCTCGGACACCGTCCGCACCGCGTCGGACAACACCGCGAGGATCCGCGGTTGCGCCCCCGCCAGCCGGCCCAGCACCAGTTCCGCCGTGACTGGTTCGGAGCCATCGTGCCCGGTGTCGGCATCGGTAATGAATGCCAGCGCGGCGAAGTGCATGTTCAATTCAGCCGCGAGCATGGGTTCCGGGTATTGGGTCATGCTGATCAGATGTGCGCCTGCCTGGACCAGGGCCGCGGCCTCAGCCTTGGTGGAGAATCGCGGACCGTTGATCACGGCCACGGTGCCCGCCCCGGCGAAGTCTTCCCCGTGCCGCTGCAGGGACGAGATGAGCGCTGCGCGCAACGGGGCGCTGTAGGGCTCGGCGGCGGGAAGGTGCTGCACCCCGGTGGGCGACGAGCCGTCGTAGAAGGTGTCGGCCCGTCCCCAGGTCTTATCCAGGACCTGGTCGGGTACGGCAAAAGTGCCGGTTCCGTGGCTGGAAACCAGTCCGCCCACGGCCGCGGAGGAGATGACGGCCTCCACGCCGAGGCTCTTGAGGGCCCAGAGGTTGGCGCGGTAGTTGATCTGCTGTGGTGAAACGCTGTGCCCGCGGCCGTGCCGGCTCAGGAATGCGACCACCGGGCCGCCGTCGCCGTCATCGCCGCCGGGGCCGTCCGGCGCGGCGAGGCCGTCCGGCGCGGCGAGCCGGGCGACCGTCACGGCACTGGAAGGAGGCCCGAACGGCGTCGGGATGTCCAGCGTGTCGAGCATGACGGCCCCGGGCAGCCTGTACAGGCCGGTGCCGCCTATGATGGCGATCCGTGAGCGGGGTGCTGCGGTGTCTTCCGGGAGCAATGACATGACCCCATCATGCCAATGCAGGCCCGCGCCGTCGCGGGTGGAATCCTTACGTGTCCGGAACGCGTACTGGTGCGAATCGCCCTAGCCGTCGCGGTCGATGTGCAGGTAACTGAGTCCGCTCACATCGAGCCAGTATCGCGTGGGCGTCTCCACGAGGCGGAGCAGTACGCCCTCGCAGGAAGCGCAGCGCACAACGATTCCCGGCGCGTCGACGTAGACCATCGTTTCAGCGAAGACGCGGACCGCTCCGCAGTGCTTGCAGCGTCCGATCGCGGCGACGATATCGAAGCGGAAGAGTTCCCAGAGCGGTCCGGCGAGCGCGTTTCCGTCCAGGTGGGGTATCGCATTGCCAGTGGTTCCCGCGATGTCCTGATCCGCGAAGCCCGGATCCATTGCGCCCGGAGAATCGGGCCCATTGTTGCCATTCACCCGGTTCCTCCTGTTCCGCCGAAGCGCTCGGTCTTGATCGACCCGGCGGGATATCCCGCTTGCACGAGCCATTCCGCGACCGTTTCCACGAAGACGGTCTGGCCGCAGACGAAGACGTCCGGGGCACGGTCCTTCGGCAAAATGTTGGCCAGCAGGGTTTCCGCCGTGAGCCGTTGCGGGGCAGCCGGCCAACCCTCCGGGACCTTGCGTGTGTATACGTAGTCGATGGTGAGCTTGCCGGATTGCCGGGCCAAGGTGAGGAGTTCTTCCCGATAGAACCCCGCTTCGGGTGACTTGAGCGAATAGAGCAGCCGGAACTGCGCAGGATTCTCCGAAGCGTGGTGCGCGCGGATCATCGACATGAGCGGCACCACCCCGGATCCTCCGGCAATCAGTTGAACCGGGTTCGTATCCGTTGGTTTCCAGACGAACCAGCCACCCACAGGTCCGCGGATCTCCAGATGGTCTCCGACGGCCAGTTCCCTGACCAGATAGGGGGAGACTTCTCCGTTGGCCAATTCGTCAACGGTGATCTCCAAGGTTTCGTCCATGCTTGCCCGCGCCACGGAGTACGAGCGGACGGCCGAATACCCGTCGTCTGCGGTGAGGCGGATGTCGATGTGCTGTCCGGCGAGGTTGCCGTTAAGGCCGGCTGCCCGGAGCCCGATGGTCCGGGCGGTATCCGTTTCGGGCATGCTGCTGACGACGTCGGCCACGCGCCATTGCGTGCTCATCGTGCGCACCTCATGAGTAGCGCTCCTCGCGCCACGGGTCGCCGTGGAGGTGGTAGCCGTTGGATTCCCAGAAACCAGGAACATCATCCTGGGTCAACTCGATGCCGTTGATCCACTTTGCGCTCTTCCAAAAGTACAAATGCGGCACCAGGAGTCGGGCGGGTCCGCCGTGGACGCGATCAAGCGGCTCGCCGTCGAACTCCCAGGCCACCCATGCCCTGCCGCCCAGAAGGTCCGCCAGGGGGACGTTGGTTGTGTATCCGCCGTAGGAGTGGGCCATCGTGAACCTGCAGCTTGTTTCCACGTTTTCAAAAAGGGAATCCAGGGACACTCCGCGCCACGTGGTGCCCAGCTTGGACCAGCTGGTTACGCAATGGATGTCCGTATGGATGTCGGTTTGGGGCAATGCCATGAAAGCGTCCCAGGACCACGCATGGCGCTGCCCTGCCTCAGTGGTGATGAAGAATTCCCAGCGGTCAGGGGCGATCCGGGGAGCGGGGCCTGCGGTGAGGACCGGGAAGCTGCCGGTCTCGTATTGGCCCGGCGGCAACGCCGGATTGCCGCTCTGCCGTCTTCCATGAAATCCAGAAGAGATGATGCCCACCATGTACCTCCGATGCGGAGACTCACGCCGGCCGTGCCCGGTTCCCCCACGATAGGCCAACGGCCGGGCGCGGTCTAGGTGCCTGGCAAAGCCTGACCGGGTCACGGCCGCTGCAGTAGCTTGGTAAGTGTCGTGCACGCTTTCGCGCAGTCACGGATCCGCACCAAGCCAATGGCTCGGAGGCCACATGAACACCACTCCTCGCGTCAGTGTGCAGGACCTTCACAGGGCAGCAGCCGAGGTCCTCCGGCTCAACGATCTGGGCACCATGACCACTGCGGCGCCCAATCTGTACCCCCATATGTGGAGCTGGGACGCCGCCTTCGTAGCTATTGGACTGGCGCGGATCAATGTCCCACGCGCCATCACGGAACTCCGGACCCTGCTGGCCGCGCAGTGGTCCACGGGAATGATCCCGCACATCGTCTTCAGCGAGAACAGCACCGACTACTTTCCAGGTTTTGACCGTTGGGGCACGGAGTCCGCCCGCGCACGTCCTTCCGGCATCAAGAGCAGCGGCATTTGCCAGCCTCCCGTCCATGCGATCGCCCTGCGTCATATCCTGGACCGGGGGCGGGCGAACGGCGGCGCCGACCAGGAAGCGGCAGAGACCTTCCTCGCCGAATCCTTCGACGGCTGGCTCGCGTGGCACCGGTGGCTGGCCACCGTGCGTGACCCGGACGCCGCAGGGCTGATTGAAATCCATCACGGTTGGGAGTCCGGATTCGATAATTCCCCGCGCTGGGATGGGCCCTACGCCCGCGTCCAGGCCGGTACCGTCCCTGCCTTCACGCGGCGTGACACCCTGCATGTTGCAGACACGGGCGAACGGCCCGACGACAGCGAATACACCAAGTATCTGTGGCTCGTTCAGCAGATGGCTTCCGTGGAGTACGACGACGAGGCCGTGCGGAACGTCGTCGACTTCCGGGTGCGGGACGTCTTCTTTTCCGCGATCATGGCTGCTGCCAGCGATGTCCTCGCCGCTCTGGGCGAGGAGATCGGGCGCAGTTCCGACGCCGGGGAGCTGCGGGATTTCGCGCGGCGCTTCCGCGACGGGGTGGCGTCGACGATTGATCCCCTGAGCGGCCTTGCCCGCGACTACGACATCCTGGCCAAGGAGTGGATCTCGACCGAGACCGTTTCCGGATTTGCCCCGCTGGTGTCCGGAGGCGGGGAGCCGTTGCTCGCGGCGCAAAGGAAGCTCCTTCTCGGGCCGGACTGGATGGGGCATCCCGGGCTGCGGTTTCCTCTCCCGCCGTCCACCTCGCCGTCCAGTGGTGCCTTCCGACCCCGGACCTATTGGCGCGGCCCCGTCTGGCCCTTCCTGAATCTCCTCCTTGGTTGGGCCGCGCACCGTGACGGGCAAAACGAGATCTACCAAGCGCTCAAGGCCGCGTCACTCGATCAGTTAGCCGACCTCCAGTTCGGCGAATACTACGAACCCTTCACCGGAGAACCGCTCGGGAGCCTGAATCAGGCGTGGACAGCCGCCGCCTGCCTCGAATGGATCGGGCCGGATTGGCAGGTGCGGACCGCATAAGGAAGGGAACGACGGCGTCACCAACCGCCGCGCGTGGGTGTGTGTCCTTTCCGGGCATCGTCGGGCATTGCCATTTCGGCCCGCAAGCCAAGGAGCCGGATCGGACGGCCGGCCTCGATTCCGGCTGCGAGGTCCATGGCCCGCGCGAGGATTTCGTTCCGGTCGGATGTCTCCGGAATCTTCTTCCCCTGGGTCGTGGTCAGGAACGGCGCGTACCGGACCTTCAGGGTCAGTCCAATGACGGCCCGTCCTTCGGCCTCGACGTCCTCAAGGACATGCGCTGTCAGCTCGCGCACAGCATCCTCCACTTGGACCGGGTCGATCAGGTCGTGCTGGAAGGTGGTCTCCCGGCTATGTCCGCGGGCAACCCACGGGGTGTCATCCACAACGCTGGCGCCGTCGCCTCGTCCGAGCTGCGCATACCACGGACCCATCTTGGGGCCGAACTCCGGGACCAGGTCCTGGGGATTGGACGCGGCGAGTTCGGCGACGGTGCTGATGCCGAGTTTGGCCAGCCTGGCGGACACCCTGGCGCCGACGCCCCACAGGTCCTTGGTGGGCCGGCTGCCCATGACGTCGAGCCAGTTCCCGGCGGTGAGGCGGAAGACGCCGGCCGGCTTGCCGAACCCGGTGGCGACCTTGGCCCGGACCAGGGTGTCGCCGATGCCCACGCTGCAATGGAGTTCCGTTCGCGCCAGCACGGCGGCCTGAACGCGGTGGGCGTAGGCTTCCGGATCCTCCGTCTCAACGCCTACAAAGGCTTCATCCCAGCCCAGCACCTGCACGGTGGCGCCGGGCTGCGCGCGCAGGGTGGCCATGACCGCTTCAGATGCCGCGAGGTAAGCCTCGTGATCGACGGGCAGGATCACGGCGTCGGGCACTTTCCGGGCCGCAATGCGCAGGGGCATCCCGGAACCCACACCGAACGCCCTGGCTTCGTAGGACGCCGTCGACACCACAGCCCTTTCCGTGGGGTCGCCCCGGCCGCCGACAATGATCGGCTTGCCGGCAAGCTCCGGCCGCCGGAGCACCTCGACGGCCGCGATGAACTGGTCGAGATCAACGTGCAGTACCCACGGGATTCCGCTCACGGCACTAGTCTGCCGTAAACGTCCCTGCCAAGCATCGGATTCCGCCCGGCTTGAGTTCTGTTGCTTGCGGTCCTATCTCAGTAGTCCCGCTCGTCGAAGAGAAGCGCCAGGCAGTCGGTGTAGTGGGTCATTGCGTCTGCGAAAGTGAGAAGTTGGAGTCCGCCGCCTGCGCCAGCCTTTTCGGTACCAGCATCGTCGGGGCGGCAGAGAAGCGGCTCGCAACTCGTTCCGTTCGCGGTGAGGGTTGCTATTCCCCACGGATGGCTGGGATCGGTGACTGCGATGCCTGCTGCGTCGAAGGTGTCGCGGAGGACGTATCTTGTGACTGTCCTCCATGACTGCAGGAACTGGGGCTGCAGCTGTTCAATGAGCTCGTCGTCGTTGCTCCCGTAAGCGCGCTCGAGGTCTGTCGATAGTTCGTCCCATTCCTCGGCGTCGCGGACCATGAGGTGTCCGGCCCGGAGACGGGCAATGGTTTCGTTCATCGTCATGGTCAGTCCCCAAACTTCGTGTGTGTCTTTCCCGCCTCCGAAAGAAGGTCATCAACGAAGAGAACGGACGGGAACCCGGCATGATTCCCGCGCGCGAACCGGCGGCCTGGAGATCCTTCCGATTTTGCTCGTGATGCGGTCCCTTGAACCCCCGACCGCTCCGGGGATAGCATGGCCGCCACCGGACCCGTCCGTCCCGGGCCTTGCGGCCGGGCGGGACCGACGTCGATCAACTTCGAGGAGGAGGCGTGGGCGAGACAACTGCGGCTGCGTCCTCAGCGGAGCTGATGGTCGACCTGATCATCTCCCTGGACGGGTATGCCTCGGCCGTGGGATGGCCCGGCTGGTGGGGCCTGGAGGGGCCGGAATACCTTGACTGGCTTCAGCAGGAGGGGGAGAAGGGCTACACCTTCCTTCTCGGGGCGAACACCTACCGGCTGATGTCCAGGATGTCCGAGGAGGCGGCGGCCGCGAGCTCGGGATTCTCCGATGATGAGGGGGCTACCCTCACCGGCCTTGCCGCCGTGCCGAAGGTCGTCTTCTCGTCCACGTTGCAGGCGCCCCTGACGTGGCCGAACTCGGAGCTTGTCACCGGGGACGCGGTCCGGGCTGTGGCGGAGATGAAGCGGACCCGGACAGGACCCTTGAGCACTCTGGGGAGCGTCAGCTTGTGCCGGTCACTGCTGAGCGCCGGACTCGTGGACAGGTTCCGGCTGGTCGTCTTCCCCGTGATCACAGGCAGCACCGGTCGGGAGCGGATCTACGACGGCTATCCGGACGTTTCGCTCGAAATGGTGGAGAGCAAGACCTTCGATGGTCGGCTCCAGCTGCTCGAGTATGTCCCCACAGTACTCAGCGGTCCGCCGGGCAGCGGCGCGGTGTGAGCCAATGCGACGGGAAGCGGAGGTGAGTTCGACGATCTTGGTGACGGGTGGTACCGGCACGCTTGGCCGGCTCGTGGCTTCGCGCTTGCGGGATGCGGAGGACGTCGTGGCAGGATCCGGGATCCCCTTCAGTACACTCCGCGCAACCCAGTTCTTCGAACTGACGCTGCTGACTGCGCGCGCTATGGCGAAGCTTCCCGTCATTCCCGTGCCGAAGGGCTTCCGGTTCCAGCCGGTGGACGCTGGCGAGGTCGCGGACCGGCTCGTGGAACTCGCCCTCAATGAGCCGGCCGGCCTGGTGCCCGATCTTGCCGGGCCGCTCTGCTATCCAATGCGAGACCTCATCCGCTCCTATCTCTCCGCGGCCGGTCAGCGACGCCTTCTCGTTCCCGTTCACATGCCGGGGAAGGCCGCCAAGGCGATCAGGGAGGGTGCAAACCTGTCCGAGGAAATGGCCGTCGGGCGGAAGACCTGGGATGAGTTCCTCACTCAACGGGTGCCCGGTGTGGTCGGGAGGTGACGCGGCGGATTCAGTGCGGGGCGGCATGCCTGGCCCGCGCCGCCGGTTCAACGAAGTCCACGGCATACGGTTTGGTGGCGGAGCGCTGCAGCGGAGGTCGTAAGCGCACCTGATAGGCGCCGTTTCGGAACTTGTAGCGGGGATCCATCTGGATCACCAGGAGCGGCTCCTGGCGGGAAGCATCCACCCGCAGCAGCATTCCGTGCCGTCGACCATCGACGAGCAGCGGGGTGGCCGGCTCGACGGCGGTTCCCTTGAGGAGCTCTTGATATTTTGGCCCCGCCGCCAAGAACAGGACTCCGTGGGAGAACCCGACGACGCGTAACGGGATGACCTGGTCAGGCTGCCGGGTGGGTTGGGGATGTCTTGCGTGTTCGTGCACGGGTGGCTCCGTGGCCGAATTCACGGATCGATCGCATTCCGGGCACCTGGTCCGCATCCCGACGTCGGCCAAAAGGGTCACAAGCAAGCCTCGGGGGGCGCTGCTCCATTTCTCGGCGACGACGCGGCACCACGCCGGGTGGTACTCCTTTTCGTATTTCATGACATAGACCTGATCTTCGCCGAGGAGGGGCTTGCCCTCCCGCCGGGTGGCCGGCTCGACAGGCTTGAGGGCGCCGAGGCCTTTGGCATCTGCGCGCCCCGCGTCACTGCCCTTGAGGTACGTGCGGATCCAGGGACTGAATGATCGTTTTGGGCTGGGAATTGCGGGGCCTTCCTGTGCGGAGGGAATGCGTTCTTCCCTCATTACCCCCTACATAGCTTGATGGCTTTTCGTGCGACTCGCCAGTCCGGCCGCCCGCCGTTCCCCTTGACTTTTCCCTTGGGGGAAGGTGCGAAGGTGGAGGGCACGGCAGGCTTCCAGTCGGGGTGACAGCGAAGGGGACGGAGCGCAGGAGTAGTCCGGCATCACAGACCGGGCCATTCAATAGGGGGAAAAGCATGGCAAAAACCAAGGAAGTCACCGACGCGTCCTTCGACGCCGAGGTGATGAAGTCACCCAAACCCGTCGTCGTGGAATTCTGGGCGGGCTGGTCTGGACCCTGCACCAGGCTCTTCCCGGTCCTGGAACAGCTCGCGGTGGAATACGCCGACAAAATCGATGTCGTCAAAGTCAACGTCGACGAGAATCCCGAAACCGCGGTTGCCTTCGGGATTAGCTCTGTTCCGTCGGTGTTCCTGTTCAAGGACGGCGAACGCAGAATCTCCGTGATCGGGGTGGGGGCGAAGAGGTACTTCGAAATGGAGTTCGCTGAATACTTGCGCTAGTCCGCCTTCACCCCATGAACGCCTTCCCCTACAGTGGAGGTCAACGGGGGAAGACGAGGTGCATGGTGCGAATCGGTGAAGCTGCCCAGGCGGCGGGTATGACCAGCAAGGCCTTGAGATTCTATGAAGAGCACGGGTTGCTGCCTGCGGCGAAGCGCACTGCCAGCGGATACCGCGATTACCCGGACGAAACCGTCAATCGGCTCGACTTCATCCGCCGTGGGCGCGCCGCAGGACTGGCACTCGCGCAGATTCGTGAAATCCTGCTTTTGCGCGACGCAGGCCGCTCCCCTTGTACCCATGTTCGCGACCTTCTGGCCGGGCAGTTGGCCGACCTCGACGCGCAGATCGCCGACCTCGTCGCGCTGCGCACCACCGTCGCCGGATACCACGCTGCCGCGGCTGCCGCGGATCCGGAGGCGTGCGACGCCGATAGGATCTGCAGCTACCTCTGACGACCGCATCACTACTGACGCGCCTATCATTGTCTCAGGGGTGCCGCCACTGCTTCGCGGAGGATGAAAATGAGCCCTGACTCACAGCCGAATTGGCGCGACCACGGAGTCAAAGTCATTCCAGGTTCGCAGCTCGATCCGAACACACCCCAAACCCCTGGCATGGCGAGAGCCGCGGCAATCACGCATGCCCGGGCGGGAGCCAACAAGCTGTGGGCGGGCACCGTCACCATTGATGCCGATGCCAAGACCGGGGCCCACCATCACGGGGAACTGCAAAGCGTCATCTACGTCGTCAGCGGCCGGGCACGCATGCGGTGGGGAGACAGCCTGGAGTTCGTCGCCGACGCCGGGCCGGGCGACTTCATATTCGTTCCGCCGTTCGTACCCCATCAGGAGATCAACGCAAGCCAGACCGAGGCTCTCAATTGCGTCCTTGTCCGCAGCGGCCAGGACCCAATAGTCATCAACCTGGATATCGAGTCCGCTGAGCCACCGGAAATAGTCCGGTGGATCGATCCCCTTCACCCTGCGCCCTGAATCGACACATATTGGTGAGTGCAGTGAAGCGATTCCCCGTGACCCTGCTGGCCGCGGCCCTGTGGTTGGGCGGATGCGCCGGTCCGGGAGGTCCGGACGCGGGGCATACCGGCGTTGTCACCGGCATTGTCCTGACCGCCCCGGCATGTCCCGTCGAACGTGTCGGTCAGGAGTGTCCGCCGCGCCCCGTCTCGGGCGCCGCGGTTGTCGCCTTGGACGGGGACGCTGTCCGAGGCTCCAGACGGACCGACGGCACTGGTTCCTTCCATCTCACGCTGCCTGACGGTCGTTACGTGATCAAGGCGAGCAACATCGGCGGTTACCTTTCGACGGCGACCCAGACGGTGGTCATCTCGCAGATCCCCGTTCATGTCACGCTGGTTGTCGACAGCGGGATTCGCTAAGCGAGCTACTCGGCGGACGGCCGTTTTCGTTGTTGTTTCGTCGCCGCCCGGTGTTCCTTTGCGACCCGGTGCCGGCGCTTCGAGCTCCGGGTGGGTTTGCTCGCCCGTCGGGCAGCCGCTTCGGGAGCAAGACCCTCCGCCACGAGGCTCGAGAGCTTGGCCAGTGCGATTTCGCGATTCCGCAACTGGGACCGTTGCTCGGAGGCGGCCAGGGTGATCACCCCGGCAACGAGACGGGGTCCAAGACGCGTGACCAGCAGCAGCCGTTGGTCATCGGAAAGCGCTGCCGAGTCGGCGACATTCCATGACAGTTCGACGCGGCTGTCCGAGGTGTTGACGTGTTGACCGCCAGGCCCTGACGAGCGGGAGAACCGCCAGCCGAGTTCCGACGTCGGAATCGTGAGCGCGGGCGACACTTCGAGATCCATGCTGCAAGCGTTTCACGATATGGGCGGGAACACCCGCCCCGCTGCTTCTCAGCTTCCGGAGGCCTTCGCCGCTTTGATCGCGGCTTTGGCAGCCTGCTTGTTGGCGCGAACTTTTCTCAGCGACTCCGGATCCACGATGTCGGCGACAGAAAGAAAAGCGCTCTCCTGGCCGTAGGCGCCGGCAGCCTCGCGCCAACCTTGTGCCTGGAGTCCGCGCTGCTTCCCGAGCAGTGCCAGGAAGATTTTTGCCTTTTGCTCTCCGAAGCCGGGCAATTCCTTCAACCTGCGGAGCACCTCCTGGCCGTCCGGGTTGTCCTGGGTCCAGATGGCAGTGGCGTCTCCATTCCAATCGCGCTGAACGGTCGCGGCGAGATCCTGGACGCGGCCGGCCATCGAGCCGGGGAAACGGTGGACGGACGGACGCTCCTTGAAGACCTCAACGAAACCTGCAGGGTCATATTCGGCGATTGCGGCAGGGGACATGGATCCGATGCGCGTCCGGATCTTTTCGGGTCCGGCGAAGGCAGACTCCATGGTCACCTGTTGGTCTAGCAGCATGCCGATGAGAAGTGCGAACGCGTCATCGCTGAGCAGCTGGTCGGCGGCGGGGTCGCCGGTAATGTGCAGTTCCATGCGCCCATCCTCCCACCTTGATTAGTCCCGCGGGAGCGGGTGCCTGACGTTCCTAGGATCCGGAGGGCCATGCGCAGGAGCCGGTTTCTGCCCTAGTGTCGATGAGGAGACCAGCAAGCCCTATCGAAGGAGTACCGATGAGAATTGCAGTGACGGGTGGAAGCGGAAAACTGGGCCGGCACGTGGTGCGCCGGCTGAGCGGGGACGGCCACCAGGTGTTGAACCTGGACCGTGCGGGCGAAAGGAGTCCGGGCCTGGCGATCGTCGACCTGCGTGACTATGGCCAGGTGCTGGATGTGTTCCTGGGCCTGGACGACCGGCACAGCGGCTTCGACGCCGTCGTGCATCTGGGGGCCATCCCAGCACCCGGCATCGTCCCGGATGTCGCGACATTCGAGAACAACATGCTCTCGACGTACAACGTGTTCCAAGCGGCCCGCCGGGCCGGGATCAAGAAGATTGTCTACGCCTCAAGCGAGACGGTGCTGGGACTGCCGTTCGACGTCGACCCTCCCTATATCCCGGTGGATGAGGAATACCCGGCGCGGCCCGAAAGCACCTATTCGCTCGTAAAGCACCTCGAAGAGCAGATGGCCATCGAGTTGACGCGCTGGGACCCTGGGCTGAGTATCGTGGGGCTCCGGTTCTCCAATGTCATGGACGTGGAAGACTACGAACGGTTCCCGTCCTTCGACGCCGACGCGAGGCTGCGTAAATGGAACCTATGGGGTTACATCGACGGCCGGGACGGCGCGCAGGCCGTGGCCCGGGCCCTTGAATACGGCAAGCCCGGATTCGAGGCGTTCATCGTGGCGAACGCGGACACCGTCATGAGCCGGTCCAGTGCCAGCCTGGCTGCGGAGGTGTTCCCTGATGTGAAGGTGGTCAAGGACCTGGAAGAGCACGAGACCATGCTCTCCATCGACAAGGCCAAGCGCTTGCTCGGGTTCGAGCCCGAACACACGTGGCGCACCTATCATTCGAACCGCACTACCCCCGTCGAGGATTGAGGAACAGCATGCTATACCGCACTTTGGGCAACAGCGGCGCCGTGGTTTCGAACTACGCGCTGGGAACCATGACTTTCGGAGCCGAGGCAACGGAGGAAACGTCCCGCGCCATCCTGGACAGCTACGTCGAGGCGGGAGGCAACTTCATCGACACCGCCGATGTCTACAGCGCCGGCGCATCGGAGGAGATCATCGGCCGCTGGCTGGCCGAGCGGCCCGACGCGCGGGACCGCGTGGTGCTGGCCACCAAGGGCCGCTTCCCCATGGGGACGGCACCGAATGACGTCGGCACCTCCCGCCGCCACCTCACCCGGGCGTTGGACGATTCGCTGCGCCGTTTGGGCGTGGAGCAGATCGACCTCTACCAAATGCACGCGTGGGACCCCATTACGCCGTTGGAGGAGACGCTGCGTTTCCTGCACGACTCCGTGAGCAGCGGCAAGATCGCGTACTACGGTTTTTCCAACTTCCTGGGGTGGCAGTTGACCAAGGCCGTCCACGTGGCCAAGGCCTTTGGCTGGAGCGCGCCGGTGACGTTGCAGCCCCAGTACAGCCTGCTCGTCCGCGAAATCGAATCGGAAATCGTCCCGGCGTCGTTGGATGCCGGCATCGGGCTGCTGCCGTGGTCGCCGTTGGGTGGCGGATGGCTCTCCGGTAAGTACAAGCGCGACGTGCCGCCCACCGGGGCCACCCGCCTGGGTGAAAACCCGGAACGTGGCATGGAGGCATGGCAGGCCCGCAACGACGACCCCCGCACCTGGGACGTCATCGGGACAGTGGAAAAGATCGCAGCGGATCATGGCGTCAGTGCTTCCCAGGTTGCACTCGCGTGGTTGGCGGACCGGCCCGCCGTGACCTCCGTGATCCTCGGCGCCCGCACCACGGAACAGCTCGCGGACAACCTGGCCGCGGCAGACCTGGAACTCAGCTCCGAGGAAACAAGCCGGCTCACGGAGGCCAGCCAACCGCGCGTCGGCGTCTATCCGTATGGTCCGATGGCGCAGAATCAGCGCAGCCGGAAGATCGAGGGCGGCCGGTAACGCACAGCGCCGGGCGCCCGGTCCCGTGCCGGGCGTCGTAGACATCCGACGTCGATTGCCCACAACGCGGGACAGGCGTTGAATGTGGCTATGGTCGACTGGGTATTGCTCTCCAACCTCGGCACCGCGCTTGGCACGACTGTTCTCGCCGTCGCGACGTTCATCTCCACGAGATCGGCCAACCATCGGCACGGCTGGCACCTTCCACCGGACTCCAGGGCTCCGTTGTCGCCGGTGGGGGAGTTCCACCGGCTGACCCGGGACATCTACGTGCCAGCCAATGACGCCGGATTCTGCCAGGTCGCGATCCGGGACCCGGAGTCGGCCGACTTCCGCAACGCCACCGCGGGAGCGGCTGGCGAGGGCTTCGCCGTCGACGTGCTCTACGGAGACGCCGAGGGCTCGCAGCGCGTTGTCTCCCGTTTCTTCATCACCCCGGGACCCGCGGGCGCAGGCCACGACGACGACGTCGACTGGCTGCTGATGGTCTCGCGCCACTGGAACCTGGACCTGCCGGCGCCGCGTGGCTGAGCCCGGAGCCTCCCGTCGGGGCGGGATTTGCTCCCGGTTCGACGCCGGTAGGCACACCTAACCGGCTTCGCCCTGAATGCGGTCCTTCACGCTTTGGGGCATGGTCGAGCATGCGTCGTTGTCGGAGCGCTGGTCGGCATGGCTGTCCGCAGTGTCCGAGATGCCGATCGTCCCAACGGCTCCTTGCCATCCGCCCAAGCCAACGAGCTGCCGGGGGACCCAGACATTCGCGGCCCCGTTCACAAGGTTCCACACGGCGGGGTCGACGCCCGCGCCCAGGTAGATGCCTCCCTTGGGATCCCGCTTGACCAGATCCGGCAGCGGAAGGACGCCCATCAGCTGCGCGGATTGATAGTCGGTCATATTCCACGGCGGTGTTCCGAAGTAGTACCAGCTGGCGGCGCAGACGCCATACAGATGGGGGCCGAACTGCGCATAGTTCAGGTACAGCTCCAAGGTGCGCTGAGGGCTCAAGGTGTAGCTGAACTGGGTTGCCAGGACAGCTTCAATGCCCTTCCGCACGGCGTTTTGGTCGTCCCAGAGGAAGATGTTCTTGACTAGCTGCTGGGGGATCGTGGAACCGCTCGGGTCGGGCTTTCCTTGGAAATATGCCTGGGCCCTCGCCTGGAGGTCGCCGAGGTCGAAGGCCCCGCTGCGGGTGCCGAGCTGTTCGTCTTCGTGGGCGATGGTCGCGGCCAGCAAGTGCCGGCTCATGTGGTTGATCGAGACGAACTGGTAGACGTTGGGTTCACCCGCCTCCAGCATGTATGCGGTGCGCGCCGGCGTCACGCCCATGCTGAACATGAAGGCGATGATTTGGACCAGGACCAGCGGGGTGATCAGGGCCAGCAAGAGCTTGCGGCGCCATTTCCGTTTGGATCGCTTGGCCTTCTTGCCGTTTGCAGGGGCCGGCGGTTGGGCTTGATCAGGCTCCGTCACGGGCCGCTTCAACGGGTCCTGCACGGCTCCCTCCGGCTCCATGGCGACAGGCACGGGGTAGCTGGTGACTTTGGCCCGCGCCTGATGAGTGCGGCCCGCTGAAGGACGGCGCCCTGGCTGCGGACGCCGAGGCGAGGTCGGTGGTGTTGGATTGTCCATCGGTCTGCTTTCGCTTCTCGTCCCGCACGGAACCCCTGAAAGGGGTTGAGGATGGCACGAAAGTCTACCGGGCCTTGCTGCTTGTTCAGTTCAGCCAGGCGCGCTCAGCCGGGTAAGAGCAGTCCTCGCCGACGGCCCGTAGGGTGCGGCGGAGGATTGTAAGTACACTTAGCGAAGTGATCACGAGCGAAAATCGGAGCGGCACATGACTTCTGCACGGACGTTTGAATCGATCGTCATCATTTTCAATCCCAACAGCACCGGGGATGCGCGCAGACTGGCCGAAGGTCTGCAGAGTGAGCTGAAGGGTCTGCTGAGCTACCCGGTGGACATCAGGCTCCAGCCGACCGCCCGCGCCGGACATGCCGTCGAGCTGGCACGGGATGCGGTGAGCGGCGGCGGGGACGTGTTGGTGGTGTCCGTCAGCGGTGACGGCGGTTACAACGAGGTTGTCAACGGCGTGATGCAGGGCGGAAATCCCCAAGCCGTCTGCGCGGTGCTTGGGGCGGGCAATGCCAATGACCACCGGCGGAGCACCGGCACCCAGCCGCTCGGTGAAGCGATCGCCGCGGGCAGTGTGCGGAGCATCGACTTGCTGCGCGTCCACACAGGCAAAGGATCGGACTCGCCCGCGGAGTACGCGCACTCCTATGTTGGTTTTGGACTGACCCCGGTCGTGGCGATTGACCTGGAAAAGGGCGGCAAGGGGGCCCTGAAGGAAATGGTCTCCGTGATGCGGACCTTCTCCAAGTTCGAGCCCTTCGAAATACGCCAGGCCGACGGCAAGCGCCGCCGTTTGGACAGCCTCGTGCTCGCCAACATTCCGGAGATGGCGAAGTACGCCACGCTCAGCGACGCGGACGACAAGCTCGCTGACGGCAAATTCGAAGTGGTCCTCTTTGCCCACAGGCCAAAATGGCGGGTCCTCTTGATGGCGCTGCGGGCCGCCACGATGGGGCTGGGGGACCAGCCCAGCATGAGCAGCTATTCGTTCACCACCATCGAGCCGCTGGCCTATCAGATCGACGGCGAAGTCAAGTCCGTTGATGCGAACGTCCCTGTCAGAATCGAGTGCGCTCCGGCGACCCTCTCCACCCTGGGATAGGACGGCGCGGGGGCCTAGCGCCGCGCCACGACGCCGTCGATGTCGATCGGCAGGTGCGAAGGCCCGCGCAGGAACGGGCTCGGCCGGTAGCTCGGCGGATCCTCCACGAGCCGCGGGTTCTCGAGCCTGCGGGCAAATGCCGTGAGTGCGGTCTGCGCCTCGAGTCGCGCGAGGGGGGCGCCAAAGCAGAGGTGGATCCCGCCGCCAAAGCCCAGATGCTGGTTGTCGCGCCGCTCCGGGATGAACACGTCGGGGTCGGCGACGTGGGCGGGGTCGCGGTTTCCCGCGGCCAGGAGCAGGGTGATCGAGGAGCCCGCCGTGATGGTCGTTCCGCCGATGTCGATATCGTCGAGGGCTGTGCGGAACGGAATGAAATGGACCGGCGGCTCGTAGCGCAGCAGCTCCTCGACCATCGGGATGGCCAGGTCCGGGTCGTTGCGCAGCCTCCGAAGTTCGTGCGGGTGGCGAAGCAGGGTGAGGATCCCGTTGGAAATGAGGTTCACCGTGGTTTCGTGTCCGGCAATGAGCAGGAGAAGTCCGGTGCTGACCAGCTGATCGGCAGGCATGCGGCCTTCAGGGCCGTCATCGGTGGCAAGCGCAGAAAGCAGGTCGTTTCCCGGGGCCTGGCGGTGGGCTTCCACCAGTTCTTCCATGAAGGCCCGTAGTTCCTTGCCGGCTTCGGCTCTCTTCTTCTGTTGCGTTTCCGGGTCGAGCCCGGGGTCGGTGGATTGCAGGGCGACTTCCACCCAGGCCCGGAACCGGTGTTCGTCTCCGGGGGCTACGCCGAGAAGCTCGCAGATGATGGTGACGGGCAGCGGGTATGCCAGTTCGTCCACGATGTCAACGCTGGTCCGGCCCTCCATCTTGTCGATCAGATCCGTGACGATGTCCGTCATCCTTGGCTCCATCCCGGCGACGCGGCCCGGCGTCGTGGGTGGGCCGAAGTGTCGCATGGTGATTCGCCGGAACTTGTCGTGGTCGGGCGGGTCCATGCTCAAGAACGTCGGAGACATGCCGGGGCCGTCTCCGTTCTCTCCGGCTGCCGCCGCGGCTGCGACCGGGTTGTGGCTGAAGTCGGAACTCACCCGGGGGTCATGCAGGAGCGCAGCGATCTCTGCGTAGCCGCTGGCAACATACGCGCCGTCCTGAAGCCTGGCCACGGGCGTCCGGCGGAGCTCAGCGTATAGCGGGTAGGGATTGGCCCTGTGTGAGTAGTCGAGGATCTGCTCCCAAATGTTGTCCACGGTCATGGTGACCCCTCCTTTGTCCTCGCGGCGCTTTCCGCCGGTCTGCGTGACGGTGTTTCGCCGGCGGCTGGGTTGGTCAGCCTCGCCCGGCGTTCATTCGGATCGTGTCCGGTGACGACGACGGTGGCGTCCTGCGTGGGGCTGGGCGCGGCTTTGAACCCTGCCGGCACGGGATCGGCATGGGTTGCTTCGTCGACGTGGTGGAATGCCGGCGGGAACGGGGCCGCTTGCTCGATCAGCGGTTCGTAGAAGTCGAGCCACTTGTTCTGGTTGAAGGCGACCGCCGCCACGATGCGGCCCTTGTACCCGTAGACGGCCAGGAATCGCCGCTGCGCCACCGACCCTTGGACGATGGCGACCTCGTCGGCGGCCGAAGGCACTCCCACGCTTTTGATCTCGGTGCCGAATTGAACCGACCAGAATTTCGGCACCGCCAAGTGCGGCCACCGTTCGGTCTCCTGGCTGACCATGTTGTGCGCTGCGACTTCGGCCTGCGAGATGGCGTTGCCCCAATGCTCGACGGCGAGGTATTGATATCCGTACATCGGCTGCGGTGCGCGCGCTATGTCGCCGGCGACGAAGACGTCGTCGGTGACCAGTCCGTTCGCGTCGAAGGCGCGGCAGCCGGCGTCGCACGCGACGCCCCACACTCCGCATGCCAATCCGGAATCCGCGAGCCATTCGACATTGCGGACGGAACCCAGCGCGGCCACCGCGACGTCGACTTCAAGGGTTGTTCCGTCCGACAGAACGGCACGGCGCAGCTGCCCCGTGGCATCGCCTTCAAGGGACGTGACCCGGACGCCGCAGCGCAAATCCACGCCGTTCTCGAGTTGCAGTTCGCCGGCTATTGCGCCGATTGTGCCTCCCAAGGCAGCGACGAGCGGAGCCGGACCAGCCTCGGCGACGGTGACCTGCAGGCCCAGTTCGCGGCACACGGACGCGACTTCGCAACCTATGAATCCGGCGCCGATGACCAACACCCGACGGGGATGGCCTGCGAGGAGGTGGCGCAGGGTGGCGGAGTCCTCCTGGGTGCGCAACGTCAGCACTCCTGCAAGGGCGGCCTCCGCCGTGTTGGGCCAGGGGCGGGAGCGCAAGCCGGTGGCAATCAGCAACTTGTCGAAGCCGATCCGGTTGCCGTCGGCGAGTTGGACCTGCTTCGTCGCCAGATTGAGGCTGGTCGCGGCCACGCCCAGCCGCCAGGTGGCGCCGATGTCCCGGCGCTGGGGCAGTGAAGTGTCCGCCGACCGGAATGCCCCTGCGAGGAGCTGTTTCGACAGCGGCGGCCGGTCATAGGGTTCGTGCGGTTCCTCGCCGATCAACGTCAGGGAGCCCGTGAAGCCCTCCTCACGCAGCGCCTCTGCGGCGTGGAGTCCCGTCAGTGAGGCTCCGACGATGACGATCCGTCCGGTTTTCTTGAAGGCGCCTCCGTTGTTGAGCACGGGGTCGGACATTCCGGGCCGCGTGCTTGTTTGGTAAGCCATGTCCGGACCGGACTGTCCATCGAGGGTGCCCGGGGCGGGCGGCTGTTCGAGCCGGATGGCCTGGACCGGACATGCAGCGGCAGCGCGCCGGACCTTCGTGCCCTGTGCGTCGTCGGGGTCCGGGTCGTACGTGAGCGCCTCGTCTCCCTGGATCGTGAAGACATCCGGGGCAAGAAAAGCGCACTGGGCGTAACCCTGGCATTTCGTGAGATCGACGACGATCCTCATGCCGAGTTTCTCCTTCCTAGTAATCGGCGAGCCGCCGTCTAAGGGACAGCGTCCCTAACGCGAGCCCGACGGCGGCTGTCGCCATGAGCACCGCGAAGTCGCGGCCCAGGTTGTCGGTCGACTGGTAAAAGATCGCCGCCTCGAGCGCGTCCACGCCGTAGAAGGTCGGGGTGAAGTGCGCTATGGCCTGGATCCATCCGGGCAGGAACGCTGCAACACTGATGCCTCCGCTGAGGAAGAACAGGTAGATCGATAGGTTGATTCCGGCCCCGGCGACGGCTGAGAAGCGCCGCAGCGCACCTCCCAGGGCAGTGCCGAGCCCCGAGGCCGCCAGCGCGATCAGCCCGATCGCGGCCAGCGCCGGCAACCAATACCAGCCGGCAGGCCGGAGGACCCCGAAGGCGAACGACAAGACCAGCACCACCGCCGCCACGAGCATCGTCGTGACCCAGCACGCCAGGATTTTGCCGATGATCAAGGTGCCGCGGGCGATCGGCGAGAGCAAAAGGGCCTTGATGGTCAGATCCTCGAACTCACGGGCGGCGGCCAGTCCGCCGTTCACGATTCCCATGATCGTGAGCAGGAGCACCAGGATCGGCACGAGCTGGAACTGGACCAGGTCGACGTCGTGCGGCCTCAAGTCAGATTCGGCGACGCCCACCATGATCGGCGTGTCCGGCTGGCCGGCATAGAAGGTGGTAATCGCAGCGGGAACCGAGCGGCGCAGATCGTTGGTGAAGTCGAGGTTCAGGTTGTTGATCTGCACGCTGACGGGGTCGGGCCGCTGTGCCCGGTAGTCGTCGTCGAACGTGGCCGGCACGGTAATGACCGCCGCAACCTGAAGGGTGTCCAGCAGGTGTGTGGCTTCAGCGGGGTCGGCACGCTGGACGCGGAAGGCATCCGAGTTCTCAAGGATCGAGACGAGTCGTTGAGCCTGCGGTCCGCTGTCCTCCACCACCAGCGCCACCGGGTTGCGGCCCACCGCACCGGCCACCACGAAGATGATCAGCATGAACGCGACTGGCGGCAGGAGGCTGGCCAGAATCGCCGACGGCGTCCGGAACCAGGTCAGGATGTCTTTCGCCGCAATGGCGAGCACGGCACGTCCGGCGGCCATTAGTGCCCCGCCCCCCGCCGGCCGAACACGAAAGCCGCGCACCCGATGGCCACCACGGTGAAGGCTGCCAGCACGATCGCGTCGACAGCAAGGCCTTGCGGAGCAGTCTGGTAACCGTGGAAGGCGTGCTGGAAGGCCGCGATCGCATACGTGAGGGGCGATATCGCGGCGATCGCGCCCGGGATGGCACCCAGCCAGTTCGCCGGCCCGAACGGTCCGCTCAAGAAGAACAGGGGAAGGACAGCCGCGATCGACAGGGGGATTGCCTGCTGTCTCCTACGGACCAGCGTCCCGACAAGGACACCAAGGGCGAGGAAGGTCGCAAGAATCAGGAGTCCGAAGCCCACTACTTCAAGGGGATGGAGCGGGCGGACTCCGATCAAGAGGACCACGACGGCGAGTAGCAGCAGCGTGGACGCCGAGGCGAGGACTGCGGCACCAAGTACCTTGCCCACACCGATGGTCAGACGGCTCACAGGCGCCAGCGCGAGTTCCTTGATGGTCCCGAGCTCGTAGTCGCGCGCGGTATTGACGCTGCCCTGCAGTTGGGACGCGAGCATCAGGCCGGCAACCATGATGCTCACGGCGAGGTAGGGAATGTAGCCGGTGTCCTGGGCCTGCACATCGGACTCGCGGGCTGTCACCACCACCTGCTCGGGGAAGGCATCCGCGTAGAAGGACGTGATGGACAGCGGAACGGCCCGCCGGATGTCGTTGGTGAAGTCGACGTTCAAGTTGTTGACTTCCACCGGAATCTCGATCCGCTCTCTGGCGGCGAGGGCGGAGTCGAACCCTTGCGACACGGTCACGACGGCGACAATGCCGCCGGAGCGGATCTCCCGTTCCGCATCGGCGGGGGTCGCGGTGTGGATGATGAACGAATGCGCGCCGTCCATGGCCTGGACGAAGCGTTCCGCGAGCGGACCATGGTCATTCATCACGACGGCGATCGGTGCCTGGCCGCCGCTGATCGCGAAGAGCAGGAAGAGAAGCAGGAAGTTGATCGGGATGAGGACGCCGATGACCGCGAACAAGGGTTCCCGGAGGGTCAGGCGGATGTCCGTTGCCGCGACGGCCCGGACCACACGCAGGTCATGGCGGAGGCTCATTCCCGAAGCTCCTTGCCTGTCAGGCTCAGGAAGACCTCGTCGAGGCTCGGCTCCCGGCTCTGGATCTCCTCCAGGCTGGTTCCACCGACGACGGCGGTCACCACCCTGCCGGTGGCATCGGCGCCGCCCTCCACCGTGACCTTCAGCGAGCCGTCGGAAGCAGTTGCCGAGACAACGCCGGGGAGCGCGAGAACCGTTCGAACGATCTCCTCCCCGGGCGCTGGATGCGTGCGCATTTCAAGCACCGTGTCACCGAAGCTGCGCCGCAATTTGGACGGCGAATCGAGCGCTACCAGCCGTCCGCGGTCGATAATGGCCAAGCGATCGCACAAGGCGTTGGCTTCCTCAAGGTAGTTGCTGGTGATGAGTACGGTGGTGCCGTGATCCTTGAGCTCGAGGATCCGGTCCCAGAGGGCATGCCTGCTTTGCACGTCGACGCCGAGGGTCGGTTCGTCGAAGTAGAGCAGCTCGGGTTCGTGGAGCATGGCCCGGACCAATGCGAGCCTTCGCTTCATGCCGCCGGAGAAAGTTGAAACGCGGCTCTTCCGGCGTTCCACCAACTGCGCAAGCTCAAGCAGCGACGTGATCTTTCTCTCGAGGCCGTGCCTGGGCACGTCGAAGAGGTCGGCATGAAACCGGAGGTTGGCCTCCGCCGTGAGTTCCTCGTACAGGGCGTTCTCCTGCGGCACTGTCCCGAGCGAGCGCCGGATCCCGCGCGGATCCTTGAGCAGGTCGACGCCCAGAACCGTGACGTGGCCGGAGCTTGGGCGGCTGAGGCCGCTGATCATGTCGATGGTGGTCGTCTTGCCTGAGCCGTTGGGTCCGAGGAGGCCGAAAATCTCCCCGCGTTCAACCTGCAGGCTGAGGTCGTCGACGGCGGTGAGGGAACCGAACCGCTTCGTCACGCCGACAAGCTCTATGGCGGTCTCAGTCATGCCTGTCCTTTCCTGACCTGTTCAGTTGCCCTACGCGGCCGTTTCCGCGGCCCCTTGCCGGACGTGACCGCTGCGAGCGGATGGCGGTTGCGGCTTCCGCCAACGCGGCGTAATTGTGGCCGCTGACGAAGGCGTCGCAATAGGGCAGCGCAGCGGCCATGCCACCTGCAAGCGGTTGGAAGTCCGTCCCCGCCTTCCTCGGATTGACCCAGACGATCCGGAAGGCGAGGCGCCGCAGCCTCGCCATCTGGGCGTCCACCAGTTCCGGTGCGTCCTGGGCCCAACCGTCCGAGAGCACCACAACCACCGCACCCCGTGCCAATCCACGGCGTCCATGGCCATCGATGAACCGTTGGATGCTCTCCGCAAGGCGGGTGCCACCCGCCCAATCCCGGGCGGCGGCGGCTCCCAGCGCCAGGGCTTCGTCAGCGTTGCGGTTCGACAGCTGCCGGGTCAGCCTGGTCAGCCGGGTGGAAAACACGAAAGCTTCGGCCTGGGCCCCGGCTACTGCGCCTTGAAGCAGGGAAAGGAAGACCTGCGTGTACGGTTCCATGGAGCCGGATACATCGCACAGGAACACCAAGCGGCGCGGACGCGGACGACGGCGGGCATAGACAAGGGAGCTCGCGTCACCGCCGCTGCGCCGGGCCGCGCGGATGGTGCGCCGGAGGTCCAGCTTGGCGCCGCTGCGGGTCGACTGGCGTGTCCTGCGGCTTCGCCGCTCCGGGGTAGCCAGCATGATGCGCCGCACCAGCTGGCGCACGCGGGCTGTTTCCTCGGGAGTGAGCTCGGCGAAGGACTTCTCATGCAGGTGCTCGTCAGGGGAGGCCATCGCCAGGATTGCCTCGACCCAGGGTGCGTCGGATTCGCCGTTCCCGCCCTCCACGCCGGGGGTGGCGACGGGTGTCCGCGACGCCGGGACGCGGCTGCCCGCATGAGCGGGTACTCGTTCGCCGGGAGCGGCCCGGATGTGCTCTGCCGCGCGGCCTGCCGGAGGGCTGTTGGCATCGCCGCGGGTGTCCGCTGGATCGGGGATCCCGTCAAACGCGGCAGAGAAGACGGCATCGAATACCGGCAGTTGTTCGTGCGAGGAGACGAGGGCCACCCGGCACGTCCAGTACAGCGGCTCACGCGCAAGAGGGGAAACGAGCCTGAGTGCCTGCGCCAGCCAGGCCGCGCGATCAGGAGAACCCGGCAGTCCGGCACGGCGCAGGGCCGTGCTGAGCCCCACCGCCAAAACCGCGGCATCGACATGCGCCAGGCCATTCCTGAGCGGGTATTCAGTCATGGCTGCCGGCCACCCACGCGGGGCCGCGCGCCCAGGCCGTGTCCAGATCGTCGCGATTCTTCAGGACCGAACCCCAGGTCTGTTTCACCGCGGCCGGGTCCAGCCGTTCCACGCCGAGCACCGTGAGGGCGGCCACCCAGTCGATTGCCTCCGCGATCCCCGGGGGTTTGGCCATGTCCAGGGACCGCAGCCTCGTGATCGCGGCTGCGGCGTCCAAGGCGAGCGGCTCGGCGCTCCCGGGCACCCTGCGCCGCACGATCGCGGCGATGCGCTCGGGCCGGGGGTAGTCAATCCAGTGGTAGAGGCAGCGCCGGGTCAGCGCGTCGTGCAGGTCCCTCGTCCGGTTGGAGGTCAGGACGACGACCGGCGGATGCGTGGCCCGGATCGTGCCCAGCTCCGGGATCGTCACTGCGGCCTCGGCCAGCAGCTCGAAAGTGAAGGCCTCGAACTCAGCGTCCGCCCGGTCGATCTCGTCCAACAGCAGGACGGCCGGGCGCGGCCCGGGATGCTCGATCGCCTTCAGCAGCGGTCGACGCAACAAATACTGTTCCCCGAAAAGATCAGCCTCTTCCACGCGGACGTCCCGGACCTCGGCCAAACGGATGCCCAGAAGCTGCCGTTGATGGTTCCACTCGTAGAGGGCCTCGGCCACATCTATGCCCTCGTAGCACTGCAGACGGTACAGGGGAGTGCCGAGCACCTTGGCCAGGGCCTTCGCCGCCTCGGTCTTCCCGACGCCGGCCTCACCCTCCAACAGGATGGGTTGCGGCAACCGGACGGACAGGAACAGAGCAGTGGCCAACCCGACGTCGGCAAGGTAGTCGCCGTCGTCGAGGGCGGACATGAGCGCGGAAACATCCGGGACAAGCCGCCGCACCTCGTCTTCCGCGCCCGCGCGCGCCGCTCGGGCGGCGGGGGGTTCACGACGCGGCGGCATAGTGTTCCGGATCGGCGAGGAAGGCCCTCCGGCATCCAGCGGAACAGAAGTAATACGTCGTTCCTGCATGCTCGGCGTGCAACGTCGACTCCACAGCCGCGACGCTCATGCCGCAGACGGGATCCACGGCGCTCGCAGGTTCGGCGCTCGCAGGTTCGGCGCTCGCCGGTTCGGCGCTCGCCGGAACCGGATCCGCCGTCTCAGTCTCCGCCGCCGCAGCGGACCTGCCAAGGTGGCGCACGGACACAAGTTCCGCCAGTATCGACAGCGCGATTTCGGCAGGTGTCCGGCCGCCCAGCAGCAGGCCCGCCGGGCTGTGCACCTGCGCCCGCTGCTCGTCGTCGACGTCGAGCGAGGCCAGGACGGCCGCGCCGCGTGTGCGGCTCGCGACGAGGGCGACGTACGGTACCCCCAGCCGGAGCGCTGCCTCCAACGCGGGCTCCTCGTCCCGCCCCTGGGACGCGACGATGAGGGCGGCGTCGTCGGCCCGCGGTTCAGCAGCGGTTCCGTCGCTGAGTTCCATGTCCAGGTCGAGGATGGCACCCAAGGCAGCCAAGGCCTGCGCCACGGGGGTTGGACCGACTACGACCACCCGGGGAGCGGGCATGTGCGGCTCAAGGAAGATCTCCACCGCGCCGCCGCTGAGGCAGGGGTTGGCGACCTCGACGGCGCCCTCCTCGCGGGTGCGGGACGGTTCGCCGGGAACAACGCGGAGCAACAGCGGTTCGTGCTTGGACAACGTCTGCAATCCGTATTCACGCACGGAAGCCTCGACGCATGTGCCCCCAAGGAACCCGTCGATGTCTCCGTTGGCCAACACCAGGGCGGTGTCCCCGGCATGAGCACTGGTGGGATGCTGCGCGCGCACTACCGTGGCGCGCACAAACGGTTCCCGACGTCCTACCAGTTCCTGCGCCTTCGCGGCCAAGGCTTCTCCGTGCAAGGGCATGTCACACCGGTGGCCTGGCTCGGCCCTGCATGGCCTCCCACACCCGGGCGGGCGTGCACGGCATATCCATGTGGGTCACGCCGTACGGCGCCAAGGCATCCACGATGGCGTTGACGATGGCTGGAGGGGATCCGACCGTGGCCGATTCGCCGATGCCTTTGGCGCCGATGGGGTGGTGAGGGGACGGTGTGACGGTGAACCCTGTCTCCCAGTCGGGGACTTCCATCGCCGTCGGGATGAGGTAGTCCATGAAGGATCCGCTGAGGCAGTTGCCGTCCTCGTCGAACGCGATGATTTCCATGAGCGCCATCCCGACGCCGTCGGTCAGCCCGCCGTGGACCTGGCCTTCGATGATCATCGGGTTGATCCGGGTTCCGCAGTCGTCCACCGCGATGAAGCGCCGGACCTTGACGTGGCCGGTCCCGGCGTCGACGTCCACCACGCAAATGTAGGCGCCGAACGGGAACGTCAGGTTGGGAGGGTCATAGGTCACCTCCGCGTCCAGGTTGCCGTCGATGCCGTCCGGGAGAGCCACTGTGCCGTGGGCGCCGAACGCGATCTCGGCGATCGTCTTGCCGGCGCTTGGATCGCCTTTCACGAACCAGCGGCCCTTTTCCCACTCAAGGTCCTCGGGCCGCGTCTCAAGCATGGCCGCCGCAATGAACCGCGCCTTGTCCCGGACCTTCCGCGCCACCAGCGCCACCGCGCCGCCGCTGACCGGCGTCGAGCGGCTCCCATAGGTGCCCAGGCCGAAAGGCGTTTGGTCGGTGTCGCCGTGGACGACGTCGATGCTCTCCGGCGGGATGCCGAGCTCCTCGGCCACGATCTGGGCGAACGTGGTCTCGTGGCCCTGCCCCTGGCTCTGTACCGAGATCCTGACGACGGCCTTGCCAGTGGGGTGGACGCGGAGTTCGGCGCCGTCGGCCATCCCGAGTCCGACGATGTCGAAGTGCTTGCGGGGCCCGGCGCCGACGGTCTCGGTGAAGAAGGAGACGCCGATGCCCATGAGCTCGCCGCGCTCCCGCTTTTCGCGCTGCTCGCGCCGGAGGTCCTCGTACCCGGCCATGTGCATGGACAACCGCATGGCGGGCTCGTAGTTGCCGGAGTCGTAGACCCAGCCGGTCTTGTTGGCGTACGGGAATTGTTCCGGTTTGATGAAGTTCTTCAGCCGGAGCTCTGCCGGATCCATCTCCAGTTTCCGGGCCAGGATGTCCACCATGCGCTCCACGAGGTAGACAGCTTCCGTCACGCGGAAGGAACAGGCGTAGGCCACGCCCCCGGGCGCCTTGTTGGTGTAGACACCCGTGACTTTGCAGTAGGCCGCCTTCAGGTCGTAGCTCCCGGTGAAGATGGAGAAGAAGCCGGCCGGGGTCTTGGTGGGCTGCGCGGTCGCGTTGAAGGCGCCGTGGTCTGCCAGTACGCTGGTCCGGACTGCCAGGATCTTGCCTTCCTTGGTGGCTGCGATCTCGCCCTGCATGATGTAGTCGCGGGCGAACGACGTCGACATCAGGTTTTCCGAGCGGTCCTCCACCCATTTGACCGGCTTGCCGGTGACGATCGAGCCGACGACGGCCAGGACGTAGCCGGGATAGATGCCCACCTTGTTGCCGAAGCCCCCGCCGATATCGGGGGAGACGATCCGGATCTTGTGCTCCGGAATGCCGGCGACTATCGCGTACAGCGTCCGGTGGGCATGAGGGGCCTGGGTTGTTTCGTAGAGTGTCAGCCTGCCGTCGATCGGGTCGAAGTCCGCCACGGCACCGCAGGTTTCCATGGGTGCAGGGTGCACTCTCGGGTACACGACCTCCTGGGTGACGACGATGTCGGCGGCGGCGAACACCGCCTCGCTTTCAGCGGCATCGCCGATCTCCCAATCGAAGATCCGGTTGTCCGTCCGGCCCTCGATATCGTCCCGGATGACCGGCGCGCCGGCGTCGAGGGCGTGGCGGGCATCAATCACGGGTGGCAACATGTCGTATTCGACGTCGATCAGCTCGAGGGCGTCCCGGGCGGCGTAGCGGTCCTCGGCGACGACGAAAGCGACCTCCTGGCCCTGGAAGCGGACCTTGTCCGTGACAAGGACTGCCTGCACGTCGGCCGACAGGGTAGGCGCCCACGCGAGGTTGAGGGCCTGCAGGTCATTGCCGGTGATGACCGCGCGGACCCCGGGATGCGCCAACGCTTCGGACGTGTCTATCGACACCAGCCGTGCATGCGCGACGGGGGCGCGCAGGATGGCTCCGTGCAGCATGCCGGGCAACACGATGTCGTCGAGGTAATTGCCCTTGCCGCGGACGAACCGCGGGTCCTCTTTGCGCTGGAGGCGGCCGAACCCGATCGGGCGGCCCGGGTCTCCGGCCGCCGGGTTGGGTGCATGCTCCTGAACGGTGGTCATGCCGTCACCTCTTCCGCGGTGGTGCCGGCGGCACCGCCGTCGTCCGTCCCAGCGTCCGTCTCAGTGTCCCAACCAGGCGGGTTGGCTGCGGCCCATTGCACCGAGCGGACGATCGTCGCGTACCCGGTGCACCGGCAAATCTGGCCGGAGATGGCTTGGCGGATTTCGGCGTCGTCGGGATGCGGCTTGCGGTCCAGCAGGGCCCTGGCGGTGAGCATCATGCCGGGAGTGCAGAATCCGCATTGCAGGCCGTGTTCCTCCATGAACCCTTGCTGCACGGGATCGAGCGTGCCGCCGACGGCCAGTCCCTCGACGGTCCGGATGTCGTGTCCGTCGGCCATGGCTGCCAGCACGGTGCACGACTTCACCGGTTGTCCATCCATGAGGACCACGCAGGTTCCGCAGTTGCTCGTGTCGCATCCCCAGTGCGTGCCGGTCAATCCAAGGTTTTCGCGGATGAAGTGGACCAGCAACACGCGGGGTTCGATCTCCCGGGTCACCTCGTCCCCGTTGACCGCCATGCTGATCTGCATTGCCTTCAGCCTTCCTGTGCACCTGCGGCACGCGCACAAGCACGGCGCAGGACCCTGCGGGTAAGTTCGTCGGCCAGGTGCCGTTTGTAGTCGACCGGCCCACGCTGGTCGTCCACCGGGTGGCATGCGGCGGCTGCGATGCGTGCGGCTTCGACGAACAGCTCTTCATGCGGCTGTTGTCCGAGGAGCACGGCCTCGGCCTCGGGAATAGTGCCGTCCAGTCCGACCGCCGTCAGCCCGATTGCGGCCTCCTCCACCGTGCCGTCCGCGGCCAGCCCGACGGCGGCCCCGGCCGCGACGACCGCCCAGTCACCCACCCGCCGTTCCACCTTTTCGTAGGCGCTGCCCGAGCGCGGGCGGATCGCAAAGCGGACTTCGTACAACAGTTCGTTTTGCGCCACCGCGGTTTCGTAGGGGCCGCGGTGGAAATCCGACATCGGGACGGTCCGTTCGCCGTCGGGCCCGCGGATCACGGCCTGGGCGCGCAGAACATCGCAAACGGTAGAGAGGTCTTCCGCCGGATCGGCCTGGCAGAGGGAGCCGCCGATTGTTCCGCGGTTGCGGACCACAGGATCCGCGATCACCTGCTCGGCGTCGTGAATGATCGGGAAGAGATCGGCGACGTCGGCGGACTCGAGGAGCGCCGTGTGGCGGGTCAATGCTCCCACGCGCAACTCTTCACCGTCCCGGCGGATGAATTCCAGTTCCGCCAGGTCGTTGATGTCGATGAGCCACTCCGGCCGCGCCAGCCGCAGCTTCATCATCGGCAGCAGGCTGTGTCCGCCTGCGATGATGCGCGACTCGGGACCGTGGCGTTCGAGGAGGGCCAGCGCGTTTGCGACGTCACTCGCGCGCTCATAATCAAATGGAGCCGGAATCTGCATTGTCCACCCCTTAGGGCCAGACGTCCTGCCGCGCGCAGGACGCGAACCTATGATCAGTCTTGCCCCCGCCCTTGTGGGTGTCAACATGGTCAAGGGGGCAGGATCACGGCCTTTTTTGCTTGAAGAAAAGAATTTCCGTGGCAGTGTCCTTTTCGCGGGGTCCCGCCCGTCGTCATGGTGTATCAACCGATAAAAAGGAGTCATCGTGGAGTACATGCTTTTCATTTGCAGCGATCCAGCAGCGCCGGAATATGTCGCCGCCGAGGACAATATCGAGGAATGGGTGGCCGAGATGGAAAGCCGGGGCGTGAGCCGCCACGGTGATCGGCTGCGTCCTGTCGAGGACGCGACCACCGTCACGGTGCGGGCGGGCGAGGTGGTTGTCTCGGACGGCCCGTTCGCGGAGACAAAGGAATGGATTGCCGGATACGACATCATCGCGTGCGCCGATCTCGATGAGGCCATTGAGGTGGCGTCCAAGCATCCCATGGCACGATTCGGCAAGATCGAGATCAGGCCAGTGTGGCCGCTCGGGCTGTAGCGGTATGCCCGGTGGCCGGCGTCGTGAACGTGGGAGGGGAGACGTGGATTCAGGACTGACGGATACCCGGACCGCCGTCGAGGCAGCCTCCTCCGGGCAGACCGCGCGCATCACTGCAACCCTCATCCGCGTGACGGGCGACTGGAGCCTGGCAGAGGATTGTGTCCAGGACGCGTTTGCGAAGGCCCTCGTCGACTGGCCCGAGCACGGCATTCCGAGGAATCCCGGGGCCTGGCTGACCACTGTGGCCAGGAACAGGGCAATCGACCGGATGCGGAGTGCCGCCAGCGAAAAGAGGGCGGTCGGTGAACTAGCGATTATCGCCCAGCTCGAAAGCCTGGAAGAACGGGGTGGCATTGATCCGGGCGCGGAAGACGACCGGCTGCGCCTGATCTTCACGTGTTGCCACCCCGCCCTCCCGCTCGACGCGAGGGTTGCGTTGACGCTGCGCACCGTCGCGGGGCTGACCACGGGTGAGATTGCGCGCGCATTCCTCGTCTCGGAGGCAACCATGTCAAAGCGGCTCGTCCGCGCACGGGCAAAGATCCGTGACGCAGGAATCCCGTATCGGGTACCGCCGCCGGAGCTGAGGGCTGAACGCACGTCCGGGGTCTTGGCGGTGCTCTATCTCATGTTCAACGAAGGCTATTCCGCCACGGGCGGTGAATCCTTGATCCGCGAGTCCCTTGCCCGGGAAGCGATACGCCTCAACCGCTTGCTCGTTTCGCTGCTCGCCGGTTCCCCGCAAGAACCGGAGGCTGCGGGTCTCCTGGCCCTCATGCTGTTCCACCACGCCAGGCGGAGCACGCGAACCGACGACGCGGGGGACTTGGTGACGTTGGAGGAGCAGGACCGCGGCTTGTGGGACCACGCTGAGATTGCCGAGGCCGTTGCGCTCCTTGCCGCGGCCGAACGGCTTGGAATTTCACGCCGTTCCCGGCCGGGGAGCTACCGTGTCCAGGCCGCGATTGCGGCGTGCCATATGACCGCCCGAACCCCTGGGAGTACAGACTTCGCCCGGGTGGCCCTGCTGTACGACTCCCTGGCGCAGATTGCGCCGTCGCCGGTTGTCGAGCTCAACCGCGCTGTCGCCGTCGCGATGTCCCAAGGTCCCGAAGCCGGGCTTGCCCTCATCGAGCAGTTGGACCAGTCGCGGTCGCTCGAGGGGTACTACCTTCTGCCTGCCGCGAAAGCGGACCTCCTGAGGCGGCTCGGCCGGAGGTCGGAGGCGCGGGACGAATACCAACGGGCCTGCGAACTCGCACCGTCCGAGGCGGAACGCCGCTACCTTGGCAGGCGCCTCGCGGAGACTAGTTCTGCGTCCTCGTCCTTGTCTGAACCCAAACGGAACAGCCGCACCCCTGCCATTAAGGAGAAAAAATGAAACACCTCTTGCTGATTCAAAACAACTTCGACACCTGGAGCGCGCTTCCCGCGTCCGAGATCGACGCGATCATGGAGGCGCACACCTCCTTGCAAAAGGAACTCAGGGCCTCCGGAGAGTTCGTGGAGGCTCATGAATTGGGTGAGGAAGCGAAGTTCGTGAGAAACAACGGCGGCGGGCCTACGGTGACCGACGGCCCGTTCATCGAAACGAAGGAAATCGTGGCCGGCTACTACGTGGTCGACTGCGTGGACATGGCCCGGGCTGTGGAAATTGCGGGCAAGTTCGGGGAGGCCAGGCTGTGGCCGATCGAGGTACGTCCCATGGATCCGTGAGGGATCCGGAGAGCGTTGACACTGTTCCGGGCCACGAGGAGACTTTTTCTGGGGATGCCTCGTCGAAAGGAGCCCCAGATGTCGTGGCACGTCGAGGGTACGTATTTTGAGAATTGCAACTGCGACATGGTCTGCCCGTGTTCCACTTCCGGGTTGACCGCACCGGCGGACAACGATCGCTGCAACGTGGCCCTCGCCTTTCATGTGGACTCCGGTGAGGTGAACGGCGTCGACGTCGGGGGCCTGACAGTCTGCGTCGTCGCCGATACACCCGCCCTCATGAGCGACGGGGGATGGAAGATCGGCGTTCTGATGGATGCCGCTGCCTCGCCGGAGCAGGCGGAAGCGCTCGGTGGCGTCTTCGGTGGACAGCTCGGCGGACCGATGGAGGGCCTGACCCCCTTGATCGGTGAAATGGCGGGAATGGAGTCCCTGGAAATGGCCTACACCGAGGACGGGCCTTCGCACCAGGTCCGCATTGGCAGCGCCGTCGACATGGCTGTTGAGGACTTCGTGTCCCCGTTGGATGCCACCGGGCTGGGAGTGAAAGTCAGCGGAATCGGCTTCCCGGCCGACACCCTGGCGGCGGGTACCGCCAGCACGGCCCGCGTGGACGTGTTCGGGATGACCTGGGACAACGCCGGGAAGAACTCCTTCTCGGCTCCGTTTGCCTGGTCGGCCTAGGCACGGCAGGGGATAGCCGTCCATGGCGGCTCTTCCCCCGCCGTCAGCGCTCCGGGCTGCAACGGGGTAGTTATGAGTTATATCGCAGTGAGCAGGCGTACGGCTCGACGCCGCGAGTCCGAACAGGCCACGCGCCGGCTGGTTGTCATCTTGAGCATTTCGGCGGCCACGGCGTGGCTGGCTTCCGTGCTGATGGCGGCGACCACGCACGTCGTCGGCGTCGTTCACACCTACGCGCTGATCGCCCACATTCTTGCCATGGTGGTGTCCTTCGGCGCCATCCTCCTCGTGGACTGGCACGGGTTCCTGTGGCTGATTGGCAGGCGTGGACTGGCCGAGACACTCCGGCTCGACGGGGCCGCGACACCGTTGATCTGGGGTGGACTCGCCGGCCTGCTCGCGAGCGGAGTCTTCCTTGACGCCCGCCTGAGCAGCCCCTTGACGGACGTCAAGCTGCTGGCCGTGCTGGTCCTCACCTTGAACGGAATCATGCTCATCCCGCTCATGAGGCGGCTGGCACACCTGCCGCCTTCGGCATCGTTTCTGGATCTCACCCTGGGCCAACGCTTCCACATGCTCTCGTGCCTGGCCATCTCGCAGCTGTGCTGGTGGACAGCGATCGTCATCGGATTCATCAACGCCGCTTCCCAGCCACTCACGTCGTGAACGGCAAGACGAGCCGCGATGGGTGGGCGGCGTCGCGGTAGATCTTGTGCGTGACGGGGCGGCCCACCGGCAGATGAAAGGCGTCAGGCGGGAGCAGTGCGTTGTGATCGTCGGCCAGCGGCTCATTGTTGGACAGTTCAACCGTGAGGCGGTGGCCTGGTTTGAAACTGTTCGCGAACGGGTAGAGGCGCAGTACGTACTCCTCGATCGCCCCGGCCTCCACGGGCACGGACCGGGTGTGCGGGTGGTACGGGTTCCCCTCAGTGGTCCGGTCATCCAGCTCGCGGTGCGAGGCCTTGAGGTATCCAGTGGTGATCAGCTGCCGTTGCCCGTTCGGCGCGGAGTCCCAGAGCCGCAGGATGAAGTTTGTGTCGGCCTGGTCGAGTTCCGCGAAGATATGGGCGGCGCCGGCGCCGATGAGTTCAGTATCCTGCTCGAACGGGTCGGTGCTCCACGAGAGGATCTCCACCTTGTCCGTTACCGTTAGCGGGGCTTGATAGAAACCATCCGGGGCTGCGTACTCGGCACCCATCGGCTCAGGCTCTTGCGACAGCTTGTGGCGAGGGCGGAAGTAGAGGGACGTGTATTCGATGTCCTTCGGCGGCCACTGCCCGGCGGTCACCACCTCGCGCGAGCCCTCCACGAAGACGCTGACGGGCGGCTCGTCCATGACCCCGTTGTCGATGCCCTTGATCCAGTAGTCATACCACCGGAACATTTTGTCGTGCTCCTCGATGAAGGGACGCGATTGCATGGGCGGGTAGGGGCCGATGGTCAGCTTTTTCGGTCCTTTCAGCGCGCTGTACAGCTCGATGGTGCCGTCCAGGGTCCACCCGCGGCCCTGGTCGAGCTGCAGCCAGACGGGGATGTCGATGTTCGGGGCCAGCGTGATGGGGTTGCGCTCTTCGTACCATTCGCCGTCCAGCTCGTTCATGACGATGTCGAACCAGGCCTCATGGTTCTTAGGGTAGTTCAGCAGGTGGACGAGGTTCGGCCAGGCACCGATGTCCGGGTCCTCAAGGCGCATGGCGACGAGCTTCTTGAGTTCCCCTGGGGAATACGTCTCGATCATGCGGGACTTGACGTCGTCGGTGAACGCCCAGCCGGAGTCGCCTCCACGGCCCTCGCGGGCGGCACGCGGCATGAACCACATGATGCCTCCGTGGTACGTCGTTTCGTAGAAGTCGTAGTGGCCGCCGGAGACAAAGATCGCCTTGAGGTGCGGCGGACGCTCGGCTGCCGCCAGCACCTGCATGGAACCGAAGTAGGAGATGCCCACCATGCCGACGTTGCCGTCGCACCAGGGCTGCGCGGCGACCCATTCGATGAAATCGTAGGCATCCTCGCCGAGCGGGACACCGCCGGCGTTGTAGTTGCCGATGTGCTCGCCGCCCGAGAAGCCCGAGCCGCGGAGGTCGCCGATGACGTGGACGTAGTCTTCCTTCACGATCCTGGCGATGTCCCCGGCCTCGATGCAGCCGTCCCACATGGGGCTCGGCCGCCGCTGCGGGGGAGTAGTGAGGGCGAGCGCCTGCAGTTCCTTGCCGTACGGACTCAGGGCAACCAGGGCCGGCCGCGGCTTGTCTTCGGTGCCGAGGTAGGCGTCCGCCGCGAGCTCGACGCCGTCCCGCATCGGGACCCGAAGGTCCTTGCGGACAGCTATGGATTGCCCGCTGGCATTCAGCAACTGAAAGTCATCCATGAGTGGTGGTCTCCTCATCTTCGATCAAATGGTCCAGCGACGTGCGGTACCCGTGCAGGGTGGTGAAGAACGGGGAGGGCTCCAGCGTGGGATCTCCTTCGTATCCAAGCTCCTTGGCCGCGGGCGCAAAGGGGGAGTAGGGCGAGTCCGTGTCCTGCAGGCCCAACGTCAAGCTGGCACACGCCGCATTGTTGACGCGGGCCTCGATGTCCAGGCTCCCCTGGAGCGCTTCCCTGGCCTGTTCGGCGTCGAGCTCCACGCCGTAGGGCGTGCCGTCCCCGCGGCGATAGGGGTGCCCCAGGTACAAGTGCCCGGGACGGACTTCATCGCGCAGGTATTCAAGGCTCGAGCGGTAGGCGGCCGGATCCACGAACCCGGGGAAGCCGTTGGCCGCGCCGTGAACCTGGACCGCGTCGCCGACGAAGACGTCATTCTGCCCGTCGAGGACGTAAGCGACCGACCCCGGGGTGTGGCCCGGGATCGAGTGGACCGACACCGTGACGCCGCCGCCCAGCGGGATGCTCTCGCCGCCCCGCACCAGCAACGTCGGCTCCATCTCGCCCGAGATCACGGCATTCGTGGCCGCGGTGAGCTTCGCTTCGCCGTCGGGATCCTGCACATACTGCGCCCGCCCGGACAGGTATTCGTCCACATGGGCCCGGCGCGAGCGGAGCAACGGTGCGTCGGCCTCATGGATGACCACCCGGGCGCGCCGCCCGGTGAGCTCCCACAAGGCGTAGGCGCCGCCGATGTGGTCGATGTGCCCGTGCGTCAGCAGGATCCAGCGGACGTCCTCGATCCGGCGTCCGATCGCCTCCAGCGCCGGCATCATGCCTTCAGCCGGGGAGGACGCGATCCCGGTATCGACGATGGCCGGTTCGGCGGCGTCGATGAAAAAGCTATAGAGCCCGAAGCGGCCCCACGGCGAGACGAGCGGATGCACAGCGACCGGTGTCGTCATTGTCCGGCCCCCGCGTTCAGGAATTCCGCTGTCTCCTCGAAGGCCCGGTAGAGCTCCGGGATCCAGGAGAAATGCTGTACGAAACCATGGTTGGCGCCGGGGTAGCGCACCACTTTCGCTTTGACGCCGGCCTGCGCCAAGCGCCGGCCGTAGAGTTCGCCCTCATCCCGGAGCGGGTCGTGCTCGGCCGTGATGACCAGCGCCGCCGGCAGTCCGGCGAGATTTTCCCGCTTCACGGGGGAGACGCGCGGGTCCCCACGGTCGGCCCCGCTCTCGAGGTAGAAGGAGTTGAAAGGCTTAAGGCCCGCTGTCTCCAGGCCGTACCCTTCGGCGTTCTCGCGCAATGAGGGGTACCGCTCGACGTCGAAGTCCAGGTCCAACGAGGGGTAGAACAGGACTTGGTGGGTGATCCGGTTGAACCCGTCGTCGTGGGCCATCGCGGCGACGGCGGCGGCGAAGTTGCCGCCGGAGCTGTCGCCGGCGATGGCGAGGTTCTTCCCGTCCCACTTCAGGCTTCCACCCTTCCCGGCCGCCCAGCGGACCACGGCGTAGCAGTCTTCGAGCCCTGCCGGGAAGGCGGCCTCGGGGGCCAAACGATACCCCACCGAGATGACCTTGTGCCCGGTTTCCTGTGCCAAGGCCCGTGCCACGTGGTCGTGGGTGTCCAGGCTGCCCAGGAAGAAGGCGCCGCCGTGGAAGTACACCAGCAGGCCATAGGAGTCGGCCTCCATCGGCGTGTAGATCCGCACCGGGACCTCGCCCGACGGCGTCACGGCTGTGGCGTCGTCCACCGAGTACAGCGGTAGCCGCTCCGCCAGCGGCGGGACCTGGGCTGCCTCCCCGGCGCGCAGGGCGCCGGGGTCCAAGGGGGAACCATCGGGTGCCGGCAAAGTGGCCAGGACCTTGGCGATTTGCGGGTGGATGGCCATGGCTTTCAGGCCCTCGCTTCTGTTGTTGCTGGCGTGCTGGAGGGCTTTTGGGACGTAGGTTTCTGACCCGGGAAGACATCGTCGACTTCTTCCTCGCTCCAGCCTTGGCGGGAAATGCGCTGGAGCTCGTCCGTCACGGGCTTGCGGGTTGCCTGGAAGAGGGCCAGTGCCTCCTTGACCGTCTCGGCCTCGCCGAGCGCGTCGGCGAGCGCGCCTGCATCCTCGATGGCGGAGTTCGCGCCTTGTCCTTGGTGGTGCAGCATCGAGTGCGCTGCGTCGCCCACGAGCACCACGGAGTCGGTGTGCCATGAGTCGACGGGGTTGATGTCGTAGACGGCACGGATGTTGACCGCGCTCATGTCGAGGCCGCGCGTGATGTTCACGATGCGCTCGTCGAATCCGCGCACGGTTTCCAGGAGGCTTTCCTTGCCTACTTCAGGCGCCCAGGTGCCGTCCGGGTTCAGTGCAGTGATGTCGAAGGACACCTGGTTCCGGTGGCGAAGCGGCAACAGATAGACCTTGGTGCCCTTGCCGATGTACATCCGAAGGTTGTCGTCGACCACCAGTCCGTGGGCGTCGTCGGCGGAAATGACCACGCGATAGGCGTGCTCTCCGGAGAACACGGGGCCCTTGTCGCTGAAGAGCTGCTCGCGCACCACGGATTTGATGCCATCGGCACCAACCACGAGGTCTGCCTCGACAGTGTTGCCGTTGGTGAAGCTCAGCACGGAATGGCCGTCCTTCTCCTCGATCCTCTCGAGCTTGTGGCCCAGGTGCACCATTCCCTCCGGGAGCACGCCCAGCAAGGCTTCGATGAAGTCGCCGCGGTGGATGAGGTAGGTGCGGGCCTGTCCGCCGAACTCCGGCCAGGTGTCCTTCATGATCGGAACACCGGCGGCCGTGAGGATTTCGAAATAGTCGCTCGGCGAGCTGACCTTCGCGATTGCGTCGAAGATGCCCCACGTGCTGAAACGGTCCATCGTGGCGGGACGCAATCCTATGCCGGCGCCGACCTCCCGCATCTGCGACGCTTGCTCATACACGTTGACGTTCGCACCGAGCAGGCTCAGGGCCTTGGCCGCAGCTGCGCCGCCATACCCTGCGCCGATGATGGCGATATTGAGCTTCTTGATATCTTCAGATTTCATTGCGTGGATCACTTTCTGGACTCTTCCTTGGCCGCGGCCAAGTCTGGCGAAGCGGTAGCTTGGGGTGCCTGACCGGCGTCAGGCGTGCAGCGACAGGAAGTCGGCCGGGTTGTCTTCGAGCAGGAGTTTGAGCGTGGCGTCGTCGATTCCCGCCGCGCGCATGTCGGGGATCATGTCCTCGAAGATGTAGTTGATGGTGTGGCCCTTCACCCCCGGCCAGCCCAGCGGGCTGCAATTCGCGTCTGCCGAAACGAGGAGCTTGTCCACGTAGCCCTTGTTCACGAGGCTGACGAAGTGCTGCATGCGTTCGGCGCGCTTGCGGCCCCAAAACGGGGGATCCGGAAGCTCCAGGTCGTAGCCGAAGGTATCGAAGCCGATTCGGCCGCCCTGCTCGTAGATCCAGTCGTGCGGCGTGATCGCAGCGTTTAGCCCGTCGTCGGCGTGGCCGAAGAGCACGCGGTCCAGGGAGAGGCCCTCTTCCTTGAAGATGGACACCGCCGGTTCGGGGTCGATCGCCAGGTGAGTCAGGATCGGCGCGCCGGTGACGACGGCGGCGCGGGCCGCGGCCCGGTAGATGCGTTTGTCCAAGGATGTCATCCGTCCACCGCGGCTCACGCCGACCTTGATGACGCCGGCCTTGGCGCCGGTGTTTCCGATGCCCACCGTGAGCTCGTGGATGAAGACTTTCGCAAGGTAGTCAACGGTGGCGCGGGAAAAATGCGGCAAGGCGGTGTCGCCGCCGACGAACCCCGTGCTGGCCACAATGTGCACGCCGGTTTTCCGGGACAGAGACTTGTAATAGTCGACGTCGCGGCCGTTGCAGATACCCGTGGCATCGACGAAGGTGCCGCCGCCGTATTGCCGGAACTGCCGCAGCTTGGGCACGGTTTCTTCGTAGGCCTGTTCCGGGGTTTTCCACTATTTGGTGTCGAGTTCGGAACCGGGCATGCCGTAGCCGATGTGTTCGTGGACCGCCACGATTTCCAGTTCTTCGGCCGGGATGGTTCCCAGCACTGTGTTGACCTTGGTCATTCGTTCACCTCGGGGGTTCTCAAGCTTGTTGGGGGTGGGTCGTAGGCGCGGTTAGCGCACAGTGAGCAACCGGCGTGGATTGACCACAAGGATGCGTCGGGAGTCCTCATCGCTCAGGCCGCAGGCCTTGAGGTAGGGCACGAACGTGGACAGCACGTGGCTGTAAGGCAGGTTGTACTCGGGGAGTCCCTTGGCCACTCCGATCGAGTTGCCGGAAAGGATGATCTTGTCGGCGTGGCCGGCGTGGACAAGCTCGAGAACCAGCGCGGTGCGTTCGTCGTCGCCGAGGTAGCCCGGATGGTCGTTCAAGCCCACGTGGTCGATCCCGACGAATGCTCCGCGGCGGGCCACCTCAAGGGCTGAGCCCGCGGCGTCCCTGCGGTCCAGTTCGCCGACAAGCACGCGCCCGGCGTCGATCTGCTCATCCAGGACGATGTCCAGATCGTGCAGGACATCGGCGCCGAAGCGCATGGAGACCGGAACGCCGGTGTCCTTGGCGGCGCGGGCGGAGCCCCGGAACAGGCTCTCCTCGGTGGGGGTCATCCCGGCACGGTCGGCGATGGTGGCAACGATGCCTGCGGGGGCGCGGCGCTCAAGCCGGGGAACCACCATCCCCTCGCTGACCTCCTTGCCGAAGAGCTCGGCGAACTTTTCGGCCGGCCACGGGGTGGGCGGGTTGGTCTGTGGCGTCAGGAAGTAGCCGCCGAGTTCTTCTTCCGGGCCCAGGCCTGTGGAAGCGACGATGTGGACGCCCGTGGACCGGGAAAGCGCCTCGTAGAGCCTGAGGTCGCGGCCGTGGAACATTCCGGTGCTGTCGACGATCGTTTGCCCGCCGTGCTCGCGGAACTCGGTGAGTTTCGCGGCCAGGGCCTTGAAGATCCCTGCCCGGTCCATGGAGATGTCCGGAGCGTATTGGGCGCCCGGGAGTACGGACAACAAGGCCTCATGGACCGCCACGACGCCGAGTTCGGCTGCGGGTACGGGACCCAGGACCGTGTTGACGGTTTGCCCGCCGGGGGCAGCAGTCTCGTCGGCGGTGCCGGCGGGGGTGGTGTGACTCACGGGGCTTCTCCCTATAGATCGGGTTCGGAATGCAGGGACGCCGCGGAGTGTGACCATGCCGTCGCTCCGTTGCGGTGCTGCCAGCATCACATTTTCCTTTACATCATGTCAAGAACATTATCTTTTCGAATTTTCCTTGACACACTGTAAGACTTAACTCCACACTGTCTCATACAGTCCCTCTCCGTCAGATCGACCGGAACAAAGGAGTTTCATCGATGAGTCAGCCCATTTCCGTGCAGAGCCGCGGCTCTGTACGGGCCACTTTCGTCGCCGCCTACAGCGCGGTCACCCTTGCGCAGATCACCAACGCGTTGCCGGGAGCCCTGAGCGGCACGTTCGCCGTCGAATTCCACACCTCGGGCGCCGGACTGACATGGATCGCGGGCATGTTCCTCATGGGCATTGTGGTCTTCGAGCTCAGCTGGGGACTCCTCGGCGACATGTTCGGACGCAAGAAGCTTCTCTATGCCGGCGCTGCCGTCAGCATCGTCGGCTCCGTCATGGCCGCGATGGCGCCCTCCACCGGGATGATGATCGCGGCGCAGGCCATCGGCGGGATCGGAGCCGGCATCCTGTTTCCCATTTCGCTCTCCATGATCGCGGCGATTACTCCCGACCACCGTGCCCGGGCGAAGGTCATCGCCACCTGGGCCGGATTCCTGTCACTCGGCGCGGTGATTTCCCCGGTTCTCGCTGGGTTCACGGCGCAGTTCTTCACCGTGGCGGGGCGTGGGCCCGGCGCCCCGAACACCTTCAGCGGCTGGCGGGCGGCGTATTTGATCGCGGCAGCTGTTGCCGTCGTCGTGCTTCTCATCGCGGTCCGGGCGAAAGATTCCGCGGCCGCCGAGGGGCGCAAACCGGACATGCCCGGCCAATTCACCCTCGCCGTCGGCCTCATCGCCGTCCTGTACGCCACGGTGACGGCGGTTGACGCCGGCTTCGGCAGCGCGCAGGTGATCGCAAGCTACATCGCGGGAGGTGCCCTGCTGCTCGCCTTCGTTGTCATCGAGTCACGCACCGCGCAGCCGCTGATCCACCTCTCGCTGTTCAAGAACAGCTCCTACTCGATCACCGGCGTTGTGGCAGTCACCGGGATGTTCGCCTTCCTCGCCATCTGCTTCAGCACGAGCGTCGCCGTCAGCGGCCTGGCCTTGGCCGAGACCTGGAAGGTCGGAGTTCTGTTCGTCTTCATCCAAGGCCCGGCGTTCGCCTTCATCCCGGTTGTCGGGTGGCTCATTCATCACGTCGCTCCACGGTGGGTGCTCACGGCGGGGTTCGCTTTCATGGCCGTCTCCGGTTTCTGGCTCTCCACGTTCGCCCTCGGCACTCCGGAGACCTTCGGTGGCACCCCGTGGACGGCATTCATCCCGCCGCTGCTCTTGCTGGGTATCGGCTTCGCCCTCACGGTCGGTTCCGTGACGGCCGTGGCCATCAACACCGTCCCGGCCGGGCAAATCGGCATGGCCTCCGCCACCACGAATCTCCTGCGCGACCTTGGCTTCGCCCTTGGCCCGGTCATCGGCTCGGCCATCGCCTTCGGCATCGGAGCCACAGTCTTCGCGGGTCCCCTTGCCGGGATCCTCGGGGCGGCAGGCTTGCCCGCAGATGCCGTGGCGGGACTGGCGCACGTTCCGCCCCTGGGTTTCCTCTCAGGCTGGGACGGCGTCGTCGCCCAATTCTCCGGCCAAGCAGCGGCGGGTGGTGCACCAGCGCAGGCGGTCGACGGCGTGGTCAAGGCCCTCACCGCCGCCAAGCCGCACATCCAAGGGGTCGCAGGGACGTCCCTCGGCCAAGGCTTCCAGACCGTCTACCTCTGCGCGGGCATCGCGGCGACGCTCTCCGCAGTTCTCACACTCTTCATCTCCGCGCGGTCCTCGGCGCCTGCCGCGGACGCCATGGCGGAGACCACCGAAGCAAGCGCCGAGGCCGCCGTCTAAGTCCTCCGGCACTGACCCGACCACCTACGAACCGCAAGGAGAACACCATGACTGCACCCATCGAGTCAGACATCGACATTTGGGACGACGACATCCTCGTAGACCCCTATCCCAGCTACGCTGCGCTCCGCGAGGAGGCTTCCGTGGTCCACCTTCCTCAGAACGATCTCTACGTCCTGACGCGCTACGACGCCATCCGCAACGCGCTCGGTGATCCGGAGGCCTTCTCGTCCACCAGCATCGGATTCAACCCCATGGTGAACGAGGCACTTCAGGGCACCTCCCTGGCCTCCGACCCGCCGATCCACACGCAGCTCCGCGCCACGCTGTCGCAGAACCTCACCCCGCGGGCCCTCCGCGGCCTCAAAGTCGTCATCGACGAAAAGGCGGACAAACTCGTCGCCGAACTGGCCGCGAGCGGTAGCTTCGAGGCAATCGATGCCCTGGCCCGGGCATTCCCGATCGAAATCGTCGCCGACCTCATTGGCTTCAGCGGTCATGTCAAGGAGAACATGCTGCGCTGGGGCCAGGCAGCGATGCAGGTCATAGGTCCGTTGAACCAGCGCACCCAGGAGAGCTTCCCGATCGCCGGCGAACTCTACGGTTGGTGCTCATCGGTTACCGCGGACGACCTTGCTCCCGGCTCCATCGGCCGCGGCATCTTCGACGCCGAGACCCGCGGGGACATTCCGGCGGGCTCCGCGGGCCACATCATCCACCAGTACCTGGGAGCCGGCGTCGACACGACCATCGCCTCCATTGGCAACATCGTCGCGCTCTTCGGCCACCACCCCGATCAGTTCGAACTGGTGCGGGCGAACCCGGACCTGGTTCCCGCGGCCTTCGCCGAAGTGCTGCGCTATTGGGCGCCGGTCCACATTTGGGGGCGCAAGGCTACCCGCGACGTGGAGGTCGATGGAGTCACCATTCCTTCAGGCGCCCAAGTGGGCATCCTCTTCGGCGCCGGCAACAGGGATCCTCGCCACTACGCGAACCCCGACACCTTCGATGTGAAACGCAACCCCGTGGACCACCTCTCGTTCGGTTACGGACCGCATGGCTGCGCCGGCCAGGGACTCGCGAAACTCGAGGCGCATGCGATCATCGAAGCGCTTGCCCGCAGGGTGAAATCCCTGACCCTCTCCGATGGGGTCCGTGAGCCAAGCAATATTACGCGGAGCTTCGAGGCGCTCCAGGTTGAAAGAGTGGTGGCGGCATGAGGATCGAACTGGACCGTCCGCGGTGCGAAGGCCACGGCCTGTGCGAAGAGGCCGCGCCCACGCTGATGCACCTGGATCTCGACGGCGAATTGGTCATCGATGTGCCGGTCGTGGAGGGGGCCGGTCTTGATGCCGCGAAGGCGGCGGTCAGGGTTTGCCCGGTCGCGGCGCTCCGATTGGCTGCGGCATGACCATGCGCAGGATCGTGGTGGTCGGCAACGGCATCGCCGGGCTCACAGCCTGCGACTCGCTGCGCGCGGCGGGCTTCGATGGCGAATTGACCGTGATAGGCGCCGAGCGCCATCAACCGTACAGCCGTCCGGCCCTGTCGAAGGCCCTGCTGCACGGTACAGAAGGGAACGGAATTGACGCTCTCAAGGCGCACGAACTTCCCGAGCCGGGCCACGGGGCGATCGAACTGCTGGGCGTGAGCGCCAAGGGACTGGACGTCGACGCACGGCTGGTCCGTCTCGATGGAGGCGATGCACTGCCGTACGACGGCCTCGTCATCGCCTCCGGTTCCCGGGCGAAGCGACTCGCGGCGGGAGCGGACGGTCATGGCTCCACCCGGGAACTCACGCTGCGCACCATCGACGATGCGATCATGCTCAAGGAACGCCTTGCATCGCGTCCCTCGGTAGTCGTGATCGGCGGTGGGCCACTCGGAATGGAGGTCGCCTCGGGATGCTTGCACCTTGGCTGCGACGTCACGCTTGTCGCCGACGCCAAGCCCCTAACGCGCCAGCTTGGCGACCACCTGGCGGAGGTGTTCACCTCCGCTGCCATCCGGCGTGGAGTGCGCGTGGTTGCCGGCGGGAAAGCCCGCCTGCTGGACTCCGACGACGGAGCGCGGGTTGCGCTGGCCAACGGCACCGAGCTTTCGGCGGATCTGGTGGTCACCGCCGTCGGCGACGAGCCGAACACCGGCTGGTTGGCTGGCACGCCACTCCTCGTCGATGGAGGGCTGCGGGTGGACTCCCGTGGCAGGCTCCGGCCGGATATCGTCGCCGCCGGAGACGTCGCGTACTTCCCGAGCAGCCGCGGGGTACGGCGAGTGCCCTTATGGACGAGTGCCATCGACCAGGCCAAGGCTGCCGCCGTCGGACTGCTCAAGGGCGACGCGGCGCCACGGTTTACCTTCCAGCCATACTTCTGGACGGAGGCCTTCGGCTTGTCGCTCAAGTCAATCGGCTTCACGCCGGTGGCCGGCGCACCGGACTATTGCGAGCCGGGGGAGGGCCGCGACTCGATGCTCCTGCGCTGGACGAACAAGGACGGTTCCGGGACAGCGGCGGCGATCAACTATCGGATCCCGGTCCCGAAATTGCGTCGCCTGGCCGACGCCGGCCCCTAACGGAACCAGCGGTGGCGCCTCAACCCAGACGCTCGCTCACATATACGCCCAAATTCCCGGACCCCGGCTCAGATAAACCGCCAGATTCCAAGACCCTCGCTCACTTATATCGCCAAATTCCAGGAGGCGGGACCATCTTTACGGCATGTCAGGCCGCTTGGCGACGTGCATCCTTTGTTCTTCCTCCGCACAATTGCCGCACACCACGGTTAGGATTGAGCCATGTCGTCGTTGCGAGAAGCCCAGAAGCAGCTGACCCGCGACATGATCGTGGAACGGGCGCTGGAGCTCTTCACCGAGAAGGGCTACGCTGCCACGACGATCGACGAGATCGCCGCTGCTGCAGGCACCACCCGCGTGACTTTTTACGCTTACTACCCCTCGCGAAGTGACCTGATGCGGGACTTCATGGCGCGCGTCAACGCCGTGCTCGACCGCGCCGACGGCCCCGACAAGGCGTCTACCGCCGTCGAACTCGTCGACGTGGTACGGGAGGGCAAGCTACCGGGCATCCTTGGCTGGCTCGAGTCGCGTGCTGCGCTCTGGCCGGTCTTCCGTCCGTACCTCGATGTGCTGGACGAAGCCGCTGCAGTCGATCGCGAAGTGCGGACCCTGGTGGATGGATGGCATCAGGAAGTGATTTCCGACATCGTCCGTGGCATGCAGCTGGCGGGGCGCTTCCCCGAAGAAACGCACCACATCCGCGGAACACTCGCCTTCACCCAGTTGGACTACGTCGCGACGCTCTGGACGCGCCGCAAGCTCGAACCACACCGCGACCACGCGCTCGAAGTCCTCGCCGACAGCTGGTACCACTTGCTCTGCGATGAAGGATAATCAAGCTCTACGCAGCTGCTCAGCTGGTCTTTGCGCTTCACAGGAGTAGCGTTTGCCTTGGCTGAGGATAGGGGTCCACATGAGCTACAAGTATCGAACCGTCCGCGTTCGCGGCACCGAGTTGGTAGGAACCATCGCCCGGAAACACGGCAGCGCGCCGGAGATCTACGAAACCTCGAAGGACGCCAACACATCGGTTGTTCCCGTGTACTTCCAGGCGACCGGCGAGATCCGATTCTTTGACAGGTCAGTCCTGGAAGACGTCGTGACGCCGGCCAGCTGAGAGCACTTGCGCGCCTCGGACACAGGCGAGAGACGTTTGACTTTAGAGGTCCTGCGACTTGTGGTCATCGGCGGCAGCTTTTGTGGCCCACACTTGGCAAGTGCGTACTTTTGGCGTTGAAGAAGAATTCCTGATCGTAGATCCCCAGAACGGCAGTCCGGTGCCCCTCGCCGGGGATATCTTGCGCCTTCATGGCGCCGGCCTCCAGGGCGTGGCTCCTCCTGTCGGCCCGACGCTGGCGATCGAGCTTCAGCAGGAGCAAGTCGAAGTCATCACCTCGCCGCACAGCAGGCTGAGTGGGCTCGCCGCCGAAATACGGGCCGGACGTTCGTACGCCGATTCGCTCGCCCGGAAGGCGGGGGCCCGAATTGCCGCTCTCGCGACGTCGCCGCTGGCGGTCACGCCGCATGCGACAAACACTGAGCGCTACGACGCCCTCCTGGAAAAGTTCGCCTTGACGGCCAGAGAGCAGTTGACCTGCGGATATCACGTCCATGTTTCCGTCGACTCGGATGAGGAAGGCGTCGCAGTGCTGGACCGGATCAGGTCATGGCTCCCGGTGCTGACTGCCCTGAGTTCGAATTCACCGTTCTGGAACGGGGCCGACAGCGGTTATGCCAGTTTCCGGACCCAAGCCTGGAACCGATGGTCCAGCGCCGGTCCCACCGATGTCTTCGGATCAGCCGCGGCTTATCACTCCTTGGTGGCGGACCTGTCGGGTACCGGGGTGGTCATGAACCCGGACTTTGATGCAAGGCTTTCCGTCCGGCACCCTACAGTCGAGATCCGTGTGTCGGATGTTTGCCTTGATGCCCGCGATTCCGTCCTGATTGCGGCCTTGGTGCGTGCTTTGGTGGAGACTGCCGCCAGGGAATGGCAGTCCGGCCAACTGCCGGACATGGTTTCTGCCACGGTCCTGCGCCAGGCCACGTGGCGGTCGAGCCGTTTCGGCCTGCACGGAGAGTTGCTCGACCCGATAACCCACAAGCCCGCTACGGCAGCGCATGTCCTCGGTGCTCTCCTCTCCCACGTCCGCGATGCCCTCGAAGAGACCGGGGACGCACTCTACGCCACGGACGGTTTGCAGAGGATCTTCAGCCAGGGCACGGGAGCCGCCCGGCAACGGCAGGCCTACGAACGCACCGGCAGCTTCGCCGGAGTCGTCGCATACGCAACAGGCGTTACCCACCTCGACCCCGCTGATCACCAGCACAACGGCGAACCGTACCTCGCTTCTGAAGCAGGGACCGCCGCGCTCGTTGCGGGCTAGCTGGTCGTGCCCCGTTAGGGTGAGGCATGAGCGATAAGGGAAAGACCTGGCACGAAAGCCACAAGGAATCACTGACGAAGGGTCAACGCGCCGCGGATGTCATGCGCAACGGGATGGGCAGTTGGCCGTTCGTCGGCGGTTTTGTCGGGTTCATGATTCTCTGGGCGGTCATCAACAGCTGGGCGTTGGCGAACAACTCGTGGGATCCATATCCCTACATTTTGTTGAATCTCTTCCTCTCGATGCTGGCAGGGCTGCAGGGAGCCATCCTCCTCATCGCCGCCAAGCGCCAGGATGCGATTGCCGCGGTGATGTCCCGGCACGATCATGACACCAACGTGAAATCCAAAGAGGAAATCGACCTGCTCATGGCCATCAACAGCCAGCAACTGGAGATCCTTAGGGAACTTCAGGAACTGGCAGCCGCAGGGAACATCAGGATCGACACAAGCGCAGGCAAGAGCTTGGAACGTTCTTAATGCACGATGGCTAAAGGCACGACGGCGGGGCATCCGCGCCGGAACCACCAGGAAGGAACTCCATGACTGAAAGCAATGACTCGCCGAACAATCCCAAAATGTCAACGATCTGGTCTGACGGCCTGGGCCGCGCCGGGATCCGTTCGGCACAGATGCTCCTGGTCATCATCTTTGTTTCGGTGATTGTGTGGGCGATGACCAGGGTGCCGCTCGTCATGATCCCGGTCACCATCGCGCTCATTCTTGCCTCCGCAATCTCACCTCTGGTGCGTTGGCTGACTGACCACCGGTGGCCACGTGCCCTTGCTGTCGCAGCATCGTTCGTGGGGATCCTTGCAGTTTTCGGCGGGGTCATCACCGGAATCGTCCTCCTTATCAGGGCGCAATCCAAGGAACTTGCCGTGAAATTCACTGCCGGTATCGACCAACTGCACCAATTCCTGAACAACGGGCCCTTCCGAGTCAGCGACGAGCAACTCCGCTCCGTAGCCGATTCCATCCAGCGCTTCTTCACGAGCAGCAGCTTCGGTGCCGAAGCGCTGACCGGCGCCCGTACTGTCGGTGAAATCCTGGCCGGCCTGGTTCTCATGGTGGTGATCTTGTTCTTCTTCCTCAAGGACGGCGAGAGGATCAGGACGTTCCTGTTCGGATTCCTTCCGGCGGCCCATCGCGGAAAGGCGCACCTGGCTGCGGAAAGAAGCGCCACCGTGCTGGGAGGCTATGTCCGGGGCACAGCCCTGATCGCAGCAGTGAACGGCCTGATCATCGGGACCGTCCTGGCTATCCTCGGTGTCCCGCTCGCCCTGCCCCTGGGCGTTTTTGTGTTCATCGGCGGGTTCATCCCCATCATTGGTTCCACTGCGGCAGGTACTCTCGCCGTGGGTGTCGCCCTGATCTCGAACGGTCCGGTGACCTCGCTCATCGTCCTCGCTGTTCTTGTGGCGGCCAACCAGCTCGAGCACCATTTTCTCCAACCCGTCCTGATGGGCAAGGTCCTGAGCATTCATGGACTGGCCATTTTGCTGGCATTGGCCATCGGCACGATGCTCGCAGGGATTATCGGTGCCTTGTTGGCAGTGCCCACCGCAGCTGTTGCCTGGACCGCCATCAAGACGTGGTCGGGGCGCGGTGAAGCGGCGGGCATCGAGTCCGGCGATGGAACCGTGGCCTGAACAGAACCCAGGGCCAAAATGCTACGGTTGCGCGAGGAGTTCGTCGTGTAACTGCTGCAGGTGGGACGGTTGTTCTGCCAGTGCCCTCGTGGTCGGCGGAGGAGCAGGTGCCTGAACGCCCGCGAGGGGGTCGTCGGTGCGGGGGACGGCGAGGCTCAAGGCCGCGCCGACGTCGGGCGCCGCTGCATCCCGGTGGGTGAGGGGCGGCAGATTCCATCGATGTTCGACGGTCGCCAGGATGCTGGTGTGATCGAGCGGGACAGGACCTGGAGCCCGGAAGACGGTGCCGTCCGGGATGAGCGGACTGATCAATACCGTCGGCACCCGCACCCCGAACCGGGTGAAATCGAAGCCGAATTCCCCTGGGGTGTTGTCCGGCGGCGTCGCGCCCCAGGCCGGAGCCACGTGGTCGTAGCAGCCGCCGTGTTCGTCATACGTGACGATGAACAGGGTGGAGTCCCACGCCGGCCCGTCGTGGACGGCGCGATAAGCGTCGAGCAGGAACTGCTCGCCGAGCGCGACGTTGTAGTTGGGGTGTTCGCTGTTGCCCGTCGAGGACCAGGAAGGCTCAAGGAACGCGTACGCGGGCAGCTTGCCGGCCGCAGCGTCGGCTTGGAAGTCCGTAAACAGGCCAATGTTCGACGCCGGAGCGTGCCGGGTGTCGTCGAAGTCGAGTTTCGTCAAGGGCGACGCGGTTTCGCCATAGATCTTCCACGGAATCCCGTGGTTGCCCAGGTGCCCGAAGATGCTCGGTACGGTGAACCGCTTGGCCTTGTCATCAAGGTTGCCCTGGCTGGTGCCGGCACAGGCGAAGGCCCGGTTGGGCATCGTCATGGTGGGAGCTGACGCGAACCACGCGTCGCAGACGGCGAATCCCTTAGCCATTGCCGACAACACGGGCAGGGTCTCCGGAGTGAAGCAGCCCATGATCATGTGCTCCGTTGTTCCCGGCACCACATGCCAGCCCTTGGCCAGGTTGTCCTTGATGGCGCCGGCATAGTTGCTCACAAAGCCGGTCATGGACGGAACCGTCCCCGCTTTCGGCGCGGCGGCGGTGCCATAGAGCTGTTCGTTCGTTGCCTGGTATCCCTCTCCGGGGTCGGCGCCCGGCATGAAGTAGACGTCAGGAGTGGAGGGGAGCAAGCGATAGACGCCCACTTGACTGCCATCGGTTCCGGGGCAGGACTCCGTGCCGGTCAAGCCCTCGAACGGGTCGCCCGCGGGGGAAACATTGCCGGAATCGGCATGGAGGTATCCGAGCATGTGATCGAATGAGCGGTTTTCAAGCATCAAGACGACAATGTGCTCGACGGCGTTGAGACCGGTTGCCGCCACGGTGACCATCCCCTTCGGAAAGAGTTCCTGTGCGTGCTGAACAGTCTCCCACGCCGCCGTCCTGGCGGATATGCCTTCGGTTCGGCGGTGTTCAGCCGGGAACGTTCGCCATGACGCGTTCACCATTGAAGTATTCGAGCCGCCACCCGTCAATGGCATGGTGGTGGGCAAGGTTGAGCACGGCATTGTCGATGCTGTCCAGGGTGCGGCCGACCGCGCGGCCGAGGCTCAGACGGAGCAATGTCCCATGGGCGACAACAAGCACGCGTCCGCCGCGGAACTCTTCGGCCAGGGCTTCCAGCGCGGCCAAGCCGCGGGACGCTGCTTCCTCCTCGCTTTCCGCCCCGCGGAAGCCTCCGGGAATGCGCAGTGCTTCCAGTTCTGGTCCTGCGCGCAGGCCCTCGGCAGGCCCGAAGCGGCGCTCGGTGAGCTCAGGTATGTGGCGGTCCACGCTCAGCCCCAGCCCTGCAGCAATCAGCGCGGCGGTTTCCGCAGCCCGGCTCAGGGGGGACGACACGACGGCGTCCCACTCGTCACCGGAGAGGACAGCGACGGCGTCGCGCGCCTGGCCGCGGCCGACGCCGTTCAGCGGGATGTCGGTGGATCCCTGCAGCCGGCGCTGGGCATTCCAGTCTGTCTGGCCGTGGCGGACGAGGGCAAACGTAGTCTGGGGCATGCTGTCCATTCTGCCTTGAGTCCTTCGACGTGGCTCCAAGCCGGAATCCGGGATTCCACCGAAGATCTCTCGGTTAACCGCCTATAACTCTTTCAATAACCAGCTGTTCATAATATTGTGCGTGTGGGGACTGAGGGGCAGCTCGTACCCACGCCAATCTGGACAAATATCAAGGGGGAGTTGTGTCCAACAGCCAGCAGTCGCCTGACGAGCCACACGACGTATCGCAAGGTGATACTCAAGAGTCGTATACGGACGCCGCGGCGCCCAAGGATGGTTCCTTCGACCCCGTGGGGTTAAGCCGGGTTCCCAGGCCCACCGTCGGGGTCTGGCGGAACCGGGATTTCTGGCCGTAGGGAACATGCCGCGTACAAGTGAACGTGGCATGAAGGTTCGGTCAATAGGCATCGTCAACCCGTAAAACCGGCCCGGGCGACGGCCCGGTCTTTATACGGTGGACGCATGAATGACTCCCTTAAGCACCGCACTGCCCTCACCGGCGGACTGGTCGTGGCTGTCGTGTCGGCGCTCCTCAGCCCCGTGAGCCCAGCCCAGGCGGATGATGGCCGGATTGGTGACAACGGCACGGATCAGAGTTCGCACCTCAACCTTGGCGCCGCGGACCTTCCCGAGAGCCGGACGGTGACGACCCTCGCCCCCGGCGTTACGTTGACCAAAATCAGCCGCGGCGGAGCGGACTCTTCGCTTTTCTGGACGGCCGAAGTGGCCATCCCCGCGGATTCGCCGGATCCGGATGCTCCGGCGTCGGCGCTCTCAAGCCAGGACACCGCCCAGCGCACGGCGGACAAGCTCAAGGCTGGCGGCGTCGATGCCCGCGTTGAACATGTCCAGTCTCCGCAGCTTGCCGACGCCGGAGGCGATCTGGGTTACCGGGTCCGTGCCGGCCACCTTGCCGCGCAGGCCGACGGCGCGGCCCTCGTCGCGCAGATCAAGGCCGCCGGTTTCGCCTCCTCCGTGATCTACACCGGGTGGGACGGCGACGCCGGGACCAGCACCACGACGCGCGGACCGTGGAACCTTGACGTCATCACGGTCGACCCGGGGAAGTACCAAGGCCAGCTCGCCGCCTCGTTCGGCCCGGATCTTGAGAAGCGGGAGACGACCAGCCAGCTGGCATCGGACGCCCACGCCCTCGCGGCTGTCAACGCGGGCTTCTTCGTCTTCGACCCGAAGGCCGGCGCCGAAGGTGACCCCGCCGGCGTCGGTGTGTACGGAGGGAGGGTTCTCAGCGAAGCCGTGGCGGACCGTCCGGCCTTCGTCATTGACGGAAAGAAGAATTCCAGCAGCATCCAGCGGCTGACCTGGGCGGGGAAGGTCTCCGCCCCTTCCGGGGAAGCCGCTCTGGACGGCATCGACCGGGTACCCGGCCTGATCCGCAACTGCGGGGGCGCCAACGACCTGCCTACCTCAGGCCCGCTCCAGGACGTGACCTGCACGAACTCCAACGAGCTCGTCACCTTCACTCCGAAGTTCGGTCCGACCACGCCTGCCGGTCCAGGCCTTGAAGTGATGGTAGACAGCCATGACACCGTTACCTCCATCGCCGATACCCGTGGCGCGGCCGTCCCTGCGGGCGGACACACCATCCAGGCCACCGGAACCGACGTCGCACGGCTCCGCGCCCTCGCTCCTGTAGGCGCGAAGCTGAGGATCGACGCCGGACTGCTCGGCCAGGACGGGAAACCCTTGCACACGAACAAGGCCACGAGCGTGGTCAACGGCGGCCCGCTGCTGGTCAAGGACGGCAGTGAAGACGTGACGGTGCGGCATGACGGCATGGTGCACCCCAACGATGGAAACAGCTTCTACTACGGGTGGGTCCACAAGCGGAACCCCCGGACCTTCGCCGGGACCGACGCCCAGGGCAGGACCATGCTTGTAACCGCGGATGGACGATCGACTGCCTCGCTGGGACTGAGCCTGAAGGAAGAGGCGGACGTCGCACTCTCGCTCGGCATGGTCCAGGCCATGAACCTCGATGGCGGAGGTTCAACAACAGCGGTTGCCCAAGGGAAGGTCCAGAACAGCCCGTCCGGCGGATCGGAACGTGCCATCGGGGACGCGCTGCTGGTGCTTCCCGGCCGCAAGGACGGACAGTAGGGCTCCCGCGCTAGATCCAGTCCCGCTTCTTGAAGGCCAGGTACAGGAAGATCGAACCGCCGGCCATGAGTGCACTGGATAGCCAGAGACCGTAATCGTTCTGGAAGCCGAAGAACGGCACGTTCTGCCCGAAGAAGCCTGTCACTGCTGTGGGGACGGCGATGATCGCGGCCCAGCTGGTGACCTTCTTCATGACCAGGTTCATCTGGTTCCCCTGGATGCTGATGTGGGTTTCCAGGATGGTGGTGACCAGGTCGCGGAGCGACTCCGTCCATTCCGAGGCACGCAGCACATGGTCGTAAACGTCCTGCAGGAAGGGCTGCATCGCCGGGCTGCAGCCGACCAGGTCCTCCCGCCGGAGGAGGGTGTTGAGGACTTCACGCATGGGCAGGACGATGCGGCGGAGCCGGACGAGGTTTTTGCGGAGTTCGAAGGTCTTCCGCTGCAGGTCGTGGTCAGGGGAGTGGTCCTCGAAGAGCGACTCCTCGAGGGCGTCGATGTAGCCATCGAGCTCCTGGACGGCATCGAAATGTCCGTCGACGATCATGTCCAACAGGCCCCAGAAGAGGAATGGCACCCCGTGCTGCGCCAGGTCGGGTTCGGCGTCCCAGTGCGCCGTCAGCTTGTCGGTGTCGAACTCGGGCCCGTGCACAGTCACGAGGGCGTTGTGGGTCACGAATGCCGAGAGCTCGACGACGGCCAGTTCGCCGGTGCCGGGCTGCAGCGCCGCCTGGTAGGCCGAGAGGAACAGATGGTTCGGGTACCGGTCCAGTTTGGGCCGCTGGAAGTCGTGGACGGCATCCTCGACGGCGAGGCGGTGGAGCCCATATACCGTTTCGACGCCGAGCAGGTCATCCGCCGCCGGGTCCGTGTAGTCGATCCACAGCACCACGTCATCCTGGCGGGCCAGGGCTTCGATTTCGTGGGCGCGGACGTCGTCGCGTTCGAGTTTGCCTTCGCGGTATAGCCGTATGAACACCATCCGCCCCATGGTACGGGACGAGAATCCGTGCTTCCTGAGTGGTGAGGTTTCCCGGCGGGGACGTGCCTTGCCGGACTTCCGTCCCTACAATTTAAGTGCGGCCTCACGGTGTCCTGCCGCGGGCCGCCGACTAAGGAGAGCCATCATGGGTTGGGGTGAGAGGATCCATCACGCTGCCGGGAAGCTCCATGGCAAGGCCACGGAAGCGGCCGGCGAGGCCACCGGCAATGACCGGCTGAAGGCTGAGGGCAAGTCCCGTCAGGTCCGGGCCGATCTGAAGCTGGCAGGCGAAAAGATCAAAGGCGCCTTCAGGAAGCACTAGTCTTCCGACGTCGACAGCAGGGCGCGGGCCATGCGGCCCGCGCCCGCATCTGCATTGTGGCCTCATTCCACTACTGGACGGGGTTCCCGCCGCCCGCCATGATGAATGAAGGCGCGGGGGCTGGATCGTCAACCGCAGTTTTGCGAGTGGTACCCGCAGTGGAGGCGCGGTGACATGGCACGTAAATCGGTCCCGGCGGAGCAGTCGGATTCAGTGGATTCCTTTGAGCCCAGCGAAGATTTCCTGGCCGAATACTTTGCCCAGGTGCCCCCGGAGGATCTGCGGAGCTACGGTTCCGAGACGCTCCGCGCGCGGGCTGCGCACCATCTGAAAGTGTCGTCCCCGCGCCCGCCCGGGCAGGCCGTCGTCGGGATCCTGACCGAATTGGATGCGAGCGTCATTGCCGTGGTGGCAGAGGACATCCCGTATCTTGTCCACTCCGTCACGGCGGAGCTCACCCGCGGCGACACGCCGATCACCCTGCTTGTTCATCGTAGCTTTCGGGTGCTTCGCGACCCGGTGAGCCGCGAGCTGCTGGACGTCCGGCTTGGAACGTCCGTGGAAGGCGAAGCCCCACCGGAGGCCGGGGAAACAGAGGTCTGGATTGCTGTGGAGATCGGCCGGCTGCCGGACGCGGCGGCCGTCAGTGAACTGACGGAAAACCTGCGAAGAGTGCTGGATGATGTTCGGGTTGCCGCCGAAGACGCGGCCGCCATCCGCGGCAAGGTCGCGGAAGCGGTAGCCTCCGTGGACGGATTCCCGCGCGACGTGGTGCCGCCCCCTGAACAGCTCAGTGAGCTGCTTCTTTGGCTCGACGACGGAAACTTCCTGTTCCTTGGTTACGCCGAAGAAGAACACACGACGGCGGGCGGCCAGGAAGGTCTCTCCGAACGGCAAGGCTCCGGGCTGGGTCTGTTGAGGCGGCCGCCAAGGGACGCCGGCGGAGGCGACTGGCCCGGCTTACCCAACATCCGCGGGTCCCAAGCCCTCGCCCTTTCCACCTCGGAAGTGCGGTCCACAGTCCTGAGGCGGTCCTACCTGGACGAAGTGCGCGTGCCGATGTTCGATACCGCCGGCCAGGTCACAGGCGAACGGCGCTTCTTGGGGTTGTTCACGTCCGGCGCCGCGCACCAGTCGGTCCTGCGGATTCCGGTCATCCGCGAGAAAGTCCAGGCAGTCAGCGTGGACCTGGGGTTTCCGCCCCGGTCGCACCAGGCCACGGACTTGACGGCTGTCCTGGAGACCTTTCCGAGGGACGAGCTGTTCCACATCGAGGCGGCTGAGCTCGCGGGCCTCGCGGACGAAATCCTTCATGCCGAGGTGCTGCAGCGGATCCGCGTATTCCTTCGTCCGGACAGCCATGGACGGTTCGTGTCCGCCCTCGTCCTCTTCCCGCGCCGCCGCTACAGCACGGCGGTCCGACTATTGATGCAAGAAGAACTCAAGAGGTCGTTCGAGGCGGACTCTGTCGACTTCGAGGTCCGACTGACCGGGTCAGCCATGGCCCGGGTGTTCTTCCGGATCCATGTGGGCGCGGCGGCGCGGGACGTCCGGGCGGGCGGCACCGACGTCGTCGACGCCTCCCGGCTGGAGCGGCGACTCATAGCTGCCACGCGTTCATGGTCGGACGCGCTCGAGGACGCAATCCGCGACCGCTTCCCGGCGGCGGAATCCGCAAGGCTCGCCGGGCTTTGGCCGGACGCCTTTCCGCCTGGTTATCGCGCGGTCCACGAGGCGGAGGCCGCCGTCGGGGACATCATCAATTTCGAGACGTTCGACCTGGACGGCGCGGGCGGCAGGCCATACGGGGATCCGTTGCTCACCGTATATGTCAGGAAGGACGCGCCGACCACGCTCGTTGAGGACGCCCGGATCCGCCTTTACCTGACACGGCCCAGGAGCCTCACGCAGATCCTGCCCTTCCTGCACAACTTCGGGCTTGAAGTGCTGGACCAGCGGCCATTCGAGCTTCGGCGGAGTGGCCGGGAGCTGTTTCTCTACGACCTCGGCGTGAAGTATCCCGGCGGCGTTGACCCTGAGGAAACCAGCGGACTGCTCGCGGATGCCTTCGCGGCCGCCATGCGGGGGGACATCGAATCCGACCGGATCGACGCCCTCGTCATCCGGGAACGGTTTGCGTGGCGGCAGGCCGTCATCCTGAGAGGCTACGCGAAGTACCTCCAGCAGTTGGGGACCACCAACTCGTACGGATTCATCGCCGAGACGCTCGTCGCCAACGTCCGGGCGACCCGCGCCCTCCTGGCGCTGTTCCACGCGAAGTTCGATCCCGGGCTGGACGAAGCCGACCGCGACAGGGACACCGCAGACGCGAAGAGGGAATTGTTGGCCGCGATCGATGACATCCCGGTCCTCGACGCAGACCGTCTGCTGCGCACATTCATGAACCTCGTGGAAGCCACAACGCGGACCAACTACTTCCTGGACAAGGCCCACTTGAGCTTCAAACTCAATCCGGCCGCGATCGCCGGTGCGCCGTTTCCACGGCCGAAGTTCGAGATCTGGGTGTACTCGCCGCGGGTGGAAGGCGTTCACTTGCGATTCGGGACGTTGGCACGCGGGGGTTTGCGGTGGTCTGACCGAAGCGAGGATTTCCGGACAGAGGTACTGGGACTGGTCAAGGCACAAAACGTGAAGAACTCCGTCATTGTGCCCACAGGGGCAAAAGGAGGCTTCTATCCCAAACGGTTGCCGGACCCCGGCGCGGACCGCGAAGCCTGGCTCACTGAAGGCCTGGATTGCTACCGAATCTTCGTCAAGGGCCTTCTGGACCTCACGGACAATCTGCTCACCACAGACCGGGGAGAGTCAGTGGTGCCACCGGCCGGCGTGGTACGCCATGACGGCGATGATTACTACTTGGTGGTTGCAGCGGACAAGGGAACAGCGTCATTTTCGGACGCAGCCAATTCGGTCGCCCAGGAGTACGGTTTTTGGCTCGGCGACGCGTTCGCGTCCGGGGGATCCGTGGGATACGACCACAAGCAGATGGGCATCACGGCCCGTGGGGCGTGGGAATCCGCGAAGAACCATTTCAGCGAGCTCGGCATGGATTCACAGACCGGGGGCTTCACCGTGGGCGGCATCGGCGACATGAGCGGCGACGTGTTCGGTAACGCGATGCTGCTCTCGCCGCACATCCGTCTGGTGGCGGCCTTCGACCATCGGGACATCTTCCTTGACCCGGACCCCGATGCGGCAGCTTCCTTCGAAGAACGCAAGCGTCTCTTCCGTCTTCCGCGTTCGTCCTGGGCCGACTACGATCCTTCGCTGATCAGCGCCGGCGGGGGCGTCCACTCCCGCCGGTCCAAGGCCATCGGGATCACCGAGCAGGTCCGGACTGCCCTCGGCCTGGAGCCGGGGACGTCCTCGCTGCCGCCCCACGCGCTGATGCAGGCGATTCTCCGGGCACCCGTGGACCTGCTCTACAACGGCGGCATCGGAACCTACGTCAAAGCCTCCACGGAAAGCCAGACAGACGTCGGAGACAAGGCCAACGACGCCATCAGGGTCAATGGCAACGAGCTGAGGGCCCAGATCGTGGCGGAAGGCGGGAACCTGGGCTTCACGCAGCGCGGCCGGATAGAGGCAGCCCTCGCCGGCGTCCTCCTCAACACCGATGCGATCGACAATTCCGCCGGTGTGGACTGCTCGGACCACGAGGTCAACATCAAGATCTTCGTTGACCGGATGATTGCTGCGCAGAAGATTGGCCCCGACGAACGGGCAGGCTTCCTGCATTCCCTGACCGACGAGGTAAGCCGCCTGGTCCTGGCAAACAACGTTGACCAGAACGTCCTCCTCTTCAACGACCGGCACCTGGCGCTCGAGTTGAATCCCGGCTTTGAGCGGATCATGGACTGGCTGGAAGACGCGGCGGACCTGGACCGCGGCCTCGAGGCCCTGCCGAGCACGGAACAACTCCAGGACAGGCTAAGGGCCGGCACCGGATTGACCTCGCCGGAGCTGTCGGTGCTGGCAGCGTACGCGAAGATCGAGCTGGCCAGGGAGCTCACCGCGAGCGACCTCGCCGATGATCCTTGGTTCAAGCGGGTCCTTCGTGGCTACTTTCCACGCCAATTGTCCGAGCGCTTTGATGCTGAGCTGGACTCCCACCCCCTGCGTCGGCAGATCATCTGCACGGTGGTGGCCAACGACATGATCAACCTTGGAGGGATCACCTTCGCTTTCCGCGCCATCGAGGAAACCACGGCCGCCGCCGCGGCCGTGGCGAGGGCCTTCGTCGTTGTTCGCGAGGCTTATGGGCTGCAGCGCTTCGTGGACAGGGTCGCCAGCCTGCCTCCCGGGTTTCCCGGCGAACACAGAGCCGCGGTTGCCCTTCCACTGCGCAGGCTCCTCGACCGCGCAACCCGGTGGTACGTGACACACGATCACCGGGACCAAACCATCGACGAAGCCCTGCGGAGGATCGGGCCGACCCTGGACCTGCTGCGGACCCGGACCACCGAATTTCTCCGCGGCTCGGACCTTGACCGCGCGGAGCAGAGGTTAACGCATTGGAACGACGCCGGGATGCCGGGTGATCTGGGGCGGCGGGCCTCCGATTTGTTGGAGAGCTTCTCCCTCCTGGACATCTCGCTCGTGGCGGAGCAGGTGGAGGAGCCACTCACCACGATCGCCGACATGTACCACACGGTCATTCATTGGATCGGCGTGGGAACGCTGTTGCTGCGCATCACTGACCTGCCAAGGCAGAGCCGGTGGGAAGCCTTGGCTCGTGCGGCCTTGCGCGACGACGCCTATTCCGCCGTCGTCGACATCACCGTTTCCGTCATGCGGGCCACCCGGGCAAGCGGCGACTCCGGCGCCTCCGCCGTGGACCGCATTGTGGAGTGGGAGAGCGGACGCCAAGAGCAACTGGGGAGGATCAAGGACACCTTCGTGGAGGTCACCAAACCCGGGCAGGTGGACCTCGCGTCGATCTCCGTGGCCCTGAAACTCCTGCGCACGCTGGCGAAGCGCTAGGAGGCTCCTTTGAATACACTGCCAGCGGAACGACTTCGCACATGACGTTTTTGGGGTAGGCAATGCGAATCCTCTAAGGTTGGTGCGCGATGGCAGCTTTAAATGAAACGCCCGATCAATCGGGGCCCGCGCCGCGTGGGCCCGTCTTCGTCGACGCATCAGGCCGGCGCCTGCGCAGGCTCAAGCTAATTGGGCTCGGAGCCCTCGGGCTCGTGGCAGGGTATGTGCTCCTCCTTCTCGTTGCGTTCATGGGAGGGCCTAACGTTGCCGCGCCATACCTGCCCCTACCGACCGCAGCGAAGCCCCCGGCGCCTGTTCCGGTTGCCCCAGTGGCCCGGGATCTTCCGTCATCCCCACCAGCACCGCCTTCTGCCGGAGCCGGGCTCCCAACCGGGGGTGCTCGGTTGCCTGCCCCTTTGGCGCCGACGACGCTTGAGGCTCTGGTGACTTCGCCGTCGTCCGTGCCCGTGCCCGTGGCACCAGCGCCTACCGGTGCGACCACGCAGCAGGCTGCCCGTTTCGCCCCGATTACCACTCCCGCGCCCGTCACGTCGCCGACGAGCCCGGGCAAGAGCGGGACGGCTCCGGGCCAGGCCACGAGACCGTTCACGCCTACGCACCCGTGAGTGCGCGCCGCTTAAGCAAGCGCAATGCTCCGGTCAGCGTCAAGGCACACTGGTTCATCCTTGTGGCTGTCCTGTTGGCGCTGGCTGCTGCCCTCGTCGTGCAGGGGTACATGCATCACTTGGCAGGGATCGGCGATGACTCCGTCGCTGCCGGCGGGTCTGCCGGGTCTGTCCCGGACGCGGTCTCGCACGGCGGCCCGGTGGTCGATTCCCGCGGCGGGACCGTCCGTACGGTCAGTCCACCGGACCGCACACTCGCCTTGACCTTTGACGACGGTCCGGACCCGGTCTGGACGCCCCGGATTCTCGACGTTCTCCGCAAGCACCATGTCCATGCCACGTTTTTCGTGGTCGGTTCGGCCGCCATCGACAATCCAGACCTTGTGCGCCGCATCCTGGCGGACGGTAACGAGATCGGCGTGCACACGTTGACTCATGGGGACCTGGGAAGCGCCCCGGCGTGGCGCCAGCAGCTTGAAGTGCAGGGCGACCAGCAGGTCATCGCCGGAATCACGGGCCGCGCGGCAACGCTCCTGCGGCCGCCGTACAGCTCCGAGAACGACGCCGTCAGGGACGGCACCTGGACGGCAATGCGCGCGGCCGCCAATCAGGGCTACCTCACGGTCCTCACTACCCGGGACAGCGAGGACTGGCAGCGGCCCGGCGTCGCGACGATCGAGAAGAATCTCACGCCCTCAGGCCCGCAGGGCCAGGTGCTCCTCATGCACGACGGCGGTGGAGACAGGGAACAGACGGTCGCCGCCCTCGACTCCGTCCTCACGAAGTTCGCGGATCAAGGGTTCCGGGTCACGACCGCGGGAGACGCCGTCGGAATCGCGAGCATGCGCGATGCCTCCGCGGGGGAGCAGGCCAGCGGATCCGCGTTGATATGGGGAATCCGGCTCAGCGACTTCTTCATCACCGCCATCTCGTGGGCGCTCGTTGCGGCCGGAGTGGTGACGGTGGTCCGGGCCGTCCTCGTGGTGGTGTTCGCGGCGCGCCACCGGAGAGCGGCGCGACGCTCGGTAGCGGCCGGCCGCAGTCGGCGCCGGGTGGACGTGCCGGTCCGGCCTGAGGTTATCGAGCCGGTCAGCGTCATCGTCCCCGCGTACAACGAGGCGGCCGGCATCGAAGCCGCAGTCCGATCGATCTTCGCCTCGAGCCATCCGGTGGAGATCATCGTGGTTGACGACGGGTCGACCGACGATACCGCGGACATCGTGGAAAGGCTCGGCCTGCCGGGCGTCACACTGATCCGGAAAGAGAACGGCGGCAAACCGTCGGCCTTGAATGCCGGGCTTGCCGCCGCCAGCCACGAACTTGTGGTCATGGTCGACGGCGACACAGTCTTCGAGCCGGAAACGGTCCACGCCCTCATTCAGCCTTTCGCCGACCCTCGGGTGGGCGCAATTTCCGGTAATACCAAAGTCGCCAACCGCGGAGGGATCCTCGGCGCCTGGCAGCACATCGAATACGTTGTCGGCTTCAACCTGGACCGCAGGCTGTTCGACATCGCCGAGTGCATGCCCACCGTCCCAGGGGCGATTGGCGCCTTCCGCCGCGATGCACTCTTCCGGGTGGGCGGAGTCAGTGACGACACCCTTGCCGAGGACACGGACCTGACCATGTCGCTGTGCCGCGACGGCTGGCGCGTCGTGTACCAAGACGATGCCAGGGCCTGGACCGAAGCACCCGCAAGCCTCGGGGCGCTGTGGAAACAGCGGTACCGATGGTGCTACGGCACGCTTCAGGCGATGTGGAAGCACCGTGGCGCGGTTCTGCAGGGCGGCGCGGCCGGCAAGCTCGGCCGACGCGGGCTTGGCTACCTGCTCGTCCTGCAGGTCCTGCTGCCGTTGTTCGCACCGGTAGTGGATGTCTTTGCCATCTACGGCCTGATCTTCCTTGATCCGGTCCGGATCGCGGCGCTCTGGCTTGTGTTCCTCCTGGTTCAATTCCTCATGGCGGCCTATGCGTTCCGGCTCGACAATGAGTCGCTTCGCCCACTGTGGACCCTTCCACTTCAGCAGTTCGTCTATCGGCAGCTCATGTACCTCGTCGTCATCCAGTCGGTAGTCACGGCCTTGGCGGGCGTGCACCTGCGATGGCATCGGATGGAGAGGTATGGAAGCCTGCGCGTGCCGCCGACCGCATAAAGCGGTAACCTCCTAGCCCTTCGCGCGCAGCTCCCGCCGAAGGATCTTCCCCGACGCCGACTTCGGAATCACCTCGACGAACTCGACCGATCGCACGCGCTTGAACGGCGCCACGTGACCGGCGACAAACTCCATGACGTCCCCGTCCCCGAGCTCGGCTCCCGCCTGCCTGACGACGAACGCCTTCGGTACCTCTTCGCCGTCGTCCGCGTGGATGCCGATGACCGCGGCGTCCGCGATACGCGGGTGGGTGAGCAGGAGGGCTTCGAGCTCAGCGGGCGCGATCTGGTAGCCCTTGTACTTGATCAGCTCCTTGAGCCGGTCGACGATCGTCACGATGCCGTCAGCCGTGACGGTCGCGATGTCGCCCGTGCGGAGGAATCCATCCGGGTCGATCGTCGCAGCGGTCGCGTCGGGCCGGTTCAGGTAGCCGAGCATGACCTGCGGGCCGCGGACGAGGAGCTGTCCCGGGGCGCTCGGTCCCTCGGCCGGGACGTCGATCTCCTCGTCCGTGGCGGGATCGAGGAGCTTGCACTCCGTGTTCGGCACGGTGTAGCCCACCGAGTCGAGGGGGACGCGCTCGGCGCCGTCACGCGGAATGGCATGGGATACAGGGCTCAGCTCGGTCATCCCGTAACCCTGGAGCATCGTGCAGCCGAGCCTCTTCGCGACGGCGTGCCCCAGCTCACCGTCGAGGGGCGCCGCTCCCGAAAGCACCGCGCGGACGGAGGAAAGATCGTATTGGTCTACCAGCGGATGCTTCGCCAGTGCGACGGCGATGGGCGGCGCGATGAAGAGGTAGGTACAGCGGTGGTCCTGTGCGATGCGGAGAAACTCGGCGAGGTCGAACTTCGGCATCGTGACGAGCCTGGCCCGCTCGCCGAGGGCGAGATTAAGCAGCACCGTTAGCCCGTAGATATGGAAGAAAGGCAGGACGGCAAGCAGCACGTCGTCGGGAGTCACCCGGAAGAAGGCGCTCGACTGGGCGACGTTCGCCACGAGGTTGTACTGGCTCAACAGGACGCCTTTCGGCGTGCCGCTCGTGCCGGACGAGTAGGGCACGACGGCGGCGGCGTGCGGATCGACGCTGAGCGTCGGCGCGGGAAGGCCGGCTTCCAGCCCGTCCGCGAGCGAGGGATGCCCCGCGGCAGTGGTGAGGTCGCCGCCGTCGAGCACCACGAGCCGTTCCGCCGGAATGCCGGCAGCCACCGCCGCGGCGTGCGCACGCTCGAGGAACGGCGAGACGGTGAAGAGCCAGGAGGCGCCCGCGTCGCTGAGCTGGCTGCCTACCTCATCGGCGGTATACAGCGCGTTGACCGTGGTGACGGCGGCGCCCGCACGGAGGACACCGTGGAAGACGACGGCGAACGCCGGCACGTTGGGGCAGAAAAGGCCCACGGTGGTCCCGGGACCGGCCCCGTGGCTTGCGAGCCAGCCTGCGGTGGCATCGATTCGGCTGACGAGTTGCCGGTAGCTCATTTCCGCGCCGGACGTGCCGTCCACAAGTGCAATCCGGTCAAGGTCCTCGTCGCCCAGACCACCGAACAGGTACTCATAAATGGTGACTTCGGGGATCTCGACATCAGCGTACGGGCTGGTGAACATGGCGGCTCCTTCGACGCACGACGCCGGGAGTCGCCGTCGTGGGTCCATTACACCCGGCGGTGCGGGGCCGGGACAAGGCCTGCCGGGGCCGGATGCCCCTTCAGCGGAAGGGTCTACGCCTCAACCAAGTCTGCGCGGGACGCGTCGACCAAGGCGGGAGTGTGCCAAGGATGGCCGCTCCGGTCTCTTTGGGGGAGTGGTTTATGGTGCCGTGGGGGAACCGGAAGAGGCGGCATCGGTGGCTTAGGCGGCATGGGGGCAGGACTGGGTTGCCGTACGACGGGAACCGGTGGCGTGGTTGATGGTCCGCGAAGTGGGACTTCGGGGCATAGATCGGTGATCAGGCCCATTCCTGCATATTCGCGTACGTCACTGATGCCGCACACTGCGGCCCGCTTGTCCGGAAAGGACTTGGAGACGGCTACCACCGTTCCGTCCGGAGCCTTGAGCCTGAATCTGAAGCTCGTGTCCTCGTCGATGAAGAGTTCAAACATCCCGGTCATGCGTATCCTCCCGAACAGCGGGCGGCGCGTGACGCCCGGTAGGTTTCGCCGGGACCGGGGCGCGACGTTGCGCCCCGGTCTTTCAGCCGGCAAATGGATCATCTGACTCACAGTGCATGGTGCTCGCCACACGGTGTAGTTAACCAAAATACGGTGAAGAACCCTGGCTGGCTAGTGCTCGGGACGGAACGACGTTCAATGCTGCTCGAGGATCCTGTGCGCGTCGTCCTGTGCGGTCAAGGCCCTGTCGTCTACAATCTGGCCCGGCAAGTGTCCGGCGGCGGCGATCGCCCGCCGCAACTCCGCCACAGTGCGGGGATTGCCCACGCCCCGGTGCGCCATGGCGTGGCAATTGGCACACAGCGGCACGAGGTCCGCTATGGGATCCAGCCGGTAATTGCCGCCAAGCTGTGAAACGGGAACCACGTGGTGGACGTGGATGTAGTCCTTGCCGATATCGCCGTAGCTTACTTCGAAGGAGAAAGAGCACGCGGCACAGGACGTTCCGTGGAAAGCCAAGCAGACGCGACGCGCTTCAGGGTCCCGTTCGTAGCGGTTCGTATCGATCCGGCTGACGGCTTCCTCCGGGTAGGTTCCGGGGACGATCCGGCACGGTTCCGAGGCTGCCGGCCCGTGCTCTCGCCACAAGCGCTGAAGTCCGGGTTCCGACTCTGCCGGAAGTGACCGCCCGGAACCGCGCAAGGTATTCCAGGCCACATCCGGCACTTCACTGGTGAGGACACTGGATGGTATTTGGCTGCCCAGGGGGAGCACGGCATCGAAGGACACGCTGACGTACCGCGCACTGCTCTTCGGCCCCGTGCGTTGTGGCGCCTCGTAGCTTTCGGACATCACCACACCGTGTCCGATCAGCCCGCGTCCGTGCTGGCCCTCGCCTTGCAGGAGAAGCCATGCCTGGTTGCCAGGCTGGATCTTCCGGTGCCGCCCGACGTTCCACCGCTCCAGGAATTGCCCTGTTTCGGCGACCTGCTCGATTACAGCCTCGTAGTTCCAGTCGTTCCCAAGCCGTGGATTCCATCCCAGGATGATGGCCACCATGGCTGCTCCTCCCTGCGTGCCAGTGAAATTATGCGAGTCGGTTTCGGACGATTTCGCTGACGGCCTTGCCGTCGAAGCGGCCGGCGACCTTTGCCGTGACGGGCTTCATCACGGCCCCCATCTGCCTGACCGAGAGTTCAGTGCCACCGGCCTTCAACGCGGCGATTGCCTCGTCGACGATGTCCTCGACTTCGCCGGATGTCAGCATTGTAGGCAAGTAGGCCTCGATGACTTCGGCCTCGGCGATTTCCGCCGCGGCGCGTTCGGCCTCCCCGGCCTCCGTGTAAATGCGGGCCGTGTCCCGGCGCTTGGCGGCTTCCTTTTGCAGCAGCGCCGTCACCTGGGTGTCGTCCAACTCGATGGGTGTCTTGCCGGACTTCTCACGCGTCTCGATTTCGCCCAGGACGTTGCGGACCGTCGTGAGGGCAATTTTGTTGCGGTCCTTCATGTGGACGACGACGTCAGCATGCAGGCGTTGCTTCAAGGTGCTCATGGTAATTCCCTCTACTTGGTGATTGTTTTCATTCTTCACGGTCTGGACCGTCTGTGCAGAAGAGCCGTGCAGGCAACCGGCCCGGTATCTAAAATTCTGTCTCCGGCGATCCCCCAAGAAGGCCTTCCGCGACGTAGCATCAAGGTAGGCGGCTGCCAGGAGTGTGGCGAAATGTTTGAGAGATTTACGGACCGTGCCCGTCGCGTTGTTGTGCTTGCCCAAGAAGAGGCACGCATGCTCAACCATAACTACATCGGTACCGAGCACATCCTTTTGGGTCTGATCCAGGAGGGTGAGGGGGTTGCCGCCAAGGCGTTGGAGTCCATGAGCATTTCGCTCGATGGCGTCCGCGAGCAGGTGCAGGAGATCATCGGCCAGGGCCGGCAGGCCCCTTCGGGCCACATCCCGTTCACCCCGCGCGCCAAGAAGGTGCTTGAACTCGCACTCCGGGAAGCCCTGCAGCTCGGCCACAACTACATCGGCACCGAGCACATCCTGCTCGGCCTCATCCGTGAGGGTGAAGGCGTTGCCGCGCAGGTCCTCGTCAAGCTTGGCGCCGATCTCGGCCGCGTCCGTCAGCAGGTCATCCATTTGCTTTCCGGCTATGAGAGTAAGGACCCCAGCGGAATGGTCGCAGGACCGAGCCAGGCCGAGGTGGCCCCGGCCGGTTCGGTGGTGCTGGACCAGTTCGGCCGCAACCTGACCCAGGCCGCTCGGGAGAACAAGCTCGATCCGGTGATCGGCCGCGAGCTGGAGATGGAACGCGTCATGCAGGTCCTCTCCCGCCGGACCAAGAACAACCCCGTGCTGATCGGTGAGCCCGGCGTGGGCAAGACCGCCGTCGTCGAGGGCCTTGCCCAGGCGATCGTCCGGGGCAACGTGCCCCAGAGCCTGAAAGACAAGCAGCTTTACACGCTCGATTTGGGGTCCGTGGTGGCTGGTTCCCGCTACCGTGGTGATTTCGAAGAGCGCCTGAAGAAGGTCCTCAAGGAAATCCGCACCCGTGGCGACATCATCCTCTTCATCGACGAGATCCACACGCTCGTGGGTGCCGGCGCTGCCGAGGGTGCGATCGATGCCGCGTCCATCCTCAAGCCGTTGCTGGCCCGTGGTGAACTCCAGACCATTGGTGCCACCACACTGGACGAGTACCGCAAGCACATCGAGAAGGACGCCGCGTTGGAGCGCCGCTTCCAGCCGATCCAGGTCCAGGAACCGTCAGTGGCCGACACGGTCGAGATTCTCAAGGGCCTGCGTGACCGTTACGAGGCGCACCACCGGGTGACCATCACCGACGGCGCCCTGGCGGCCGCGGCGAGCCTCTCGGAGCGTTACGTTTCGGACCGCTTCCTGCCGGACAAGGCGATCGACCTGATCGACGAAGCCGGCGCCCGGCTGCGCATCCGCCGGATGACCCGTCCGCCGGAGCTGAAAGCGATGGACGCACGCATCGCCGAGGTGAAGATGGAGAAGGAATCGGCCATCGACGCCCAGGACTTCGAGGGTGCCGCGTCGCTGCGGATGAAGGAGCAAAAGCTCGTCGCCGAACGCAGGGAAAAGGAACTGAGATGGAAGTCCGGGGGCACGGAAGGCCACTCCGAGGTAGACGAGGAGCTGATCGCCGAAGTTCTCGCGAACTCCACCGGCATCCCGGTCTTCAAGCTCACCGAGGAAGAATCCAGCCGTCTCCTCAAGATGGAGGAGGAACTCCACAAGCGCGTTATCGGGCAGAATGAGGCGATCAACTCGGTGTCGCGTGCCATTCGCCGCACCCGTGCGGGCCTGAAGGACCCCAGGCGTCCGGGTGGCTCGTTCATCTTCGCCGGCCCCACCGGCGTCGGCAAGACCGAGCTCGCCAAGGCCCTGGCCGAGTTCCTCTTCGCTGACGAAGAGGCCCTCATCACGCTGGACATGTCCGAGTACTCCGAGAAGCATTCCGTGTCGCGTCTCTTCGGTGCCCCTCCGGGCTACGTCGGCTACGACGAGGGCGGGCAGCTGACCGAGAAGGTCCGCCGTCGTCCGTTCTCCGTGGTCCTGTTCGACGAAGTGGAGAAGGCGCACTCCGACTTGTTCAACTCGCTGCTGCAGATCCTCGAGGACGGCCGCCTGACGGATAGCCACGGCCGGGTGGTGGACTTCAAGAACACGGTGATCATCATGACCACCAACCTGGGCACCCGCGACATCTCCAAGAGCGTCGCGACGGGCTTCCAGTCCGGCACGGACACCACCACCGGCTACAACCGGATGCGGGCCCGGGTCACCGAGGAGCTCAAGCAGCAATTCCGTCCCGAGTTCCTCAACCGTGTTGACGACGTGATTGTCTTCCCGCAGCTCACGCAGGACGAGATCATCGAGATTGTTGACCTCATGATCCGTCGGCTGGAGCAGCATTTGGCCGACAAGGACATGGGCATCGAGCTCACGGACGCCGCCAAGGTCCTCCTGGCCACCCGCGGATACAACCCCGCCATGGGTGCGCGGCCGCTGCGCCGGACCATCCAGCGCGAGATCGAGGACCAGCTCTCCGAGAAGATCCTCTTCGGCGAACTGCACCCGGGTGACATCGTGGTGGTCGACGTGGACGGCGAAGGCGACGACGCCAAATTCACGTTCGCCGGCAACGCCAAGCCACGCATCCCGGATGCGCTGCCCGCCGTGGGCTAGGACGAGTCGACCGACTGCCCCGTCCTGCCGCCGTCGGGCCTTTCCCAGTCAACCTTGTGCCCGAGGCCCGCGAGCAAGCGTGCGACGGCGTCCTCCGCGGTCGGCGGTGGGCCGAAGACATCGCGCTGGCGTGAGGTGTCGGCGACATAGCGGCCGGTCTGGAACCACTCCATCATCGCCCCGAAGTCCGGTCCCATCTGGCTGACCGGGTTCAGGACGAGCTCGATCTGGCGGCCGAGCATCCGACCGGAGATATCGGCGATGTCCTGCATGGTTACCGGCCGGTTCCAGCCGATGTCGATGCGTTGGCCCTCGACGCCGCCTGCGTCGACTGCGGCTGCAAGGTATCCGGCGAGGTCACTGGCAAGAACGTATGTCAGGGGGACCGTGGACGACCCGAACCACATGAGCCGCCCCTCGCTGAACGGGTCGCCGAAGCGGGTGATCTGCTCAAGGAAAGCGCCCGGACGCAGGGCTACGAACGGGACCCCGAGTTCTTCCAGACGGTCCTCGGTCAGCTTCTTGTGCCAGAAGTGCGGGACATCCGGAGTCTGATCGCAGGTGAGGATGCTGGTGAGGACAAATCGGCGAGTACCGGCGCGGCTGGCCGCATCGACGAGGTTGATGTTGCCCACCGTGTCGGTGAGAGGGGTGTCGCCCTCCCGATGGTGGGTGTATCCGGCCGCTGAGGTGATCACCGCGTCGACGCCGTCCATGGCGTGCGCAAGCGATTCCGGGTCCATCATGTCGCCACGTACGATCGTGGCCCCCAGTTCTTCGAGGCGGCCCGCATCCGAACCGGGCCGCACCAAGGCGCGGACTTGTTTACCTCCCGCCAGCAGCCGGGACACCACCTGGCTGCCGAGCATCCCGGTACCGCCGACCACAAGCACTGGTCCCAGGTCGGTCATCGTTGACTCGGAGGGCGTCACGGTTGCGTGCCTGTGGGGCCTTGATCCTCCACCTGGCCGCGCCACCCTCCGGTTTCGGCTCCACGCGCCTCGATGAATTCCTTGAACTTCTTCAGGTCCGCCTTCACCTGCATCTCGTCTACTTGGAGCGCGGCTCCGGCCTTCTCCATGAAGGTTTCGGGCGCCCACTCGAAATGGACCTTGACGTGGGTGTGGTTGGCGTCCAGCGGCGAAAACCTGATGATGCCGGCGTGCGATTTACCGTCAATGCTGCGCCAAGCAATCCGGTCGTCGGGTTCCTGGTCGACGATTTCCGTGTCGAACTCCCGTTCCACGCCCCCTATCCTGGTGACCCAATGGTTGGTCGTGTCGCTCAACTGGGTTACGGATTCCACACCGGACATGAATCGGGGAAACGACTCAAACTGCGTCCACTGGTTGTAAGCGGCACGGACAGGGACATCCACGTCAATGGCTTCTTCAACCTTTCGCATCTTTCCTCCTCCGTTGGACTTGCATGGACAGGCCGCAGGGGTGGCCAACGGTCCCTCGAGGAAGCCTGCCACCCTTGAACATTAAGCCTGCTGACCATCCACGTCCAGTGTTGCCAGGCACAAGCCGGTTTGGCAGTTACGTCCTGGAGCGCCCGCGGCGCGCGACGGCGTCGATCGTCACTGCCGCGACGAGCACCAGCGCGGTGACGACGTACTTGGCCGGTGCGCTGTAGCCCTGCAGGCCCATGCCGTTATCGATCGTCGCGATCACCAGCCCGCCCAGGACCCCGTGCAGCACTTTGCCGCGCCCGCCGAACAGGCTGGTCCCGCCGATCACTGCGGCCGCCACCGCGTAAAGCACCAGCGTGCCGCCGTCGTATGACGTCGAGACGGAGCGGAGCCGCGACGCGTAGACGATTCCGCCGATTCCCGCCGTGAAGGAAGCGAGCATGAAGGCGAGGGTACGGATGCGCGCAAGGTTCACGCCTCCCCGCCGCGCGGCCTCGGCGTTGCCGCCAATCGCGTAGACGTAGCGGCCGAACCGGGTACGCCCGAGCAACAGCGTCCAGGCGGCGAGGACCCCGAGCACCACCAGGAGCACCCACGGCACGCCGCTGATTTCCACGAGGGTGCCCCGGTCGGTATTGCAGAGCCACACGATGGCCACGCCCGCGGCGAGCGCCGCTGCGATCTTCAAGGCGCTCACGCTGGCAGGCGGCGCGACGAGCCCGGTATTGCGCCTGCGGGCGTCCCGCAGCCATGTCCACGCGCTGAACGCCCCGACGACGACGAACATGAGGATCCAGCTGGTGACCGGGCTGAGGTTGCCGCTCGCGATGTTGTTGATGACGGTGTCATTGATGGGCACCACGCCGCCGCTGCCGAGGATGATGAGCATCACCCCAAGCCAGCCGAGTTGGCCGCCGAGGGTCACGACGAACGACGGCAGGCCGAGCCGGGTGATGATCGTCCCGTGGAGCAGTCCGATCCCGGCGCAGCTCAGCAAGCCGACGGCGATCGCCGCCCACCAGGGCCAGCCTGTGGACTCCTGGACGAGTTCGGCCATGATGACGCCGCCCACCCCGCCGACATACCCGATGGACAGGTCGATTTCGCCGAGCAGGAGCACGAAAACCTGGCCCATCGCCAAGAGCATGAAAACCGAACCTTGGATGAGCAGGTTCACCAAGTTGCCGGGAGTCAGGAAATTCGGGTTCAGGGATTGGAACAGCACGGAGATCAGCAACAGGCCCGCGAGAACCGGCAGCACTCCGCTCTCGCCGCCCCGGACCCGAGCGAACGCCGCGCGGAAGTAATCGGGCAGCGAGGTCGCGGTGATGTCCGGGTTCAACGCCAATGCGGCCTTCCGCTTGGCCGCAGCCGTGGTCGGCTCGTCCTGGAGCACCGCCGCCGCGGAGGGGAGGGGCCCCTTGGCGGCGGTCAGCTGACGGTTCGACGGCGATGGAGGCGCAAGTTCCGGCCGTGCCCGATCGGAGAACCCCGTGGTCATCAGGTCGACCACGATCTGCCGGTCCATCTCCGCGACAGGTCGGATGGCCACAAGCTGCCCGAGCCTGAGCACGGCGATGCGGTCCGCGACTTCGAACACGTCGTTCATATTGTGCGAGACGACGATGACGGCGACGCCGCGATCGGCGAGCTGGCGGATCAGGTGAAGGACAACCTCCGTCTGGGCGACGCCGAGTGCCGCGGTGGGCTCGTCCATGATGACCAGCTTCGAGTTCCACAGCACCGACTTCGCGATGGCGACGGACTGGCGTTGCCCGCCGGACAGGGACGCGACGGGTTGCCGGATCGACCGCACGGTGGTCACGGCCAGGCTCGCGAGCGTCTCCCGGGCCGCGATCTCCATGCTCTCTTCATCAAGGAGAAGATGGCGAAGGCGTTCGCGGCCGAGGAACAGATTCTGCACGATGTCGAGGTTGTCGCACAGTGCAAGGTCCTGGTACACGGTCTCGATGCCGAGCGCTGCGGCTTCGTGCGGCGAGTTCAACCGGACGGGTTGGTTTTCCCAAAACAGCTGCCCGTCGTCGGGAGCGTGAATGCCGGCCACGCATTTGATCAACACCGATTTGCCCGCGCCGTTGTCGCCGGCAAGGGCGGTCACCTTGCCGGTCGGCACCTCGAGGGTGATGTCGACCAGTGCCTGCACCGGCCCGAAGTTCTTGTCGATGCCCTCCAGCCGAAGCAGGGGCCCGACGTCGGCGGGGCCCGGCGCTACCAACTCGCTCATCGTCGAACTACTGGATACCTGCCGCCGTGCACGCGTCCTTCACTTGCGAGATGCACAGCGAAGAAGTCGCCACGGCACCGTCCTTGACCACCGTGTCCGCCATGTTCTTCGTGGTCACCCACAGCGGGGTCAGCAGGACCGATGCGACGTCGGACTTCGCGGTGTCGTCTGTGGTCTTGCCGTTCACGAGGGTCGATGGAACGGTCACGCCCGCCCGCAGGTAGAGGGCTGCTGCGGCGGCCGCCTGGGCCTCAAAGTAGATCGGCTTGTACACCGTTCCGCACTGGTAGCCCTTCAGGATGTTCTGCAGGCCGGACAACGACGCATCCTGTCCCGTCGTCGGGAAGGTCTTGGCGGGGATCTGCTTGCTCTGCAGGTAGGCGATCACAGCGTTGGCGTTGTCGTCGTTCGGCGTGACCACCGCGTTGATGTTCGGGTGGGCGGTGTATTGCTGGGCGAACGTGGTCTGTGCCACCGACGGCGTCCACGTGCCTGCCGGCTCTCCTACGTTGACGTACTCGCCATTGTCGAAGTGCGGCTTGAGCACGCCGTTATAGCCTTCGGCGAACAGTTTCGCGTTGTTGTCGGTCGGATCGCCATCCATGACCAGGATGTTTGGTTTGGTGACTTTCCAGTCCGCGATGCACGTGACTTCGCCCTGTCCGATCAGCTGGCCAACCTTGACGTTGTCGAAGCTTACGTAGGTGCGGTCCTTGGCCCCGCCTTTGACGAGCCGGTCATAGTCGATCACCTTGACGCCGCGCGCGCTGGCGGCCGCCTCGATGGCTGCGCCCGATCCGGAGTCGAGGGCGTCGACCAGCAGCACGGACGCCCCGGCCGTGATGTCAGCCTCGGCTTGCGTCTGCATGGTGCTTGCGCTGCCTTGAGCGTTGTCGATTTTGAACTTGGAAGAGTCGAGTCCCGCGGCTTCGAATGCCTTCTTCAGGTAGGGGGCATCGAAGGTGACGTATCGCGCGGAGGTGGTGGTGTCCGGCAGCAGCACCCCGACCATCCCTTTGCCTTGGGATGCGAGGGACGTGAGTTGTTTCATGGCCGAGAAATCGGCTGTGAACGCATCCGCAGAGATCTGCGGCACCGCTCCTCCGGAGCTCGTGGCGCTCGACGTGGACGATGTGCTCGTGCTCGAGCATGCGGCGAGTGCCGTGATAGCGAGGGTTGCGATGAAGGCGGTTCCGGCGCCTCGTGCCGGGACCTTCATGTTTAACATTTCTTTCCTTCCATTGGTTTCGACAGCAGGCGACCTGGCGGGGTCGGGCCGGAACCTGGGCGTTGGCGCCGGACGCAGGTCCACGCCGGAGGCCACGGCGGTTCTCACCAACGGACGTCGAAGAGCCAGCACTCGGCTGACTGCGACTTTATGACCAGCGACTCGATATCACGGGGTCCTCTCCGGACGGACATGGCGGCGACGCCGGGCATGTTCGTCGATGTTGCTCTATGACTACGTTGTAGACCGGAAGTCTGCGCTTAGCAAGGCTTCGTGCGGGGCAGGATTCGACGACGGGATGCCGGGAAGCAGCCGGGCTCGGATTTTGTTACATCAATACCGGAGTACCTGCCCGATACCCCGGGATGCAGTCCACATCACAGAGGTGGGTTCAATGAAGAAATGGACGCGATGGCAGGATTGGGTCACGGTAGTTGCCGGGCTCTACGCTGTTCTATCGGTCATCTGGACCAAGGCGGCCGGCGGCTCGACTGCCTTGATGCTCGTGTTCGGCGCATTGCTGGTCATCAGCGGCGTCATCAATCTGGCCATGCCCGGAACCCCGGTCATGGAGTGGATCCAGGCAGCCTTTGGCGCCCTGTTGTTCCTGTCTCCGTGGTTCGGTTCCTATGCCATGCAAACCGGCGTCGCCTGGACGTCCTGGATCACCGGTCTGGTGGCGCTCGTCGTCACCGCGATGGCGATCAAACCCAGCACCGAGGAACACCGGCATCACATGGTCAGCCCTTCGCACTGACGTGGTGAAACGCTCAGGTGCTGAAACGCTGAAGTGCTGAAACGCCGAACAGCGGGAACATCGGCCGGCGGGCCGTCATCGGACCCGCCGGCCGCTTGCTGCTCTGCGCAGGTATCCCGACGGCGGGCGCCGCGAATGCCGCCGTCAAAACGGCCGCCCGACCAGGGAGCTGCGGCTCAGACCATGAGGACGGCAGCGCCGGTTATCCGGTCGTTGGCCAGGTCCTGCAACGCCGTGTCGGCTTCGGCTAACGGATACGCCGTCGTGGTGGGGGCCAGCGGGATGTCCGCGGCGAGGGACCAGAACTCTTCGCCGTCTGACCGGGTATTGGCGGTAACACTACGGAGCTGCCGCTCATGGAAGAGATCCGCGGAGTAGTTCAAAGGCGGTATGTCGCTGAGGTGGATCCCCGCAATGGCAAGGCTCCCGCCCCGGTCCAGCGCCTTGAGTGCCACAGGAACAAGGTCACCCACGGGAGCAAAAAGTATTGCCGAGTCGAGTGGGACCGGCGGGGAATCGTACGCGTCGCCCACAAACACCGCTCCCAGTTCACGTGCCAGCTCACGGGCGGACTCCGAACGGGTCATCACGTAGACCTGCGCCCCTTGGTGGCGCGCCATCTGTGCCGTGAGATGGGCAGAGCCTCCGAAACCATAGATGCCCAGCCGGCCACCTGGCGGAAGCTCGGCCCGTTTGAGCGCACGGTACCCGATGATGCCGGAGCACAATAGAGGGGCCGCCTGCTCGTCCGAAAACCGGGGCGGGATGGCATAGGCGAAATCTTCGGATACCGTGAGTTGTTCGGCATAGCCGCCGTCCCTGTCCCATCCGGTGAAGACAGGGGAGAGGCAGAGGTTCTCGTCGCCGCGGCGGCAATACGCGCAGCTCCCGCAGGTTCCCCCGAGCCATGCGACTCCGACCCTGTCACCGCGCCGGAACCTCACACACCCGTCGCCGGTCTCGCTGACTGTTCCCACCGCTTCGTGGCCCGGTACGACGTTCGGCCTCCGCGGCGCAAGGTCGCCTTCGGCGAGGTGCAGATCCGTGCGGCAGACACCGCAGGCGCGGACACTGACGAGGAGTTCCCGCCGCCCCGGGCGCGGATCGGCCCGTTCGCCCCAAACCAGCGGCCGGGATTCCATCGGGCCTGGTTCCCGGACCCACCATGCACGCATCGTGTTCTCCCTCGCTGCTAACTCTGATTCCGCGCGGCGGGGTCCCCGTTGGCGGCCCGCCGCTCCGCTTTCAGCAGGCGCAGGCCGCTGGCCAGCACGCCCACATGGCTGAACGCCTGCGGGAAGTTCCCGAGGAACTCGCCGGTGTCCGGGTGGATCTGCTCAGGCAGCAGGCCCAGCGGATTCGCGCGTCTGCAGAGGGATTCGTAGAGTTCATGGGCTTCATCCACCCGCCCTTGACCGGCCAGGTTGTCCACCAGCCAGAAGCTGCAGAGGAGGAACGCCCCTTCGCTTCCGGGCAAACCGTCGGGAGAAACCTCTGGCAGGTAGCGGAACAAAAGCCCGTTGCCGGCGTCGAGCTCTGCCGCTATCGCTTTTGTGGTGGACACCATCCGCGGATCGTCGAATTCGATGACGTTGCGGACGGGTAGGGTCAACAAGGACGCGTCCAGGCCGCCGCTGCCGCCCAGATTCTCGGTAAAGGTGCGACGCCGGGGGTCCCAGGATTGCGTCAAGGCAGCCTGCCGGATCCGCCGGGCCGTGGCCTCCCACCGGCGCTTGGGGTAGGGAAGCCCGTCCCTGCGCGCGATCTGGATGGCGCGGTCGATCGCGACGTAGCACAGTGCCGCCGAGTAGGTGAAGGGTCTGCTCTTGTCCCTGATTTCCCACGGCCCGGAGTCCGGAACCCGCCAACTCCTGATGGCCATTTCCACGATCGGGACCAATGCCGCCCAGAGCCGCTCATCGACCCGCTTCCCGCTGCCGGACCACTGGTAGGCGATGTCGACGATTTCTCCGTACACATCGTGCTGGAGTTGGTGCCGGGCACCGTTTCCCCACCTCACCGGGGCCGAGTCCCGGTATCCCCGCAGCTGCGGGTCCTGCACCTCGTCGGGCGGCTGGGAGCCGTCGAGGGCGTACATGACGTGCGGGATACCGTCCCGCTCAACGTTGGTCAGGACCCAGGCCAGGAAGACGTCCGCATCACTGGGATCGCCAATGCGCCGGAACACGTAGTTGGAGAAGGACGCGTCGCGCACCCACGTGTACCGGTAGTCCCAGTTCCGCGACGTGCCGGGCCACTCAGGCAGGGACGAGGTGGCGGCCGCGAGGATGGCTCCCGTCTCGGCGTGATCCAGCATCTTCAGCGTCAGGGCCGAACGCTTCATCAGCTCCGCTTGGGAGCCTTCGCAATCCAGGTTTGATGCCCACCGGCGCCAGGCATAGACGGTCTGGTCAATGAGCTTTTTGCTCTCCGGATGCTGACGGAGCCGGAACCGACCCGACCAATGCAGGACCATGGTCAGCGTTTCTCCCGCGCGAAGCGTCATCTCGGCGGATAGGCCGCGACCGTCGGGCATGAGTTCAACTGAAGACCACAGGTAGACCTCCTGGACTCCGTCCTTCCGCCAATCAAACCGCCAGCCGGTGGCCAAGGTGTCAAAAGTGACACCGGCCTTCGGTACCAGGCTGATGCGCAGCGGGACGTCCCCGCCCACGGCCCTCGCGTGCCGCAGGAGTTCGGAACGGCCAGCCGGCACCGGCTCCGATAGCTCGGCGCCGGCACGCAGCGTCAGTCCGTCCGTCACCTGCAGCACGCCGCGATCGGATACGAGGGACGTGACCAGCACGCAGGAATCCTCGGTATAGCGCTGGGAGGATGCCAGAGTGCGGAGAGGGGCTATTTCGAAACGGCCGCCCGACTCGGCGTCAAGGATGCCGGCCAGGAACGGGGGACTGTCGAATTCCGGCAGGCAAAGCCAGGTCATTGCGCCGTCCCGCCCCACCAAGGCGCACGTGGACCCGTCGCCAATGAGTCCATGATCCTCGATGGGCAAATATCCATCCTGCCTAACCACCGGGCGTGCCTCGGCACCAGTGATCATCGTGTTCACTCCTTTGGGTTCAGGCGAGGCTTCCTATATGGATTCTCTCGCCGATCCCGCGCGCACGCCACAGTCCGCCGGCACCAAGAAACCGCGGGTTCAGGCCGCGACCTCAGGGCGTGAGGAGGACCTTGATGGAGCGCCGTTCGTCCATGGCGCGGTAGGCCTCGGGTGCTTCCTCGAGCGGCATCACGGTGTCGAAGACGCGGCCCGGATTGATCTTGCCGTCAAGCACGTCCGCGAGCAGTTCGGGGATGTACGTGCGCGCCGGTGCCATGCCGCCGGCGATCGAGATGTTCGTGTCGAACAAGTAGCGCAGCGGGGCTTCGGCTCCGCCCGTCGGGACACCAACGAAGCCGAGGGCACCGCCCGGGCGGACACTGTGCAATGCCTGTTCCATGGATTCCTTGGTTCCGACGCACTCCAGCACCGAGTCGGCCAGGACCCCTCCGAGCAACTCGCGGACCTTGGCTACGCCTTCCTCGCCGCGCTCGGAGACGATGTCCGTGGCCCCGAACTCGAGGGCAATCGCCTGTCGGTCGGCGTGCCGGGACATCGCGATGATTCGTTCGGCTCCGAGCCGCTTCGCTGCGAGCACGCCGCAGAGTCCCACCGCGCCGTCGCCGACCACGACGACGGTCCTGCCGGGGCCGACCTTCGCCGCAAGGGCTGCGTGGTGGCCGGTGGCCATCACGTCGGAGAGCGTCAGCAAGCTCGCGCGGAGCGCGTCGTCTGGTTCCGTGACGCCGGGGACCTTGACGAGGGTGGATTCGGCGAGCGGTACGCGCACCGCCTGGCCCTGGCCGCCGTCGATCGCGTGCCCGCTGTCGTCTTTGCCGCCCCAACCCGCCAAATGGTCGCAGGCAACCGTGACGCCGCCCAAGCACTGCGGGCACGCGCCACAACTGACCAGGAAGGGAGCAATGACGAAGTCGCCTACCGCCAGGGTGGTGACGTCGTCGCCGATGCTTTCCACCGTGCCGATGAATTCGTGTCCAATGGCCGAAGGCTGGTGGGTGGGCTTGACGCCGCGGTACGGCCACAGGTCCGATCCGCAGACGCAGGAGGCAGTGACTTTGACGACGACGTCGGTGGGCAGCTGGACCGTGGGGTAGTTACGGTCTTCAACACGGATGTCGCCGGGACCGTGGATGATGGTGGCGCGCATGGGGCTCCTCAAATGGTGGTTGTTGGGCTTGAATCGAGTCTATCCCGCCGCGCCCATGGTCCTGTACTGGCCGGTAGCCAGGCGTCGTGCCGCTCTCCATCGCTACCGGGTTCAATCGGTACCGGAGGACAGAAGCAGCGGGTTGTGATTGCCCGCGCTTTGGCGAACAAGCCCCAGGTGCTTTTGATCAAGCCGGTGGGTTCCCACCCGAAGATGACCGGGCTACTATCGTCCTCGTGACACCCGTGTGACCGAGGTCATGCGGCGGCAGCCCGACGACCTGGAGGTGCCCGATGGCGAATCCGTTGCAATGGCCCGTTCTGCGTCAGCTCCTCGAACACGATCCCACCGGTCGCCATCACGCTGCCAAGTCGCCGGCGACCGAAAGACTCACCGCCCGGATTGCAACTGCGGACCGGGTTGTTCCCTCGGTTTGCCCGTATTGCGCCGTTGGCTGTGCACAAAACGTCTACGTCAAAGACGGGAAGGTCATCCAGATCGAGGGCAACCCGGACTCGCCCATCAGCCGCGGCCGCTTGTGCCCCAAAGGGTCTGCGTCGCTGCAGCTGACCACCGGCGAATCACGGGAGAAGCACGTGCTCTACCGCCGTCCCCACGGTGCCGGCTGGGAACGGCTGGATCTTGATACGGCGATGGACATGGTCGCTCAGCGGGTTGTCGATACACGGCGTCGGACGTGGGAGTGGGAAAGCGACGGCGTGCGTACCCGCCGCACCCTCGGAATCGCGAGCCTGGGCGGTGCGACGCTGGACAACGAAGAGAACTACCTCATCAAGAAGTTGTTCACGTCGCTGGGAATAGTCCAAGTCGAAAACCAGGCGAGGGTATGCCACAGCTCCACCGTCGCCGGCCTCGGCACGAGCTTCGGGCGCGGCGGGTCGACGACCTACCTGCAGGACCTTCAACGGGCGGACTGCATCGTCATCCAGGGCTCCAACTTCGCTGAAGCCCATCCTGTGGGCTTCCAGTGGGTGATGGAAGCCAAGGAACGCGGTGCGAAAATCATCCACGTGGACCCGCGCTTCTCCCGGACGAGTGCCCTGGCCGATACCTTCGTGCCGATCCGCGCCGGCACCGATATCGCGTTCCTTGGCGGTTTGATCAACTGGGTGCTCACCCACGAGGCGTACTTCCGCGAGTATGTTGTCAACTACACGAACGCGGCCACGATCCTGCGGGACGATTTCCAGGACACGGAAGAGCTCGATGGCCTGTTCTCCGGGTTCAACCCCTCGGGGCCGTCTTACGACCCCGAGAGCTGGCAGTACGAGGGCGCCAACGTTGCGGCTTCGTCCGGTGAGAGGGAATCGCAATCCCAGGAGGGGGGAAGCCCTCTGGGGGAGTCCGGGCACGCGCACTCCCACGGTTCCGGCGGCCCCTCGCTGCGTGGACACTGGCGGAGGGACGAAACGCTGCAGGACCCGCGGTGCGTGTTCCAGACGCTCCGCCGGCATTACGCCCGGTACACACCAGAGATGGTCGAACAGATCTGCGGCGTGCCACAGGATCTGGTCAGCGAGGTGGCCGAAACAATCACGGCCAATTCCGGGCGCGATCGCACCACCGCTTTCGCATACGCCGTCGGCTGGACCCAACACACCACGGGCGTGCAATACATCCGTGCCGCCTCGGTCCTGCAGTTGCTGCTCGGGAACATCGGCCGGCCCGGGGGCGGAATCATGGCGCTGCGGGGCCACGCGAGCATCCAGGGCTCCAGCGACATCCCGACGCTTTTCGACCTGTTGCCCGGGTACCTGCCGATGCCGCACGCCCAGCAACACATCGACCTGGACGGATACGTCGAGGCCGACTCCGCGGAGCGCGGCTTCTGGGCCAACATGCGCGCCTACACCGTCAGCTTGCTCAAGGCCTGGTGGGGGGATGCCGCGACTGCCGAGAACGACTTCTGCTTCGACTATCTGCCCCGCATCACGGGGAGTCACAGCACCTATGACACGGTTGCCGCCCAGCTGGACGGAATCTGCAAGGGCTATTTCCTCATGGGCGAGAATCCCGCCGTCGGCTCGGCCAACGCACATTTACAACGCGAAGGCATGTCCAAGCTCGACTGGCTCGTGGTGCGCGATTTCTCCCTCATCGAAAGTGCCACCTGGTGGAAAGACGGTCCGGAGATCGCCACCGGACAGATGCGGACCGAAGACATCGCCACCGAAGTCTTTTTCTTCCCCGCTGCCGCCCACACGGAAAAAGCCGGTAGCTTCACCAACACCAACCGGCTGTTGCAGTGGCGCGAACAGGCAGTGGAGCCGGAAGCGGACCGGCGCAGTGACTTGTGGTTCATGTGGCACCTGGGCAACCGCGTGCGTGCGATGCTCGCGGCTTCGGATGATCCGGCCGACCAGCCGGTCTTGGACCTGACGTGGAACTACCCGACGATCGGAACCCACGCGGAGCCTGACTCGGACGCCGTTCTTGCCGAGATCAACGGGAGCAAGGCCGACGGAACTCCGCTCTCGGCCTACACCGAGTTGAAAGACGACGGATCGACGTCGTGCGGTTGCTGGATCTACTGCGGGTGCCGGGCCAACGGCGTCAACCAGGCCGCGCGCCGCAAGCCTCACACAGAGCAGAGCATCTCGAGCAGGGAGTGGGGATGGGCGTGGCCCGCCAACCGCCGGGAGCTTTACAACCGGGCCTCCGCCGACCCTGAGGGCCGGCCGTGGAGTGAGCGTAAGAAGCTCATCTGGTGGGACGAGGATGCCGGACAATGGACCGGCGACGACGTGCCGGACTTCGAGCCGACGAAACCGCCGTCCTACCGCCCCGATGAGGATGCCATGGGCACGGAGGCGATTTCCGGCGTCGATCCTTTCATCATGCAGGCAGACGGGAAGGGCTGGCTCTACACTCCGGCGGGGCTGGTGGACGGACCCATGCCGGTTCACTACGAACCTCAGGAGTCGCCCTTCGACAACATGCTGTACAGCCAGCAAAGAAATCCGGTGCGGAAGCTGATGTCCCGCGAGGGAAACCGCTACCACCCCAGCGGCCGGGACCGCGGCGCCGACGTTTTCCCCTACGTCTTGACGACTTACCGCCTGACCGAGCACTTCACCGCGGGAACAATGACCCGCTGGCTGCCCTACCTGGCGGAACTCCAACCGGAGCCCTTCTGCGAGGTCTCGCCGGAGTTGGCCGACGTGCGCGGATTGGACCACAAGGGCTGGGCAACACTCGTCTCGGCCCGGGGCGCCATCGAGGCGCGCGTACTGGTAACGAACCGGATGAAGCCGCTCACGGTGCACGGACGCACTGTCCACCAGATTGGAATGCCCTACCACTGGGGGCCCAACGGACTGTCACGAGGGGATGCCATGAACGAACTCTCATCCATCGCCATGGATCCGAATGTGCACATCCAGGAGGTCAAGGCGCTGACCGTCGACATACGCCCCGGCAGGCGCCCTCGCGGGCCGGCACTGCTGTCCCTTGTTGAGACTTACCGCCTGCGGGCCGGCATTGACGAGCACACCGGAGTTCAAGGAGCCACCAAATGAGCGTTACCCAACTGGGAATGCCGTCGATCGGAGTCCCGCGCAAGGGTTTCTTCACCGATACGAGCCTGTGCATCGGCTGCAAGGCGTGTGAGGTGGCGTGCAAGGAGTGGAACTCCGTTCCCGCGGACACATCGCTTGAACTCACAGGCGAATCGTTCGACAACACGTCAGCGTTGGGTGCGGATTCCTGGCGGCATGTGGCGTTCATCGAGAAGCAGGTTCCCGCGGCGGACCCGTCGGCGCATGATGGCGTCAAGTGGCTCATGTCCTCGGATGTGTGCAAGCACTGCACACACGCCGCTTGCCTGGACGTATGCCCCACAGGGGCCCTCTTCCGCACCGAGCACGGCACCGTCGTCGTCCAGCAGGACATTTGCAACGGTTGCGGCTACTGCGTTTCAGCATGCCCGTACGGTGTGATCGACCAGCGGCAGGGCGACGGCAGGGTATTCAAGTGCACGATGTGCTACGACCGGCTCGGCGCCGGCGAGGAGCCTGCCTGCGCGAAAGCCTGCCCTACGAAGTCCATCCAGTACGGTGAGCTCGACGAGCTCCGTGAACGGGCCGATGCACGCGTGACTGAGCTGCACGAGCGGGGCGAAGAGGGCGCCAGGTTGTACGGGCACAACCCCGACGACGGGGTCGGCGGAGACGGCGCATTCTTCCTGTTGCTGGATGAGCCTGAGACCTACGGCCTGCCCCCTGACCCCGTGGTGACGACGAGGGATCTGCCGGTGATGTGGAAGCGTGCGGCGGGTGCGGCCGCCGGTCTGTTGCTCGGCGCAGTCGCCGTTTTCTGGGGAGCCAGGAATTGAGCCCGCGTCGTGCTGCCACTGAGGAGTTCACGTCCTACTATGGCCGGCCGATCCTCAAGAAACCGACCTGGAGCGCCGTGGACATCGCGGGCTACATCTTCGCGGGTGGCCTGGCAGGGGCGACGTCGATGCTCGCGGCCGGTGCGCAGTACAGCGCCCGGCCGTCCCTTGAGCGGCGCTCCAAGCTTACGGCCCTGACCGCGATCTCAGCCTCCGCGGTGGCGCTCGTGCATGACCTTGGCCGCCCGGAGAGGTTCCTGAACATGCTGCGCGTGGCGAAACCGACCTCGCCGATGAGCATGGGCTCCTGGATCCTTTCCCTCTATGGTCCGTTGGCTGGGGCGAGTGCGGCATCCAATGTCCTCGGCATCCTGCCTCGCGCCGGCCGCGCATGCGGAGTCGGTGCCGCGGTGGCGGGTGCTGCCGTGGCCACGTACACCGGCGTGCTGCTTGCCGATACCGCCGTACCCACCTGGCACGACGCCCACGAGGCGCTGCCCTTCGTCTTCGCAGGCTCCGCCGCGGCGTCGGCTGGCGGCGTTGCCGCTGCCCTGGCTCCTGTGGCCGAGGCTGCTCCCGCCCGACGCATGGCGGTAGGCGGTGCCGTGCTGGAAACGGTGATGAGCCTGAAGATGGAACGCAGCGGAAAGCTGTCCGCCGAGACATTGCACCAGGGCCGCGCAGGGACACTACTGCGGCTGTCGAAGGCATTCACCGTGGGAGGCGCCGTGGGTCTCGCATTGGGCGGACGGCATTCGCGCCTCGTGAGCACGATGTGCGGACTTGCTGTCGCTGCCGGATCGGCGCTGCTTCGCTTCGGGGTGTTCGAAGCCGGTGTAGCCTCGACCCTCGATCCCAAATACGTCGTGGTACCGCAGCGGGAACGTGCCGACGAGGCCGCCCGACAGCGCGAAGCAGCGGGCGCATAGTGTGACGGCGAACCGAAATCGAAACGGCCCCGTCGGCAGGTTTTTCGGGCTTCCCGGGGCACGCCGGGTCTCGGGGGCCGTCCTGGAGCTGGTTCTCTGGTGGATCGGGGGAACGCTCTCCTGGCTCGTCACGGTGAGCACCGTGACGCTTCCGGAGACGGTCGCGGCAGCGTCGACGGCGTTACTCGGCGCGGTGCTTGCCCGCACGGCCCGGCGCGCCATGGGTTTCCAGGCCGCGGCGCGCGGCATCTGGCTACGATGGGCGGCTCTTGTTCCCGCCGCGGCCGTAACCGATACCGTGCGTCTCGCACGCTGGCTCGCGGGCCCCCGGGGGGAGTCCTTGCAGGACCAACGGATGCCGGGAACGGCTAGCCCCAAAGCAACAGGATGGCGCGCCGCGGCCATGATCGCCTTGTCCTCGACACCCGGATCCGTGGTTTTCTATTCCGACCCGGACGCGCACCGGATCCACGTACACGTCCTGGCAGAAGGCTGGCCCCGGCTCGACCGCCACGTGTCGCCAGGCACCGGACAAGGGTTATGAATGGATACCGCGATCTTGTGGTCGGCAGTGACCTTGGCGTTACTGCTCCTCGGGGTGGCGCCAAGCCTGTTCCTGGTTGCCCGCGGTAGCGACGTCCAACGATTGGTTGGACTCCAGCTGCTCACGGGTTCGAGCATCATGGTGTTGATAGGCCTCTCGATCATCGTCGGCCAGTCTTCGTACCTGATCGTCCCGCTCGTGCTTGCCGTGCTCGCCTCGATCGGGACGCTCGTCTACACCAGGCTGTTGAAACCGGGCATTGATGCGCAAGCGGTAAGGGACGAGGAATGACTGCAATGATCTTCGAGTCCATCTTTGCCGGATTGGGCGTACTGGCGGCGGCTTTCGGCTGCGTGGGAGCAGTACTGGCGCGCGAGCCCCTCGCACGCTTGCACTTCCTGGCGCCCGTGACGACCCTCGGAGTGCCGCTTTTTTCTGTCGCAGCCGTGATCTATTTTGGATTCTCCCTGGGTAGCGCCACCATCATCCTGATCGCGCTGGTCGCCGCTTTCGGCGGTCCCGCAGTGACGATCGCGGTCGGGAGGTCGCTCGCCGACGAGCGGGGACTGGATGTCGGAAGGTCGCCCGAATGAACGACGGAGTCCTGAGCAACCTCCTGATTGGCGTCAGCCTCACCCTGGTGCTTGTGGGAGCCGCGGCCGTCGTGTTCTCGCGCCATCCCTCAAAGCAGGCTGTGGTCCTTTCGTGCTACGGGCTGCTGCTCACCATCTTGTTTGTCGTCCTCCAGGCACCCGACGTGGCGCTCAGCCAAGTGGCCATTGGAACGGCTGTGGTCCCCCTGATCGTGGTTCTCGCGATCCGGAAAGTATCGGTCATCCGTGCCGAACACCGCGGGATCACAGACGGGCAGGAGGAGAAATGACGCGGCGGATCCGCCTCATCGTTCTTGGCGTCGGCATCGTCGCCTTCGCGGTCTCGATGGCGCTCGCGTTCACGGGCATGCCGCAGTTCGGCGGGGACCTCCACGCATACCGTGACGCGGCCGTTGCGGCCACCTACGCGCATGACACCGCAAACGCCGTTTCGAGCATCAACTTCGACCAGCGCGGCTTCGACACCTTCGGGGAAGAGACGATCCTGTTCTGCGCCGTCATCGGCGTCGCGGCGTTGCTGAGGCCGGTCTACCGCGAACGACGGCGGGAGGTCAGCGAGGCGGGCCACGTGCTCGAATCGACGAACCTCCTCGTCTATTTCCTGTTTCCGCTGACCGTCGTGCTGGCCGTCAACGTACTAGCGCACGGGGCCGTCACCCCTGGCGGCGGCTTCCAAGGTGGCGTCATCCTTTCAACGGGCATCCACTTGCTATACGTCGGCGGCCGATACTCCCTCCTGCGCAAGCTGCGGCCGCTTGCATGGTTCCACCAGGGCGAGGCGCTGGGCGTCGTCTTGTTCGGAGCCCTCGGGATCACGGGTGCCGCGCTCGGCTCGGCACTCTTCGCCAACGTCATCCCGCAAGGCCAGCTCGGCGATTTCATCTCCTCGGGAACAGTGCCGCTCTTCAACATCGCCGTGGGAATGACCGTCTGCAGCAGCGTCATCGTCCTCCTGGCCAGCTTCCTGGACCAAGCGCTCGCGATCCGGGCCGAGCGGGTAAGCGATCCAGGGCGAACGCCACGCTCCGGTTACGAGGAAGGGTCTGCGTCGTGAACTACTACGCATACTTTGTCGCAGTCAGCATCATGCTCCTTGGCGTCGCGGGGATCGCTACGAGCCGCAACCTGGTCCACACTGTCGTGTGCCTTTCGGTGGCCCAGTCGGGCACGTACGTGCTGCTCGTCGCCGTCGGCTTTCAATACGGGGGCGTGGCACCCATTTTCGGCGCGCAAGTCGGCAAGACCACCCCGGTCGTCGACCCTGTGGTCCAGGCATTGACCCTGACCGACATCGTCGTCTCGGCAGCGGTGACGTCGATGCTGCTGGCGCTCGTGATTCAAATCGCCAAGCGCCATCAGGCGATCGATCCCGACCGACTCGGTCGGTTGGAGGGCTGAGCGCATGGTCCCGGGTACGGCCGCCGCAGCCCTCATGCCCGCGGCCGTGATCGTCCTGATCCTGGCTTCGTGTGTGCTGATGTCCCTAGGGTCCCGCCTTCCACGCCGTTTCGCTGACGTGATCTCCCTCGCTGCCGCCGCGGCGGCAGCAACGCTTGAGGTGTTTATGATGGCTCCGGCGGGGAGCGAACGTCTTGTCTACTGGATGGGTGCGTGGCAGCCCCAGGGCGGCCGTGCCGTTGGAATCGCCCTGGTCGGAGACCAATTCAGCATCGGGATTTCCCTCCTCGCGGCGGTGCTGATGGTCGCTTCCCTCATCTTCTCGTGGCGGTACTTCGAGTCGGACACCGTCCACTACCACGGCTTGATGGTGCTCTTCCTCGCCGGTATGACAGGCTTCGCGTTCGCGGGCGACGTCTTCACCATGTTCGTCTTCTTCGAACTGATGGGCGTGGCCGCGTACGCACTGACAGGGCTCAAGGCCGAAGACCCGTCCGCAGTCCACGGTGCCATCAACTTCGGCATCGTGAACTCACTGGCCGCCTACTTTTCGCTCATGGGCGTCGGCCTCCTGTACGCACGCACCGGCAGCTTGAATCTGGCGGCCATCTCCACAGCACTGCTTGGTGACCGGAGCCCGCTGATCGCGATCGCGTTCATCCTCCTGTGCGCAGGGTTCCTCGTGAAAGCCGCGATCGTCCCGTTCCATTTTTGGCTCGACGACGCCCACGCCGTCGCACCCTCGCCCGTATGCGTGCTGTTTTCCGGAGTGATGGTCGAATTGGGCCTCTATGGCGTTGCGCGGGTTTACTGGGCGGCCTTCGCCGGTTCACAGATCGCTTCCCCGGCCCAGGTCCTTTTCATAGTGCTTGGCATCCTGACCGCCGTCGTGGGGAGCGTCATGTGCTTCCTTCAGCGGCACATCAAGAGACTGCTGGCGTACTCAACGATTGCCCACATGGGAGTCTTCCTGGCTGTTCTCGGCACCGCTTCCCCGGATGCGTTGGGAGGGGTTGCCGCGTACATCCTCGGCCACGCTGCGGTCAAGGGCTCCTTGTTCCTGCTGAGCGGGATCATATTGAACAGGTACGGCAGCGTCGACGAGTACACGCTCCGCGGACGCGGAAAGGATTCGCCGGTGCTTGGAATCGCCTTCGTGATCGCCGGTGCCGCGCTCGCAGGCGCGCCGCCCTTCGCCGCCGGCCTGGGCAAGGGCATCGCCGAGCATGCCTCATCGAGTGCAGGGCGGCTTTGGGTCCCTGTCCTTATGGTCGGGGTGTCGGCGGTGACAGCCGCCGCTGTGTTCCGTGTTTGCGGGCGGATATTCCTGGGTCTCGGCGGCCGCCCCGCCGGGATCGAGGCGGAGGGGATGAGCGGGGACGAGGAGCGTATCGAAGTACCCATCGGCCTGCGCCGTATCCCGATATCAATGGGTGCGCCGGCTGTGGGATTGCTGGCGGGCGCCCTTGCTTTGGGGGTGCTTCCGTCGATCGGCGATGCCGCCGAAGAGGCCGCAGCCCGGTTCATGGACCGCGCCGGCTATGTGTCGGCCGTCCTCGAGGGTCCGACCCCTTATGTGTCGCACCCAGCCACGGGCGCCGCATGGGAGCCGACGAGCGTCGCGCTGGGGCTGCTGTCGACCACGATCGCCGTCTTCATGGCGGCCGCGGCGCTCCATGGCTGGCGTCTGCCTTCCGCTCTCCGCAGCCCCGCGCACGCGGCCCAGCCGGCGCTAAGAATCCTCCGGCGCTTGCACTCCGGGCGCGTCGGCGACTATGTCGTGTGGCTGCTCGTGGGCCTCGCGGCAGGGTGGGCCCTGGTGCTCGGCTGAAATCTTCCGCGGCGTGGAGTGGAAGCCTAAGATTGCCGACGCCCGGAGCGAGCGATGCAACGGCGGTAGTCGAGCTGCCAAGCACAGCGGGGCAAGGATGACGAAAATATCGCCGGACTGCGATTCAGCGCCGGCTCCTCAAGCGCGCCCCCTAGTCGTGTGATTTGTTCCGGGCCTCGCGCTGTTGCCGCTCAAGCTTGGCTTCCGCATCCGTCCGCCGCTGGCCTACGATGCGCATCTGGTGGGTGGTCGGGTGCTCGTACTCCTCCGCGGACATGCCCTTCTCCCTGGGAAAGTAGCCGGCTGCCGGGGACGCGAGCTTATGGTCTTGGTTTTCGCTCATATCAAAATCGTCCCACTCGAAAGCGTTCCCCAAAAGAGGTTGAAAATCGTTCGGATGGAGGGCGCCGGCGCGCCGCTACATGAGCCATTGGACTGAGACGTTCATGGCGAGCAAGGCATTCGTCAGGGGCGCAAGAATCGAATCGTCGGCTTCCATGCGATGCAACGTGGCCAGGAAATCATCTATTTGGGTGGTGGTGAACCCGCCGTCCCGGAGTTGCTGGATAGCGAGCTCGGTATTCTGCTTCCGGGTGTTACTGAATCGCGGATTTACTTCTGGCTGTAACGGTTCCGAATCCATGACCTCTGCTTGCCCCCGATGTTTCCCTGCGCGTAGGACGCTCCCCGCATAAGGTATTCCTGCCTCACAAATGCTACTATCCCAAACCGCGGGTGGCGCAACCTCGGCAGCCAATACCATGGGGCAATGATGGATAAGTCGTCGGTTCCCGGCGCGTTGAAGCACGAGGTGGCCCGTGATCCCCGTCCCGGGCGCTGGGTGTCGCGATGCTCGCTGCCATGGCTGCGGCGAGCGTCATGGCCGCCGCCGCGCCCGGTGCCTTTGGCGAACGGGCGTGGGCCTTTTCGCTGGCCAATGCTGCGATTCGTGTTGTCCTGCTGGTCCTGTGGCTGTACCAACACCGCGACCAACACCGCGAAAATTCGTCCGAAACTCCGTGGCGGATCTGGATCTACAACGGCGGCACAGCGGTCCTCTGGCTCATCTCTGCCGTCTTGCCGCTCCACATCGCCGTCGTTCTGTGGGCTGCCGCGATCGTCGTCGAGGTTGGCATGGTGGTGGTTGGAGCCCGCCTTTGGCCCGACCGGAGCATCGGCGGCATCAATATCGAACACGCTTCCGAGCGGCTTGGCCTGTTCGTCATCATTGTCCTCGGCGAGTCCATCTTCACGATCGTCACTGAGGTGTCCGCTCATTGGGGGCCGGGCGCGGGGCTGGTCGGCGATCTCGGATTCCTGGTAGTGGCCTTCCTCGGCTGTGCGTTCTTCCAGTACGGCACCGGGACCATCACCGCGGGGCTCGAGCGCCTCCAGGCTCGGTCCGATTTCGCCGGGATCCTTCAGACCACGTTGTTCATACCGTTTCTCCTGGTTCCGGGGGTGACTGCGATTGCCGGGGCGATCGCGACAGCCGTTCCAGCACCTTACGAGCATTTGCCGTTCGGTTCCGGGATTTCCCTCGGCAGCGGCCTGGCCCTCTTCTATACGTGCAATGCGATCGTGTCGCTGCGCTACGGTCAGCGACCACGCGCAGTGCTGCCGTGGGCAGTTCCCACCGGCACGCCCCAACTAGCTGACAGTTGTTGTCGTTCTGGGCCCTCAAAACGACAACAACTGCGAGACAGTTGGGTCAGCCGTTGATCACCTGCGGCACGCCGAGTGCTTTGAGGCCTTCGACGCCGAATTCGAGGCCGTAGCCGGATTGCTTGGCGCCGCCGAAGGGGATGCGGGGGTCGACGGCGCCGTGTTTGTTGATCCAGACGGTGCCGGCTTGGAGGCGGGCGGCGACGTCGCGGGCGGCGTCCAGGTCCGTGGACCAGACGGAGGCGCCGAGTCCGACGTCGAGCGCGTTCGCCAGCGCCACTGCCTCGTCGATGGTGGTGTAGCGGATGATCGGCAGTGCCGGGCCGAATTGCTCCTCGGCGACGAGCGGGTTGTTGTTGTCGATGTCGGCCACGAGGGTGGTGGGGTAGAAGTTGCCGGGCTGGTCGGTCTCGGGGTTGCCGCCGAGCAGGATCCGGGCGCCGGAGTCGCGGGCGGCGTCGACGAGGCGGGCGACGATGTTGTATTGCTGGCGGTTCTGCAGCGGGCCGAGGACGTTGTTTTCGTCGAGGCCAACGCCCATGGGCATGGCCTTCGCAACGGCCGTGAGTTCCGTGCACACGGCGTCGTAGATGTCGTCGTGGACGTAGAGGCGTTTGAGTGCGGCGCAGGTCTGGCCGGTGTTGATGAAGGCGCCCCAGAAGAGTCCTTCGGCGATGGCGGCGGGGTCGGCGTCGGGCAGGACGATGCCGGCGTCGTTGCCGCCGAGTTCGAGGGTGAGGCGTTTGACGGTGTCTGCGCTGGAGCGGATGATGGCTTTGCCGGTGGTGGTGGAGCCGGTGAACATGACCTTGCCGATGGCGGGGTGGGTAGCGAGCGCTTCGCCGACGTCGCGGCCGCCGGAGACCACGGTGAGGAGGCCTTCGGGGAGTTCTTCGTTGATCACGGCGGCGAGGGCCAGGACGGACAGGGGTGTGTATTCGGAAGGTTTGACGACGACGGCGTTGCCCATGCGCAGGGCGGGGGCGATCTGCCAGATAGTGATCATCATGGGCCAGTTCCAGGGTCCGATCGCGCCGACGACGCCGATGGGCCGGTAGTGCAGTTCGGCGCGGGTGTCGCCGTCGTCCACCACGGTTTCGGCCTCGAGCGGGGTGGCGGCGGCGGCGCGGAGCCACGCGGCGCAGGCGCCGACTTCGAAGCGGGCGTTGGGGCCGTTCAAGGGCTTGCCTTGCTCGCGGGAGAGCAAGCGGGCGAGTTCCTCGGCGGAGCGCTCGACGGCGTCGGCGGCCTTCAGGAGCGCGGCGGACCGGGCGTCGTGGCCGGCCGCAGCCCATGCCGGCTGGGCTGCCCGGGCGGCGTCGATGGCCGCCTGGAGGTCCTCGACGGTGTGGACCGGTGCCTCGCCGACGGCGGTGCCCGTGGCGGGGTCGAGGATGGTCCGGGTTTCGCCGGTGGCCGGGGTGATTGAAGCGAGGAGGGCGTCGTAGCTTTCCAAGGGGTTACTCCACTCTGAGTTGGTAATGGTTTTCAAGGATTGGACACTGCGGTCAGACGGCCATCAGGATCATGGCGCCCAAGGCCCCAGCCGAAGAGATGGCCTCAAGCGGGGCGGACGCGTGACGACGGTGTCCGCGCCCTTTCCGGCAAAGCGATTGGACCGCCAGGACGATCGAGTAGGCGATGACCGCTGCCGCGAGGACAACTGCCAGGGCCGGGTTCGCTCCACCAAGTCCCGCGTGCGCATGGGTTTGGTGAACAGAACCGGATGGGGCTGTGGGAAGGGTTGTGACAAAAACGGCGAACATCGCCACTATGGACAAGGAACGGTGTATTTCCATGCCGCCGCGGCGATCCTTGGGCAGGAGCATCAGCGGTAACGGTGAAGTGAGAAGCAGCAGGAGGCCCCACACGACGCCCGGAAGGATGCCGGGCCCGACACTCGTGTCCGCCATCGCCACGAGCATGAGTGCCATCGGTCCCCACTGGCTGAGGTTCCTGACCACGCCTTCGCGCAGGGGGCTCCAGATTCCGAGGGCGCAGCAGGCCAGCATGACTATCGAAAGGATCGTGTGCATGGTGTTCACAGGTCATCGGTCCCGGCGCTACACGTCTTCTTCGTCGCCGAGGTGGACAGCCGCCGGCCCCTCTTCGCCGTGCCCGATCCGCCGATATACGCCGGGGTTGTTCCGGCGGATGCGGAACGCCCAGGCGATCCCCACCAGCCCGGGCACGATGATCGTGGCCGGCAGGATGAACGTCAGCGCATTGGTCTCGCTTTGGCCCAGCAGTACGTTGAAGTTGACCACAATCAGAACGAAGATCGCCGCCAGGAGCACGAATCCCAGTGCAGGGGCGACCACGCGGGTCCACAAACCGGCGTCATGCCTGTTCTTGCGGAAGAATCCAATGACCGCCAGGGAGACAACGGTCATCAAGAGGACAAGTCCCATCGCGCCGTCGTTGGTCAGCCACGTGAACATGGTGAGGACAGGGTAGAGATCACCGAGCGAGGATCCGGTCCCGGCGATGGCGAACGCCACCGTGACGACGACGGCGATCACCGTCTGGGCGATTGAGCCGGCGTAGGGGGCGCCGCTGTGCCGCCGTACTGCACCCAGCTTCCGGGGAAGGACTTGTTCCCGGCCAAGGGAGAAGAAGTAGCGCGCGGCGGCGTTGTGGAAGCTGACCAAGGCTGCGAACAGGCTGGTGACGAAGAGCAAGCGGGCCAGGTCGGCGAGGAGGACACCTGCGTGGTCACTCAGGAAACCGAACATCAGGTCCGGTCCTTGTTTCGCGGAGGCGTGGACCACAGCGGACGGACCGGTTCCGACCGCCATGGCCCAGGAGGACACCGCGTAGAACAGGGCAATGATGGCCACTGCCGTATACGTGGCCCGGGCGACGGTGTGCTTGGGGTCCTTGCTTTCCTCGCCATAGATCGCGGCCGATTCGAATCCCATGAACGCCGCGATGCCGAAGGAGAGGACGGCCCCGACGCCCGGGACAAAGAGGCTCTGCGGGCTCAGCGGCGCGCCGCTGACTCCCTCGGGTGCCACGATGAAGGAGGCGACGTCGTAGACGATCACCACGAGGAACTCCAGTCCGACGAGCACTCCGAGGACCTTCGCTGACAGGTCCACCCGGTTCACGCCGAGGAATGCGACGACGGCGATGCAGACGAGCACCGGAATCCACCACGGGACAGTGGCGCCGAATCGTTCGTTGATCAAGCTTGAGACAGTGAAGCCGAAGAGCCCGTAGATGCCTACTTGCATCAGGTTGTAGGCCATCAGCGCCACCATGGAAACACCAACGCCGACCGGTCGCGAGATGCCCTGGGCAACGTAGGAATAGAAGGCACCGGCGTTGACGACGTAACGGCTCATTGCCGCGTAGCCGACCGCGAATACAGCGAGGGTTCCGCCGAGCAGCAGGAAGGACAGCGGTACTCCGGTGACTCCGGTGACGCCAAACGTCGTCGTCACCCCGCCGGCGAGGACCGTGAGCGGAGCCGAGGCGGCAATGATCATGAAGGTCACTGCCGGGACGCCGAGACGGCGTCGATGGTGATGCGGGTGATCCACCTCAGTGGTCTCTTTCCCGGTTGTTAAGCTCATTTCTGGACCTCCATGTGGCAGTGGCCGCCTTCGGCGGGCTTTGAGGCGGGGACATCGAGGACGGGGCTCCGATCGAAGAAGCCTTCGGGGCGCAGTTTGAAGCCCACGGTGTCCACGGGCATGATGGGCCAGTCCTCGGGGCGGGGGAAGTGAGTCAGTCCGAAGGTATGCCAGACGACGATGTCCTGTCCGTCGATGTCCCTGTCGCCGGCAATGTAGGACGGCAGTCCGGCCCCTCCGGAGTGCTGGTTGACGAAGTCGCCGCTCGGGTAGCGCTCGTTCTCGTCGTAGCGGGTCACCCACAGATCCTTCGTTGCGAATGCTGCACGCCGGGCGATGGACGATTCGGGGTCGGCCAGGAGCATGGGATGCCCCTGTCCGTGGAGTTTGTAGCCGACGGGGTCGCCCAGGCGGTTGAGTGATTCGGGGTTGGAGATGATCCAGGCCCGTCCGGCCGCCATGTCGGACTCGCGGACGGCCTCAGATTCGCTCTTGAGCACCGTCCGACGGCGGGCGAAGGCGTTGCCGCGCTCGTTGCCTTCTCCCATGGGTACACGGACGGCGTCCTCTTCTTCGACCCGGTTGCTCAGGCCGTCGATGGCGAAATCCAGTCGCGCGCTGAAAAGATGCTGGTGGAAGGGAGCCCCAAGGCCGGGGGCGAGCTCCGAGGCGTACGGGTAGCCCTTTCCGGGGTGGGCGCTGGTGAAGACGACGCCGGTGGCCTTGGCTTCGAACTCGATGGTTCCGTCGAGGTAGAGGTACCAGTAGAAGCCGTAGTCGTAGTTGCCGATGGTCGTGAAGAAACTGATGACGAGCCTGCGGTTCCGGCGAGTGTAGTTCACGCCGCTCCAGAGGTCGCTGTGCTTGGCGAGGATGCTCCAATCCTCTTCGTGCATGCAGATTCCGTTGCGGATTTCCCGTGGGCGGCCGAACGCGTCGCTGACGACCGGGCTGAGGTAGGTGATGTCGCCGAGGCAATCGCAGCCGAGCTCGAGCGAGTTGGCGTACTGGCCCACCAGGTATTCGCCGGTATCGAAGTAGTTCTGCCAGGAGCGCACGGGGGAGGGGTCCCCGTAAGGCACCACCATTTCGGCGATGGAAGCCCGCTTGAGGATGCTGCGACGGCGATCGCCGTCGTCGAACGCCACATTGTGGAGAACGACGCCTTCCCGGACATCGAAGCCGATGTCCAGGCTCCATTTCTCCCACTCGACGTGGTTTCCATCGTGGACCGTGAAGCTCGGGCCTTCCGGCTGGGTGATGTGGATCGGCTTCTGGGTGGTTCGCATCGGCCCGGTCAATTCAGGGTCCGTAAAGTTGCCGTGTTCTTCCGGCACCGGGACCGGCCCGAAATCCAGGACCTGGTCCACCGTTTTGCTGACGACCTCGACGTAGGCAACCAGCCCGTCCACGGGGTGGGCCCAGGCACTGTCCCCGGGGAACTCCTGGACGAAAGCCAAACCCCGCAGAATCCGGCGGCCCTTCTCTTCCGGGTACTCGAAGACTCCGGCCGACAGGGGAGCGACCCTGACTTTGCTGACATCGAGGTTCCGGTCAGCCAAGGCCTTGAGCCATCGTTCGTCCTGGGCGAGGATCTCTTCAACCACCTCGAATTCCTCTTCGATCACCGGAAGCTCGCCCGTCACCGAAGTGTCGAGTTCCACTTTCGAGACCACTTCCTGATGCGTCACGGAAACCACGACGTCCTGTGCCGCACCGGTTGAAACGTTGTGCAGGAAAACCCTGAACCTGCGGTCCACAGCCTCCGCATTCCGCGGTGGCTCAAGGAGGCCAAGGTAGGCGATCCGGATGGAGCCGTCGAAGAGTCCGGCGTCGGCCAGGACGCCCCTGACGGCCGTGATGTCTTCGGCACTCGTCAAGGCAAACGGAGACGGTCCGGCAAACGCAGCCATTTCGGCGATTTCTGGAGAAGAAGTTGTGCTCATGGAAGGCCTTTGTGAGTGGCGATTTATTTTCTATGTGTGTAGAGAATAGCATCGTGTAATCTGAGTCACAACGGTTGTAGAAAAAAAGATTTGGGGAAAGCGTGCCGAAGATCGTAGACCACGACAAGCGCAGGGTGGAGCTCGTCGAAGCCACGTGGCGGATCATCGCCAGCAGGGGGATCGAAGGAGCCACCATGCGCGAGATAGCAACGGAAGCAGGCTTTGCCAACGGCGCGCTCAAGCCGTATTTCCCCACAAAGGACGATCTCTTGACGTTTGCCTTCGGCCACGTCTTCAACCAGACGAATACCCGCATGAGCGATTCCACTGCCGGCCAGCGGGGCCTGTCTGCATTGCGCAGCTATTGCCATGAAATTTTGCCGCTCGACGCCGAGAGGCTCAACGAGGCGCGCATCGCGATTGCCTTCTGGCAACGCGCCCTGACGGACCCGGCGAAGGCCGCTTTGCACGATTCCTCAATGGAGCAGTGGCGTGAAGCCCTGTTCGACAAGCTCCGTGAAGCCAGGGAACTCGGCGAACTGAAGGAGGGACTGAACGACGACGACATCGTTGGCGGGATCATGACCTTCGCGCTCGGTGCCCAGATCACGGCCACCCTGACGCCGGAACACCACTCGGCAGATCAGCTACGGTCCCAACTGGAGACCTATATATCCCTCATTTCATCCGAAAAGCGCGATCTCGTGCCAACGGCCGGCCCGAAAAGATCCGCTTAGCGGCGCAGGGTGCTCTGCCTCGCCACGAGTTCCGGCGTGAACACCACTTGGCTGTGCACGTGGCCGGGCTCGTCGTCGATTTCGTCGAAGAGCAGCTGGGCGGCGCGCTCGCCGATCAGCTGCCTTGGCTGACTGATGGAGCTGAGCGGGATGCTCGACTGCGAAGCGAAATCGATGTCGTCGAAGCCCACGATCGCGATGTCCTCGGGCACGCGGAGCCCGTTGGCCGCGAAGGACTGCAACAGCCCGAGCGCCAGTTGGTCGTTCGCCGCAAACACGGCGTCCGGCCGCTTGGCGGGCTGGAGATTCCACATGAGATCGCCAATTTGGCGCCCGCGCTCAAATTTCAGATCGGGCGTTTCGAATAATTGAAGGGGGAGGCCCGCCCGTTGCGCCGCGTCGGCTGCACCCCGGTAGCGGTCCTCAACCTGCTGCAGCGTGAAGGGGCCTCCCACGAATGCAGGGCGGACTGCGCCGATGCTGACAAGATGGTCCAGGGCGGTCGCCCCGCCGGCGACGTCGTCCACCGAAACCGAGCAGAACTCATCTGTGCTTGCGAGCCTGTCCACGAGTACGGAGGGGATGCCCCGGGTGCGCATTTTCTCAAGCCGTTCAAGGACGTTCCCGAACGGAGTGATCAGGACGCCTTGGACACGCTGCTGCTCGAACAGGTCCAGATAGGCCTGCTCACGCCCGGCGTTTTCGGCGCTGTTGGCCAGGATCAGGGAGTGCTTGTGGTCCTCGGCGACGTTTTCAGCCCCCAGGGCCACATCGGTGAAGAAGGGGTTGCGGACGTCCAGCACCAGCATGCCCAGGCTCCGCGTGGATCCGGACCGTAGCGAGCGGGCTGATTCGTTTCGCACGAATCCCAACTGGTCGATCGCGGCCAGGACCCGGCTTCTCTTGTCGAACGACACTTGGTCCGGCCGGTTGAGGACATTCGAAACAGTGCCGACCGAAACTCCCGCAAGAGCGGCGACGTCCGTCAGCTTCGCACCCGGTCCGGTTGGCACGCTGAACCTCCCAATCGATGAATCGAATCAATCCGTTTCGTCAATGTTACGTGGCTCAACCGGCGATCTCCTGGATTGACTATTGACACGCCATGGAAGCAGGCCCTACCGTGTGAGTAGGTTCTTAAATGAATCGATTCAAAACATGGCTTGGGCCTCCCATTCAAAGACGACGCACAGGCAACAGAAGGAGCAATCATGAACACCACTGAAACGGCCCTGGGCCGCCTCGGGGAACTGGCCATCGAGGTTCCCTCGTGGGCCTATGGCAACTCGGGCACGCGATTCAAGGTGTTCGGTACGTCCGGCACCCCGCGGACTATCCAGGAGAAGCTGGCCGACGCCGCGAAAGTCCACGAACTGACGGGCCTTGCGCCCACGGTGGCACTGCACATCCCGTGGGACAAGGTGGATGATTACTCCGCCCTGCGCGAGTATGCAGAGAGCCTTGGCGTGGGGCTGGGGACGATCAACTCGAACACGTTCCAGGACGATGAGTACAAGTACGGCTCCCTGACGTCCTCGGACGCGGCTGTGCGGCGCCGGGCGGTCGACCACCATCTGGAGTGCATCGACATCATGCACGCCACCGGCTCCCGGGACCTGAAGGTCTGGCTGGCCGACGGCACCAACTATCCCGGCCAGGACGACATGCGCGGCCGCCAGGACCGCCTCGCGGAATCCCTGCAGGAAATCTACGCCGGGCTCGCCGAAACCCAGCGCCTGGTCCTGGAGTACAAGTTCTTCGAGCCGGCTTTCTACCACACCGATGTTCCGGACTGGGGTACCTCTTACGCCCAGACCCTGGCACTGGGGGAGAAGGCCTTCGTCTGCCTGGACACCGGCCACCATGCCCCGGGAACCAATATCGAGTTCATCGTCATGCAGCTCCTGCGCCTAGGGAAGCTCGGTTCCTTTGACTTCAATTCGCGCTTCTACGCCGACGACGACCTGATCGTCGGTGCCGCGGATCCCTTCCAGCTGTTCCGCATCATGCACGAGGTCATCCGCGGCGGCGGCTTCGGGAAAGAGTCAGGGGTTGCCCTGATGCTTGACCAGTGCCACAACCTGGAGGAGAAGATCCCCGGCCAGATCCGGTCCGTGCTCAACGTCCAGGAGATGACGGCCCGCGCACTGCTCATCGACACCGATGCACTGGCCGAAGCCCAGCGTGAAGGGGATGTCTTGGCTGCAAACGGCATTTTCAACGATGCCTTCTACACGGACGTCCGGCCGATGCTGGCGCAATGGCGTGAACAGCGTGGCCTGCCCGCCGACCCGATGAGGGCGTTCAAGGCAAGCGGCTACCAGAAGAAGATCAACGAGGACCGCGTGGGCGGCCAGCAAGCCGGATGGGGCGCATAGAGCATGAGCAACAACAAGACTGTTGAAGAACTGATCACCCGTTCCAACCGCCTCGGTGCGGACAAGCGGAACACGAACTTCGCCGGCGGGAACACCTCCGCGAAGGGAACGGACAAGGACCCCGTCACCGGGGAGGGCGTCGAGCTGTTGTGGGTCAAGGGTTCCGGCGGCGATCTGGGCACGCTGAAGGCCGAAAACCTGGCTGTGCTGCGCCTGGACCGGCTGCAGGCACTCAAGTCCGTTTACCCCGGCGTCGAGCGCGAAGACGAAATGGTGGCCGCCTTCGATTACTGCCTCCACGGCAAGGGTGGCGCTGCGCCGTCGATCGATACCGCCATGCACGGACTCGTCGACGCCGCTCACGTGGACCACCTGCACCCGGACTCGGGCATCGCGATCGCGACGGCGGTGGACGGCGAAGCGCTGACGTCCAAGATCTTCGGTAACAAGGTCGTGTGGGTTCCCTGGCGCCGGCCCGGATTCCAGCTGGGACTGGACATCGCCGCGATCAAGGAAGCCAACCCGCAAGCCATCGGCACCATCCTGGGCGGACACGGCATCACCGCGTGGGGCGAAACGAGCGAGGAAGCCGAGGCCAACTCCCTCTGGATCATCGAGCAGGCCGAAGGCTACATCGCCCGGAACGGCAAAGCCGAGCCTTTCGGCGCCAAACTCCCCGGCTACGCCCCGCTCCCGGAAGCCGAGCGTCGCGCCAAAGCGGCCGCGTTGGCTCCCGCCATCCGCGGCCTCGCGTCGGCCGACAAGCCGCAGGTGGGTCATTTCAGCGACGATCCGCGTGTCCTGGAATTCCTCGAAGGCGCCGGGCACCCGCGCCTTGGAGCGCTGGGCACCTCCTGCCCGGACCACTTCCTGCGCACCAAAGTCAAGCCCCTCGTCCTGGACCTGCCCGCCGACGCCGGCATCGAGGAAAGCATCGCACGCCTCAAGGAACTGCATGCCGCGTACCGCGAGGACTACCAGGCCTACTATGACCGCCACGCAGACGAAGACAGCCCCGCCTTGCGCGGCGCGGACCCGGCCATCGTCCTGGTCCCCGGCGTCGGAATGTTCTCCTACGGCAAGGACAAGCAGACCGCCCGGGTGGCGGGCGAGTTCTACCTGAACGCCATCAACGTCATGCGCGGCGCCGAGGCCATCTCCTCTTACGCCCCGATCGAGGAATCCGAGAAGTTCCGGATCGAGTACTGGGCCCTTGAAGAAGCCAAGCTCGCGCGGATGCCCAAGCCCAAATCGCACGCCACGCGCATCGCTTTGGTGACCGGCGCGGCGTCGGGCATCGGCAAGGCGATCGCCACCCGCCTCGCCGCGGAGGGTGCCTGCGTGGTCATCGCCGACCTCAACCTGGACAACGCGCGGGCAGTCGCGGCCGGGCTTGGCGGCGCGGACGTCGCCATCGGCGTGCAGGCCGACGTCACCGACGAAACCCAGGTCGCAGCCGCGATCCAGGACGCGGTGCTCGCGTTCGGCGGACTGGACCTGGTGGTGAACAACGCGGGCCTGTCGATCTCCAAGCCCCTGCTGGAAACCACGGAGAAGGACTGGGACCTGCAACACAACGTCATGGCCAAGGGCTCGTTCCTGGTCTCGAAGGCCGCCGCGAAGGTCATGATCGAGCAGGGCATGGGCGGGGACATCGTCTACATTTCCTCGAAGAACTCGGTATTCGCCGGGCCGAACAACATCGCCTACTCCGCCACCAAAGCAGACCAGGCCCACCAGGTCCGTCTGCTGGCCGCTGAGCTGGGGGAGTACGGTATCCGCGTCAACGGCATCAACCCCGACGGAGTGGTCCGCGGCTCCGGCATCTTCGCCGGCGGCTGGGGCGCCAAACGCGCCGCCGTCTACGGCGTCGAGGAGCAGGAACTGGGCAAGTACTACGCCCAGCGCACCCTGCTCAAGCGCGAAGTCCTGCCTGAGCATGTGGCCAACGCGGCCGCCGTGCTCACCAGCAACGAGCTCTCGCACACCACGGGCCTGCACATTCCCGTGGACGCGGGCGTCGCGGCCGCTTTCCTGCGATGAGGGGACAGTCCAGTGACGGCGGCGTTTTCGCCGCCGTCGATATCGGTGCTTCGTCCGGGCGTGTCATGCTCGGCCGGGTCACCGGCGGGCGCGTCTCCCTCGAAACAGTGCACCGTTTCCCCAACGGCGTCGTAGAGCTCGACGGCGGACTCCACTGGGATTTCGACGCCCTGTTCGAGGAGGTGCTCACGGGACTTGCGGCGGCCGCGGAAACGGCCGCCGCAAGCGGGGAGCGGATCGCCAGTATCGGGATCGACACGTGGGCCGTCGACTACGGACTCGTGGATCCCGCCGGTGCCCTCCGGGCCCAGCCGTTCAGCTACCGCGACGAGCGCGGGCGCACCGCCGTCGCGGACGTCCACAAGGTGCTGGACCCGGCACGGCTCTATGCGACCACCGGACTGCAGTTCCTGCAGTTCAATACGCTCTACCAGCTCGCCACCGAACCTGAACTGCTCGGCGTCCAGGCGTTGCTCATTCCGGACTTGATCGCGTTCAGGCTCACGGGGCAACGCCGTACCGAGGCCACGAATGCTTCCACCACCGGGCTTTTTGACGCCGTCGCGGGGGAGTGGGCCTCAGAATTCTTCAAGGTACTGGGGCTGCACAAGAACCTGTTCCCGGCCATCATCCAGCCGGGCGAGACGATAGGCACGCTGCTACAGGAAGTGGCAGCCCGGACGGGGTTGCCGCAGGAGACTACCGTGGTTGCCGTGGGATCGCACGATACCGCCTCGGCAGTGGCAGCCGTACCCGCGCAGCAGGAGGACTTCGCCTACATTTCCTCCGGCACCTGGTCCCTCGTGGGCGTGGAATTGGGCAACCCGGTCCTGGATGAAACAAGCCGCTTGGCCAACTTCAGCAACGAGCGGGGAGTCGACGGCACCATCCGGTACCTGCGCAACGTCGGCGGCCTGTGGTTGCTCAGCGAATGCCAACGCACCTGGGCCGCCGAGGGTCACCGGCAGGATCTGGCCGCGCTCCTCGAGTCCGCGGCGGCACTGCCCACGGGAGGCCCGCAAATCAATGCCGACGATCCGGCGTTCATCGCCCCGGACAATATGCCTGAGCGCATCAGATCCGCGGTTCGCGCCGGTGGTGCCGTCCTCCCGGACCGTCCGGGCGCCGTCGTGCGCTGCATCCTGGACAGCCTCGCGGCCGCTTACGCGAGGACCCTGGCGCGTGCCGAAGAACTGTCCGGCAAGCAGACGTCGGTGGTCCACATCGTGGGCGGCGGATCGCAGAACAGGCTCCTGTGCCAACTCACCGCTGATGCCACCGGCAAGACGGTTGTGGCCGGTCCCGTGGAAGCCACGGCGCTCGGAAACGTCCTGGTCCAGGCCCGGGCGGCCGGAGTGGTTACGGGAGGCCTGTCCGGACTCCGGGCACTCGTGAGGGCAAGTGTCGGCCTTGAAAGCTACGAAACGGGCCTGGTAGATCAGAGTCCCTATGGCCATCGCCCTGTTGCCCCGCAAAGCCCCTCGATAAACTGAAGGGGCGCCGAAGAGACGCGAGGTACGTTGCGCGAAAGGCAAGATCATGACTGATAGCAGCGGCGTCGAAGAACCCACTGAAGACGACAAAGCCGAAGCTCCCGAGGAACCGGAACTTCGGGGCCGGTACGTCGAGGGCGACTACGGCAAGACGGGAATGGAGCCCGGGCGGCACTCCGAAGACGAAGAGGGCCAATACAGCGAAGGCGACTACGGCTCAGCAGGTAGCCAAGGCGGCTTGCCCGAACCGTTGGGTAAGAAGGCCAAGGAATCCGGGCGCTACGCAGAAGCCGACCTCGGCAACGCAGGAGCCGTTCCGGGGCGAACAGCCGAGTCGGAAATCGGACAGTACGCCGAAGGGGACTACGGCAAGGACGGGGCAGTGGGACCGCTGCGTGAGGCAGCAAATCCACCGGCGCCAGCGGATGACGACGGCGACGAATGACCGGGTCGATCACTTCGGCCAATGGTCCCTGACATTCATGTCCATGGATGGCGCCTAACTGAATGGGTGCAGGGATAAATGGTGGGTGCAGAGAAGTATGCCGGCCGAGGTCGGTGCCGGAAACGTGATGAGGATACGCCGCGGCATAGGGGAAAGACGGGCCCAGACATGGCAACTCAAAGCGACGGCGTAGGCTTCCGTTCCACACGGGGCCCGATACTCATAGCCCTGATGCTCTCAAGCGGCCTTGTCGCGATCGATGCAACCATCGTGGCGACCGCTGTGCCTTCGATCGTTCATGAAATCGGCGGGTTCGCCTCGTTCCCATGGCTCTTCTCCGCGTACCTGCTCGCACAGGCCGTCTCGGTCCCGGTCTACGCGAAACTCTCCGACATGGCGGGCCGGAAGCCAATCATTCTCACTGGCATCGGACTCTTCCTGCTTGGATCCATCCTTTGCGGGCTTGCGTGGAGCATGCCCGCGCTCATCGCCTTCCGCGTGGTGCAGGGCCTGGGTGCCGGCGCCGTCCTGCCTGTGGCCATTACCATCGCGGGCGATATCTACACCCTGGCCGAGCGCGCGAAGGTGCAAGGCTACCTCGCCAGCGTGTGGGCAACCTCGTCGGTTGTCGGCCCAACCCTGGGCGGGGTGTTCTCTTCGCTTGGAGCGTGGCGCGGGATCTTCCTGATCAACATTCCGCTGTGCCTCGTGGCTGCCTGGATGTTGGTCCAAAGATTCCACGAGAACATCGAACGGGTAAAGCATCGCGTCGACTATCTTGGAGCCGCCCTTCTCACGTTCACCTTGACCTTGACCATCCTCGGGGCCCTCGAAGGTGGCCAGGCCTGGGCCTGGGACTCTCCAATCAGCATCGCAGTGTTCGCCATTGGTGCCGTCTTGCTTGTTGCGTTCATCCTGGTGGAGCGACGAGCAGCTGAACCCGTCCTGCCGCCGTGGGTCGTTTCGAGGCGCCTCCTCGCCACGACCGCACTGATTTCCTTCGGTGCCGGGGCGGTCGTGCTTGGCCTCACGTCGTACGTTCCAACGTTCCTTCAGGGCGCGCTTTCAGTCTCGCCCATCACGGCGGGGCTCTCCTTGGCAGCCCTGACAATCGGCTGGCCGATCAGCGCCTCGCAGTCGGGCCGCTTCTACCTGCGGATCGGATTCAGGACCACATCGTTGATCGGGATCTCGGTCACCGTCATCGGTTCGGCGGCCCTCGCGATCACCGCCTACACACCGAACCTCGTCTTCGTTGCGGGCAGCTGCTTTGTGGCGGGGCTCGGTCTCGGCCTCCTTGCAACCCCGAGCTTGATCGCAGCGCAGTCCAGTGTCGAATGGCACGAGCGCGGTGTGGTGACGGGCACCAACCTCTTCGCCCGGTCCATCGGCAGTTCGCTTGGTGTGGCAGTTTTCGGGGCGGTCGCCAACGCAATCTACGCCGACCGCCCGGATGGCGGAAAGAGTTCGCAGGCGATCGTGTTCGCCTCTGCAGCGGTTTTTCTCGCCGTGCTTGTCAGCGCCGCACTGACCGTCGTCGCCGTCCTCGCAATGCCCCCCACGCCCGTGGAGGCGACTGTTCCGCAGGGCAAGGAGCCGGCCCCGCGGCTCCAGAAAGTACGCCGACCAAACGGGCGGGACGACGGTCCTTAGGCTTGCGCCCCCGGCTAGTAACCCGTCGCCTCCGAAGGCGGGTTGGCTTCGCGGCCACCCTTACGGACAACGCGGACTTTCGTGGTCTGCGGCTCTGACTGTTCGGGGAGTTGGATGCGTACTTCGAGGACGCCATCCTCGTACGTTGCGATGATGCCGTCCTGGCTCACGCCGCGGGGCAGCGGGATGCTGCGGGACCGTTCGCCGTAGCGGACTTCGGTACGGTAACCCTTCTTGTCCACGTGTTCGGCATCCTCTTCGCGTCGCGCCTGGATATGCAGGGTGTCGTCGGCAACGCTGATGTCGACGTCGCTCTCGGGGTCGACTCCCGGCAGATCCACCCTGACGACGAGCGTGTCCCCCTCTTGGTATTGCTCGATGCGGAGCGACGAGTCGGATTCGCCTTGAAGGAAGCGTCGGAGCGGCTCCGGGACGTCGAGTCCACCGAGTCCGCCGCGACCGCCGCGTCCGAATAGGTTGTCCATGATGACCTCCTGGTAGGTACCGGCTGCGGGTCAAGACAGAAGTGCCGGGATGAAAAGAAAGCTACGCCAAGCAACGTCCCGTGGGTAGCCCCCTCGGGACGATTGCGCGTGTCAGCTTTGGTGGAAGTCGGGAGCCTTGGGTGCGTCGAGCATCCCGGCGATCTTCTCCTCCAACGCTGCGATGGTCGCTTCGGGCAGGACAATCAGGCCATCCAGTTCGCGCCGGGCGCGCTTGTAGGCTGTCTGGCGCTCTGCCGGCGTCGCTGCACTGTCCGAAGCGATCCTGAGCAGCTTCCTGGCGGTCGCCAGCCGCTGGCGCTCGGGCTCAGTGAAATTGCTGTCCTTGATGCGTTTGGCTTCCCGCTCCGCCACATCGAATGCCAGTTCGTAGCTGCGGACGGCCGTTCGATATTCGGCCAGCCGGGCCGCCGTCGTGATTTCTTCCGGCGTTGCCGGGCGCAGGCCGTCAGCCTCCCGTTTGGCCCGAAGAAACGCCACGGTGAGCGGCTCGCGGACATCCGACATGACCGGAAGGTCTATGATTTTGCCGACGTCAAGTTCGTAGTCAAGCCACCGCCGGTTCAGTGCGTCGTGTGCCTCTTGCAGCCGCACCACCTCGGCCTGGCTGGCGTGCTCCGCTTCTGCCGCGCGGTTCTTGAGCTGATAGAGCTCCACCCGACGGCGGTGCCGCCTTTCGCTGGCCCTGGACCACGACCGCGCCCAACCGCCGGCCAATCCGCTCAGGGGGAAGACCAGCCACCAGAAGTGGCTGACAAATTCGAGGAAGGGATTCACGGCTTCATCGTCCCACCGGCCCCGATGCGTCTCAAGGGTCTCGTGACTACATGCAGGCCTAATCGATGCCGCCCTTTGTGGTCCAGCTTGCCACGCCATTGCCGACAGGGCCCCTTGGAGCGGTCCGCGAACTCACGGCTTCCCATCGACAGGCACCCTGCCCAGGAATAGCCTTAAGCCGTCCCATTGACCGACAAGGATGACGGAGAGGTATCCGAACATGGGAGCTACAGAAAACGCTGAATTGGTCCGGCGGGGATACGAGGCGTTTAACGCCGGTGATCTGGCGACACTCAGCGAGTTGTTCGCGGAAGACGCAGTCTGGCACGTAGCAGGAAGCGGCGTGCTGTCCGGGACGAAGCAAGGACGCGACGCGATCCTGGCGTATTTCGGCGAGTTGGGAGCGCGTTCCCAAGGTACGTTCCAAGCGACGGTCCAGGACATCGTCGGCGGAGAAAACCACACCATCGGGCTCCAGCAAAGCCACGCCGAAAGCGACGGAAAGACCCTGGACATTGCAACGGCCATCTCCTTCGTTCTCCGCGACGGAAAGGTTGTAGAGGGCCGGGAGTTCTTCGAGAACACAGCCAAGGCAGACGAATTCTGGACCTGAATCCCGGAGGCGGATCCCGCACCTGAAAACTCATTGACATCCCGGGCTGCGGGGTCTATTGCTTGGCATGTCCACACCCGTCAACACCAGCAGGGAGCAGATATGGAGCTGTATGGAGTCGTGCACTTCTTCCCGGGAGGCACGAAGGACCAATATGAGGCGTCAATAGCCGCCGTTCACCCAGGAGAAGGGCTCTTGCCCGAGGGCCAGACTTTCCACGCCGCAGGCCCGTCGGCCCGCGGTTGGACGATCATGGCCGTCCACGAGTCGAAAGAAAGTTGGGAGAAGTTCCGCGACGGCATTCTCATGCCCCGCATGCAGGCAGGCATCGAGGGCGGATTCGAATCACCCCCGGAAGAGACCGTCGTCGATCTCTACAAGGTGATGCCCTAGCTATTCGAAAAGGCCGCCCCCAGGTCTCGCGGGCGGCCTTCGGTTATCAGCGGGGGCAGTGGAAAGGAACAGTTTTGGTCGACATGGTGAACTACTTCGAAGTCGGTTCCCCCGATCCCGAGGGCTCGCGGGCCTTCTACGGTTCGCTTTTCGACTGGACTTTCGGTGAGTCCTCGCCTGCCAGCTACCAGATGGTGAATGGCGACAAGGGCGGGCTGTGGGACACCTCCTCGCTCGAGGCGACGTCGTGGGCGATCTTCTACGTCCAGGTCGACGACGTTAAAGCCGCGATCGCCAAGGCCGAGTCTCTCGGTGCAAGCGTAGCTATCCCGTTCGTCGACAACGGCGCCATCGAGTTCGCGCACCTGCTGGACCCGCACGGCAACCGTTTCGGTGTGTGGCGTCCGAAACAGCCGCGTTGAAGCGACGGGACAATGCGGACACTTGCGACGCTCAATGAAAAGGACGAAGTGCATTGACACTCGATACATTGCCCGTGATCGATTTCTCCCGACTGACTGCAGGACCGGAGGAGGCAGGCCGGTTCCGTGACGAACTGCGTGAGGCGATGCACGAAGTTGGCTTCCTCTATTTGGCGGGCCACGGTATTCCGCAGGAGTTGACCGACGCCATTCTCGATGTGTCGCGCCGCTTTTTCGAGCTCCCGGAAGAGGAAAAGCTCGCCATCGAGAATGTGCACAGCCCCCAGTTCCGCGGCTACACCCGCGTTGGCGGCGAGCTCACCGACGGCGGAATCGACTGGCGCGAGCAGATCGACATCGGCGTCGAACGGGATGCTGTTGAACCGGGCCCGGGTGTCGCCGAATATTGGCGCCTGGAGGGGCCGAACCTGTGGCCGGATGCGTTGCCGGAAATGCGGGAGATTGTCTCGGAGTGGACGGAACGGCTGAGCACCATCTCGCTGGCGTTGCTGCGGGCCTTGGCAGTTTCCCTCGGGGCACCTGAGGACACCTTTGATGCGGCATTCGCCGCACGGGCTTTCCCGGTCCTCAAAATTGTGCGTTATCCGGGGGAATCGAACCCGGAACCCAAACAGGGCGTGGGGTCGCACCGCGACGGGGGAGTACTCACGCTCCTCCTGGTTGAGCCAGGGAAAGGCGGTCTCCAGGTCGAGTACCAAGGGAAGTGGATCGACGCGCCCCAAGTGCCCGGGACCTTCGTTGTCAATATCGGCGAAATGCTCGAACTGGCCACCAACGGCTACCTCAAAGCGACCCTGCACCGCGTCATTTCACCGCTCCGCGGCACGGACCGGATTTCCCTTCCCTTCTTCTACAACCCTGCACTTGACGCGACCATGCCGCAGCTTGCCGTGAGCCCGGAGTTCCAGGCAAAAGCACGTGGCTTGTCGGTTGACCCGACGAACAGTCCGATTCTGGAAACCTACGGTGACAACGCTCTCCGGTACAGGCTTCGGGCCCACCCGAACGTCGTCGCAGAGCACCACGCCGACCTGCTGTGAGGTTGACTTCACGGCGCCGGATAATGGGGCCATGGATTTCGAATTGCTCACCATTCAGGGCTGTCCGCACGGCTCGGCCGCCCGGGAGCTGTTCTCCAGGGCCGTGGAATTGGAAGGACAGGACCCGGTCCTGATTGCTGCGCGGGAGATCGTGAGCGACGAAGAGGCCGAAGCCTCCGGATTCCACGGATCCCCCACGTTCCTGGTGGACGGGAAGGATCTCTTCCCGTCCACCGCGGAACCAGCCATGACGTGTCGGGTCTACCGCACAGCCGGGGGCCTCTCGGGCCTGCCCAGCCTGGAATCGCTTCGACAAGCGATCGAGGCCAGGCTGGCTGCTTAGGATCAGCCCGGGACGTGCGCCGCTGAAACCACAGGGTGGTCCCGGCCCAGGTTTCCCAGCGCCGATGCTCCTTGCGGGGATCCGAGTTCCTCGAAGAACTCGACGTTGGCCCGGACATAGTCCGCCCACTCATCCGGAACGTCGTCCGAATAGTAGATCGCCTCGACCGGGCAGACCGGATCGCAGGCGCCGCAGTCCACGCATTCGGACGGGTGGATGTAGAGCGAGCGTTCGCCTTCGTAGATGCAGTCCACGGGGCATTCGTCGATGCAGGCTTTGTCCTTGACGTCGACGCATGGCTGCGCGATCACGTAAGTCATGACGCGCTACACACCGGTGTAAACGGTCTTGCCCCACGTGAAGAAGTCCAGTGCGGACTTGCCCTGCTCGCGGAAGGTGTTGGTGGAGGAGTCCTTCACGCCACCGAACGGGACATTCAGGTCCAGGCCGGCCGTGGGCCGGTTGACCTTGATCACGCCGGCCTGCGCCCGCGCGGCGAAGTCCGTGGACAGGGCCAGGGAATCGGTGCAGATCCCTGCAGTGAGTCCGTAGCGCGAGTCGTTGATCGCGGCCAGCCCGGCCTCGTAGTCCGGGACCTCCAGGACTGCGACGACCGGACCGAAGATTTCCTCCGTCACAGCGGCGTCGTCAAACGGAATATCGGTGAGGACAGCGGCCGGGAAGAGCAGCGCGCCGGAAGGGTCGCCGTCGTACTCTCCGTGGAGGAGGGTGGCGCCGCGTTCGACGGCGGTGCGGACCGCGGCCTGGTCCTGCTCGAACTGCTGGCTGCTCACCACTGCGCCCATTTTGGCGCCGTCGAGCCCGTCACCGGCGGTGTAGTTGGCGGCCTCGGCAACAAGGGCATCGAGGAACGCGTCGCGGACACCCGGGGTGACGTAGACGCGGGAGGTTGCCGTGCACGCCTGGCCCGTGAGTCCGAACGCGCCGGCTGCGACGACCGCGGCGGCCTTTTGCGGATCGGCGTCGTCGAGCACCAGCACGCCGTTCTTGCCGCCCATTTCAAGCTGGACGCGGGCCCGGCGGCCATTCAGGATTTCCTGGAGTCCAAGCCCCACCTTGGTGGACCCGGTGAAGGACAACCCGGCGATGCGGGGATCGCGTGCCAAAGCGTCTCCGACCACGCGGCCCTTGCCGTGGACCACGTTGAAGACTCCGGCGGGAAGCCCGGCGTCCTTGAGGGCGCGGGCGAGGTGAGTCGCCGAGAGGGGGGTAAGTTCGGCCGGCTTGATGACCACGGCGTTGCCGCTGATGAGTGCGGGGGCTGCCTTCCATGCCGGGATGGCGATGGGGAAGTTCCACGGGGTGATGAGCCCGACGACGCCGAGCGGCTCGCGCCTTGTAGTGATGGTGGTGTCCGGGAGGCCACTGGGAAGTACTTCGCCGGTGGCGGCCCAGCCGAGGGAGCCGAAGAAGCGCAGCACGTCCGAGGCGCGCTTGACCTCTCCCTTGGCTTCGGCGAGGGTCTTGCCTTCCTCACGGACGAGGTCCTCGGCGATCGCGCTTTGGCGCTCAAGGAGCAGGTTGCCGGCCGTCATGAGGATGGCGCCACGGGCGGGAGCGGGAAGGGCTGCCCACGCCGGTTGCGCGGCGGCAGCGGCTGTGATCGCCGCGTCGACGTCGTCGGCGGTGCCTCGCGGGGAGAGGGCAGCGAGTTCGTCCGGGCGGGCCGGGTTGGTTCGCCGGATGTCGGGCTCTCCGGTCCATTCGCCGTTGATCAGATGCTGCGCTGCGGCAACATCCCTGTGGGTGCACGTTGCAGATTCGGTGGCGGTGGAAGTCATGGTAATCCTTTGGCTTGTGCGGTTGGGATGGGCGGCTGCTGGTCGGGAGGTGACCGGGCCTAGAGGCTGCGGATCAGGCCTCCGTCGCAGCGAAGCGCGACGCCCGTGATGTAGGAAGCCCGGGCACTGCAGAGGAAGGCGCCGGCAGCGCCGAACTCCTCCGGTTCGCCGTAACGCCGGGCAGGGATGGTCTTGCGCGATTCGAGCTGGATTTCCTCCGGTGTGGTGCCGCGGCGTTTGGCCGCCGCCCGGTCCAGTTCGGCGACGCGCTCGGTGGCTATGCGGCCAGGCAAGAGCATGTTGACCGTGACGGCGTCGAGGGCCACTTCCGCCGCAAGGGTCTTGAGGTAGCCCGCCAAGGCAGCGCGGCCCGTGTTGGAGACGGCGAGGTTGGGCAGGGGCGCCACGACTCCGCTGGATCCAATGGCCAGGATCCGTCCCCAGCGCCGCTCCCGCATTCCCGGCAGGATGTGAGAGACAAGGGCGTGGTGCGGTTTCACCAGCAACTCGAAGGCCGCAGCGATGTCGTCGGAGCCAAGGCTCGCGGCAGCGCCGGGCTTGGGGCCGGGGCCGTTGAGGACGAGGATGTCGATGGGACCGAGCAGCTCCACGGCGCGTTCGACGGCGGCCGTCACCCCGTCCAGGGTGCTCAGGTCCGCCTCGACGGCCACGGCGCTGTGGCCGTCTGCCTGCAGCTCCGCCGCGATTTTCTCGGCCAGTTCGCCACGTCGGCCCGTGATGGCCACCCGGACGCCCTCGGCGGCGAGGCCGCGCGCGACGGCCAGTCCCAGCCCTCCTGTGGAGGCGGCGACGAATGCGGTCTTTCCGCTGATTCCGAGATCCATTAGATCCCTCCTGCTGTGTGGGCTGCGGGGGTGAGCGAGAGATTCAATGCCTGGGCGGCTTCAGCCAGATGCGTCAGCATTCCGTTCCTGAGGACCTCCGGGAAAGGAGCCGCGGGCGGCCGGACACCGGAGTCCTTGATGAAGCCCCGCTCGCGGAAGCACTCCTTCCGGACCGCCAAGGCGATCCGGGCCTGCTGCTCGAAGTTGATGAGCGGCAGGTAGGGGAGCAGCGCGTCCCGGGCGGCGTCGTAGCCGCCCGACTGCCAGGCACGGACGCAGGCAACGAGGGCTTCCGGGTAGGAGAATCCGGTCATGGCGCCGGCTGCGCCGGCCACCAGCTCATCCAACAGCCCTTGACCGCCCAGCCCGCCGAATACGGAGACGTCGACGGCGGACGCCAGTTGGGCGATGGCCACGCTGGTGGGTGGGGCCTCGGCTTTTACCGCGACGATGAACTTGCAGGCCTGGACCACGTAAATAAGGTCTTCCGTGCTGATGCTGACACCGCTGGCCACGGGGTAGTCCTGCAGGACAACTTTGGCCCCGGTGGATTGGTGGATGGCGTTCAGGTGCGCGATGACCACCTCCGGCCGGGCCGAATTGGCCTGCACCATGACGGCTGCGAGCCGGTCTCCCGCGACGGCCTGGGCAGCACGGATTTCTTCGACGGCAGTGCCCGTGAAGAGCGAGGTCACACCCACCACGAGCGGCAAACGGGTCTCTTCGACCACCACTTCCAGCGCCAGGATGCGCTCCGCTGCGGTCAGGGCAGCGGCTTCGCCGAAGACACCCAGGACAGTCAGGCCCGTGGCGCCGATGGTTTCATAGTGCTCCACCAGCCGGGCCAGGCTGTCCGTGTCCAGATCGAGGGTGCTGCCGTGGAATGGCGTGGCGACGACGCCCCACACGCCGGGTGTCAGTGATTCCCGCATTGGATTGTCCTTCCGTTCCTGCTGAAGTTCGGTGTCTTGCATCTGTTCGTCCTGCATTCAGCGGGCCGGCCACACCGGCGGACGCTTTTCCTGGAAAGCCCGCACGCCTTCGGCGGAGTCTTCGCTGTCCAGTGCGGCCATGAGGGCCGGCAGCCGGAGGCCGCGGGCTTCCGTGGCGCTCAAGTGGCTGGTCCGGCTGACCATTTGCTTGACGGCCCGGACGGAACTGGGGGCGCAGGCGAGGACCTGGTCCACCCAGCGCTGCACCGCGGCGTCGAGCTCCTCCGCGGGAACCACTTCGTTGACAAGGCCCATCGACTGCATCTCGGCAGCCTCGGCCTTGCGGCCCGTGAGGAGCATGCCCATCGCTTGCGTGTAGGGGACGCGGCGCACCAGCTGGTGGATGCCGCCGTCGAGCGCCAAGCGTCCGACCCGCGGTTCGGTGAGGCCGAAGCGGGCCGTGTCCGCGGCGACCACGATGTCGGCGCCGAGCACGATCTCCATGCCACCGCCCAGCGCGTAGCCGTTCACCCGGGCGATCACCGGAATGTCCAGGCTGGTGCGCAGGCTCAGACCGCCGAAACCGTTCGGATCAAGTTCCGCCCAGTACTGCAAGCCGGTCTTGTCCACGGCCGAGGCGGACATGTCCGCCCCGACGCAGAACGCCCGCGTCCCGGCGCCGGTGATGACGACGGCGCGCAGGTCGGGATCGGCTTCGATCCGGGTCCAGATCTCGTTGAGCCGGGCCTGTGCAGTCCCGTCGATGGCGTTGAGCACGTGCTGGCGGTCGATGACCACCGTGGCGACGTGGTTCTCGATGGTCAGCGTGACCTGGTCAACAATCTTCTTCTCTTCCATCGACACAGTCACCGGAGGACTCCCAACGTCTGCAGGCGTTCGATGGTTTCAGCGTCGAAGCCGTTCTCCAGGAGGACTTCCACATTGTGCTCTCCGAGCCGCGGCGCCACGCGCCGGACGGAAGGCGGTGTGGCAGACAGGCGAATCGGGGCGTTGAGCATCTTCACGGTGCCCACGCCGGGATGCTCGGCTTCGACGATCATGCCGTTGGCCTCGGTCTGGGCATCGGCCAAGGCTTGCTCCAGGGTGTGGACGGGCGCGTTGAGCAGGCCTTGGCTTTCGAGCTGGTTGGTCCAGTACTCCGTGGTGTTCGTGGCGATCCGTTCCCGGAAGATCGCCTGCAGGGCCGGCTTGTGCTTGAATTGCTGCTCCAGGTTGGCGAACTCCGGCCGCTGGGTAAGGTCTTCGTCCAGGCCCAGCGCTTCGGAAATCCGGGCCAGCGGATCGGGGGTGAAACCGCCCACCATGCAGACGGCGCCGTCGGTGGTTTCAAAGACGCCGCTTAGCGGCATGGCGCCCCAGTTGACTTCGTAGCCGCGGTTGAGCTGCATGCAAGCCTCCTGCATCTGCAGGTGGAGCATGGAGTCGTACATGGTCACCTCGACCTTTTGCCCGACGCCGGAGGTCTCCCGGGTGCGCAGTGCCAGCAGGATGCCCTGCATGAGGTGCATGCCCGTGATGTAGTCGCACAGCGTGGTGGGGTAGATGGCCGGCTTCACGTCGTCCGACTCGCGCCGCCACATCACGCCCGAGTACGCCTGTGCGATCGCATCCTGGCCGCCCTTGTGGGAGTACGGTCCAACCGGGCCGAAACCCGTGCCGGAGGCCCAGATGATTCCCGGGTTCTCTGCCTTGAGTTCCTCGTAGCCGAAGCCCATCCGTTCCATCACGCCGGAACGGAAGTTGCTGACCACGACGTCGGCGTCGGCCATCACCCGGCGGAGGACGGCCTTGCCCTCGTCGGTGCGGGTGTCCACGGAAACGCTGCGCTTGTTCCGGTTGATGGACAGGAAAATGGGGTTGTCCTGGCCGTCCTTGTCCGGGAACGAGTTGCGCGAGATGTCGCCGGCGCCCGGACGTTCCACCTTGATGATGTCCGCGCCGTAGTCGCCCAGGAGCTGGGTGCACGACGGTCCCATGAATACCTGGGTGAAGTCGACGATCTTGATGCCGTCGAGCGGCAGAGGGATGCCGTTGGGTTTGGCAGCAGCGGCGACGGCCGCCGTCGTGGTTTCCTCGAACTCATCGAGGAGGGTCTCGGTGCTCATGCCCCCACCACGGCTTCGCTGTCGACGGTAGCGTTCGACGACGGGACGTCGCCCGGGTCTGCACCGTGCCGGCGCATGCCCTGCTGGATATCCAGCGCGGAGACGTCGCGGACAAGGGTGCCGTTCTGGACCGCCAGAGCGGCGGCGACGCCGACTGCCTGGCCCATGGCCATGCAGGGCGGGATCTCGCGGGACATCTTCTGCGCTTCCGGGGTGGCCGAGTAGTGGCGGCCGGCCACGAGGAGCTGGTCCACTTCCTTGGGAAGCAGGGAGCGGTAGGGGTAGTAGTAATCGCGGCCGCGGGCCACGGTGTCCGCGAAGTGGCGGCGCGAGGTGACATCGTCCTTCGTCATGACGTATTCGCCCTCGAGCAGGCGGGTCTGCCGGACGCCCATCTGGGAGGCGACGTCGAGCATGAAGCAGTTCTCGAAGCCCGGCAGGTGGGCGCGGACGTACTCCACGGCCTCGCTGATCCGGTCGCGTGCGGCAAACTCGGCGGCGGTCATGTCCGCCGGGTCCACGCCGTCGTACCCGGTCATGTGGGGAGCGTTGCACCAGACGACGCCGTCGATCGGTGTCTTGAGCCACCACAGTTCCCAGGCGCCGCCAAGGAGCCGCTTGATGGTGCGGTTGATGGCGCGGGCTTCCTTCGGGTTGGCCTGCTCGAAGGCTTCGGCGGCGGCGGTGTCGACGTTGCCGAGGCGGAAGACGAGGGTGGTGAGGTAGCTGTCCTTGATGTGGCTGGCGCCGGCACGGGAGGCGACGTCGATGTCTCCGGTCGTGTCGATCACGATGTCCGCCATGAAGGCCTGCGGGCCGGACTTGGTCTCGCAGATGACGCCCTTCATGACGCCGTTGTCCACGATCGGGCGGGAGAACCACGAGTGCAGGCGGAGGTTGACTCCGGCTTCGCGGACGAGGTCGTTGGAGACCCGCTTCCAGCCGTCGGGGTCGAAGGCTGCGGCATAGCAGATCGGCTTGGGGTTGGTGTGGGAATGGAAGTCGAAGGTGCCGTAGCGGCCCCACTTGTTCCAGAGTTCCTCGGAGGTCTTGCGGTCATCGGCAGGCGGAACGACGGCCAGGCCGAGCTTCTGCAGACGCTCCACGTACTCCGAAACGATGCCCGTGACCGTGATTTCCTGGCCGTTGATCATGTCGTCGAGCACCAGGACCATGCCTCCGGAGGCAAGCCCGCCGAGCGAGGAGTAGCGCTCGAGGAGGGTGACGGACGCCCCGGACCGTGCTGCAGTGACGGCGGCGGCCACGCCGGCGGGACCACCGCCGACCACGAGGACATCGGAGCGGGAGATGACGGGCGCGGTGAGATCCGCCGTCGTCGTACTGAGTTCCAGTGACGATGTGGTGGCAAAGGAGTTCATGGTGGAGGATCCTTACTTCCCGGCGGGCATGCCGCTGGCACGGTTGCCGGGGTATAGACGAGGTGCTCAGGAGGAGCCCGCAGCAATGCAATGCGGCGGACCGGGCCTGGCGAAGGGCATGACGAGTAGAGGTCCCGGGGGACCTGGACACGGAGATGGAGATGTTTGCGAACGGACGTCCAAGGGTCCGTGCGTGTATGGGATCGGGCGGCGGCTAGCGCCGGCTGATCACCACACGTGGGGGGCGTTGACCCAGATTGCTACGCATACCTCTTCGTAGCTGTTTTTGTACCAGTGAGGCGTATCCGAGGAGAAAGTGATCGAATCGCCCGCCTCAAGCGTGTAGCACTCACCGTCGAGGAAGATGTCTTTCCTTCCCGAGAGGATGATGCCGAATTCCTCGCCGCTGTGGCGGAAAGGAGTGGCGCTGGTGTCGTGGCCTGGCGGACTCACGATCCATTGGGCCTCGAGCGCACCGTTGAGGTCCGGGGTCAGGAGTTCATAGACCGCCTCTCCCACGGACTTCTTGGTGACGCCTTTGAGGTTTCGCCGCTCCGCCTTGCGGACAACCGGCGACCTGGTTTCTTCCTGGCCGAGGAAGAACTTCCCCACCGGAATGTCCAGGCCGTGAGCCAGCTGTGCCAGGGTGGTGAATGACGGATTGGCCAGCCCGCGTTCGATCTGGCTGACGATCGCCGGGCTGAGACCGGTGATTTCCGAGAGTTTGGACAGGGTCATCCCCTTGTCCTTGCGCATCGTACGGACCTTGTTGCCGACAGTCGCCAGAAGTGCGCTTGTGCCGGCGGGTGAGGATGCCGTGATGATCTCGTTGGTCATGGTCCAGCTTTCTCTCGGTGAGCTGACTCACACAACTATAGTGAAAAATTTTAGCGAATCAATGGTTTGCTGAAACTTTTCTCTCACGCCACGCTCGCCAGCCCGCTCTCGGGGCAGGACTCTCCGGCATTGGCGGCATAACGCGGGCTATTTATCTAAAAGCATTGACCTGGTGAATATCTTCAATATAGTTAAGTGAGTCGCATCACGTTGGGAAGTTTGCAACACGATCACAGACGCGGGCATTCAGCCTTCTGGCGGAAGGCCCAACCCAGCCCCACGTCCACCCTCGTGTTTCCCTGCTGATCCTGCGACACCCAAGCAAGCCATCCACGCTCCCTTTCCGGACTGGATGTCCCCGTTTGCTTCAAAGCGCTACGAAGAGGCACGCGTAGCTATCTGGGCTAATTCGCTTCCCATGAGGTGAGTTGGTTCGGCCCTGCCGAACCAGGCCAAAATGATAGTTTCGATCACCGTCCATACCCCCTGGATGTCACCGGTGATCCGTACCCTCACGCACCCGAAGGTGCGGAGGAAGGAAAGAATCATGACTGACACTGTCGTCAAGAATGGCCCGGAAAGCGCCCGGAAATCCCGGCTCTCTCCGGAAATCCGCCGTGGGCTGCTGGGCCTCGGTCTCGGGAACACCCTTGAGTGGTACGACTGGATGGTCTTCGGACTCCTGTCGGCCTTCATCGGGCCAAAGTTCTTCCCCTCGCAGGACCCCACCGCCGCGACGCTCAACGCCTTGGCGGTCTTCGCCGTCGGCTTCGCGTTCCGTCCGCTGGGCGGCGTCCTGCTCGGTACTTTCGCCGACAGAATCGGGCGTCGAAAAGTGATGCTCTGGTCCATCATGATGATGGCCATCACCACGCTCGTCATCGCCCTCTGCCCGACGTACCAGCAGATCGGCGGCGCTGCCGGCATGATCCTCCTGGTCTGCCGCATCGTCCAGGGCATCTCCACCGGTGTTGAAGCTCCTCTTTCCACCGCACACGCGGTGGAACTGGTTCCGGTGGGTCGCGAAGGGTTCGTCGCAGGCATCATCTCCTTCTTCGTCAACTCGGGCATCCTGCTCGCCTCGCTGGTCAGCTACCTGTGCAGCCTGATGCTCAGCGGCGCTGTCATGGCCGACTGGGGATGGCGTGTTCCCTTCATCGTGGGCGCAATCTTCGGATTCATCGTGGTCTACCTTCGCCGGACCCTTCCGGAAACCATGCGGCCGGAGGAGCTTGCGGAAAACTCCTCGAAAGCCGTCTGGGGCGGAGTGCGCAAGCATTGGCTGAGCGTACTGGCCATCACGTTCGTCGTTGGAGCGGCGCAGGCCTACAACTACGCCTGGAATACGGGCCTGCCCACCGCGGCCCGCAGCAGCTTCAAGGAAGACGCGACCGCCGTCTTCGCCCTCACCACCATCCTCGGAGCGGTGCTGGTTGTCGGTAGCCTCGTTGTCGGCAAGCTCGCCGACGGCAAGTCGATTTCCAAGTGGTTCCTCATCACCCGCGCCTTGTCCATTCCTTCGGTCTTCCTGATGCTGATGTACGTCCGTCCGGGCATCGGTGGATTCGCCGCGGTCCTCCTGGGCGGCTCGGTTGTCCTGGTCCTGAACATGACCCTGTACAACGTCGTCACCAGTTCCCTGATGCCCAAATCCTGCCGTGGCGCCGGAACTTCCCTCGGTTACGGACTTGGCGTGGCAATCTTCGGCGGCACGGCCTCGTACCTCCTGGTCTGGCTCCAGTCCATGAATGCAGCGTGGATCTTCCCGGTTTACGTCGCAGTACTCTCCGTGCTGAGCATCGTGTTCTACGTCCTGGCGCGTCGGAAGAGCGGCATCTTCATTGGGAGCTAGCAATCTGATCTCGTTTGACCTCAGCCAGCCGGACGTGGAGCTCTACACGGCGGCCCGTGAACTGCTTCTCACGGCTCATCACAGCGAGAACCATCGCGTCGCCGCCGCCATGCGGGGTGCCTCAGGGGCGATCTACCTCGGCCTTCACCTTGGCTCCAAACGAATCAATGTGTGTGCCGAATCCAGCGCCCTCGCCAACGCCAGGATGGCGCAGGAAACCTCCATCGAGTCATCCGTTGCGGTCAGCATGGACGAACACGGCGAGCCCCAGGTCACCAATCCTTGTGGGGTGTGCCGGGAACTGCTTCGGAACTACGGGCCCGAGGCAACTGTCCTAGTCGATGCCGGGGGAGAGGTGGGGACCGTCAGCCTCGAAGAACTCCTGCCGTATCCCTGGATGCGCGCCACCGAAACCGAGTGGACCACCCGGCCACCAGGTGCCGGGAAGCCTTACTAAATGCGATGGAAAAGGCCGGGACATGAGTCCCGGCCTTTTCTACCGTCCTGAGCTATTGGCCGGCTTCTATTGTTACTCGACCGAGTTCAGCCATCGAGCGGACGCCAGCGCTTTGTGGCCGCGCCTGCGAACGATAAAGGTCCGGCCGAGCCAATGCCGGCCGCGTGGCGGCACCGCTTCGGACAAAGCCGGCGGGGAGGTTTCCGGTGCTGCTACGGACGTCGCCGGCTGGGCCGGGCACAGGTCTGTGATCAGTCCCATTCCGGCACATGCCCGCACCTCGCGGATTCCCGCCACCGCAGCTCGTTTGGTCTCAAAATCCTTCGAGACGGCCATGACGGTCCCGTCCGCTGCCTTCAACCGGAACCGGTACCGCTCCCGGGCATCGACAAACAGTTCAAACTTTCCTGCCATTTGCTGACCTCCCCCAATAGAGACACGTGGTCCTTATTGGACGGTACCCGGCAGGCACTGAAAATGCAAAGCACCCTTAGTGTTTTTGGGGGTGAGATGCCGTAGAGATGCCGGATCCTCGGCACGTGGTTGCCGGATGAAGTGCCGACGTGTAGCTTTGGCGATGCAAAGTAACCTTAGTAATACCCGCCACCGCCGGGTCCGCGGTTCAGCAGGAGGTACAGCAGTGGGTATCGGATCATCCATCTTCCTTATCGCGATGGGCGCCATTCTGGCCTTCGCCATCCCCGGAGATGTCGTGTCATTCATCGACCTTCATATGGTCGGCTACATCCTCATGGTGGTCGGCGTTATCGGCTTGATCGTTTCCCTCTTCGTGTTCGGCCCGCGCCGGACCCGCCGAATCAGCGAAAGCCGCGCCACCGTCGACCCCGTCACGGGGGACCGCATCGTGACCCGGGACACCCGCGACGGCGGTATCTAGCAACAGCAGGAAACGAAAGGGAGGGTCGGCACGCCGACCCTCCCTTTTTCGATGCATCCGCATGTCTTGAGTACGCGCCGTTGCCGACGGCTCGATCCGGCAAGCCGGCTGGCTTCAGCCCGGGCGCCGGCTCCTAACCGCCATTGCCCTTGCCCTTGTGGCGTCCCGGCGCCGGGGCCACGGGAACCGGCGCAACCGGCATCGATGACTCAACGCTCGGTGATGGCGTTGGCGTCGGCGTCGGGGTTGAGGCACTGGGCGTGGGCGTTGGTGTTGCCGAGACGGAGGGGGCAGGGGCCGCGGGAGCGGGCGGCTGGATGGCGCTGACGCCAATGACCACCAGGGCAGCGGTAAGCAGGACGGCCCCGACGGCCCATGCCGGGCCACGCGGGCGCCTCGGCGCCTTTCCCCGCCATGGGCGGCTGCTACGTACGGTCGGCCCGACGACGGTGCCGCCGCCCGCGCTTTCGCTTGCCGTTGCCACCGGCTGAACGCGCGTCTGCGTGGTTGCCTTGGCTGTGCGGGGCGGACGGTCGGGCATACGGGGAAGGGTCTGAGTGGCTCCGTTGCCGCGAACGGGCATCGCCGCAGGGACGCCGGTACTGAAGCTGTTCCGCAGGGCTTGCTCAACGTCTCGCGCGGCAGGTCGCGCGGAGGGTTCGGTCGATGTCATGGCGGTCAGGAGGTCAACCCACTGCGTTCCGAAGGTATCGGGCACGCGTGGCGGGCGGTGGAGCCTCGCAACGGCCGACTCCACGCTGGTTCCCGGGTATTCGAGCTCTCCGGTCAGGCATTCGAGGAGGACAAGTCCCAGGGAATAGATGTCGCTGGCCGGTCCGAGGGCAGAGCCAGTGGCCTGTTCCGGGCTCAGGTAGGCAGCGGTTCCCACCATGGTGCCTGTTGCGGTCAAGCGCGTGCCCTCGATGATGCGGGCGATTCCGAAGTCGGTGAGCTTGGGCCGGATCGGGGATCCTACGGGGGCATCAGGCAGGAGGACATTCGCAGGTTTGATGTCGCGGTGGATGATCCCGCGCCCATGAACGTATTCCAGGGCCGACGCCAGATCCGCCCCGATGTGGGCTACGTCCTGGGTCGTCAGCGGCCGGTCCCGGAGCCTGGCATACAGGTCCGGACCGTGAATCAGTTCCATCGTGAGGAATGTCCTGGCATGCTCCGGATCCCGATGGTCGGTACCGGCGTCGAAGAGAGTGACGAGTGACGGATGGTTGAAGGTCGCCAGGAGCCGCATCTCGTTCTCATGCCGGGCAAGCTCGTCCGGCCCGCCCAGCAGGGGAGCAAAGAGTTTCAGGGCCACCTCGCGGCCCAGCCTCTCATCCCGCGCCCGGTACACCGAGGCCGTCGCGCCTCGGCCGATCAGGGTTCCCAGCCTGTACCGAGCTGCTACCAGCGCATCGCTGTCTCCAGTGATTGGGCCATCCAGCACGCTCACACCTCGCTTTTCTTCGAACCGACGGAGCCCGTACAGTCTAGGCCCCGTTTGCCTGGCCGCGGACATTCGTTCCCGCTGGGGTAATCGTCCCGCACGGACCCAAGGGTACGGTCCGGCCGCAAGTGCCGCGGTGAGGTGAACGGTGGGTGAACAAATGCGCGATCGTTCCTCCTCAGGGCTGATATCCAGCGGCTTCTGTGCCTAGCGTGGCTGTGGGAGTTCCGATACCGGAACGCGCGGTGAGGCAACCGCAACCCAGTCCGTGAAATATCCAATGAGCAATCAAGAAGAGAATTCCGGAGGTCTCCAATGCCTATCCTGACCAGCCTTGCAGCCAGCAAAGCCGTGATCACCCTGATCACAGCGGGCGCCATCGCAGCAGGGGGCGGCGCTGCTGCCTATACCAGCATCACCACCACCGAAGCGCCTGCGCCAACGTCCACCGCATCGGCCAGCCCGTCGCCGTCGTCCCCTACCCATTCGTCACCGTCGTCCCATACCCCGGCGGTCGAGCCGGCTGATCGTGACCACGACGGAATGAAGGAAGCCAAGGACAAGGACGCCGGACACGGCAAGACGGACCACGCCCACACCGAGGGCACCCCGGACGCAGGGGAGCGCTAAGCGGTTCTCAGCCCCAAGGCTGGCTGCAGCGTGTGGATCCCGTAGCGGGAGGTGCTCATCTGCCCTCCCGCTACGGGATTGCCCGAAGCGGGAGATGAAGGTCTCGGCTAGGGGGCGGAACAGGAATCCGACGAAGACGCGGTTTGCACAATCCATTCAGGCTGCAGACACTGAGGGTAGGGCCGGGGTAGCTTGTCCCCATGGCTACCGAAGCAACCACCCTCACCGTTGACGGGCCGAACGGTCCTCGCGAAATGCGGATCTCCAGTCCAAGCCGCGTCCTCTGGCCGGAGCTCGGCCTGACCAAGCTGGATCTCGCGCGCTATATCGTTGAGGTCGGGGACGCATTCATCTCTGCGAACGGCGATCGGCCGATCTCGCTGCAGCGCTTTTCGGACAACATCGACGGCGACCAGTTCTTCTCCAAAAATCCGCCGAAAGGAACACCGGACTTCATCCGGTCCGTGAAGGTTGTCTATCCGAGTGCGCGCTCGCATCCCCAACTGGTGCTCGATGAGCCAGCAGCAGCCGTGTGGGCCGTCCAGATGAACACAGTGGTCTTTCACCCTTGGCCCTCGCGGGTCGAAAACACGGACAACCCTGACCAGCTGCGGATCGACCTGGACCCGCAGCCGGGAACGGATTTCGATGACGCGATTCCCGCGGCCCTTGCGTTGAAAGACGTACTCGCGGAGGCGGGGTTGACCACTTTCATCAAGACCTCCGGAAACCGCGGACTCCACGTCTATGCCCCGATTGAGCCTTCGCATGAGTTCCTGGACGTACGGCATGCCGTGATTGCAGCCGCCCGGGAGCTCGAGCGCCGAATGCCGGACAAGGTGACCACCGCCTGGTGGAAGGAAGAACGCGGTGAACGGGTCTTCGTCGATTTCAACCAAGCCAACCGTGACCGGACCATAGCCGGCGCGTACAGCCCGAGGGCGCTCGCCCATGCCCCGGTCTCTTGTCCCATCACGTGGAACGAACTTGAATCAGCGGACCCGAAAAACTTCACCATCCTGAGCGTGCCTGGCAGGTTGAAAACCCTCGGCGATCCGTGGAGTGCGATGAATTCCGAAGCGGGGAAGATCGACGTGCTGCTTCAATGGTGGGAACGCGACGTCGCCGCGGGGCTTGGGGAGATGCCGTTCCCGCCTGACTATCCAAAGATGCCGGGCGAGCCGACGCGTGTGCAGCCGAGCCGAGCGCGCAAGCCTGTCTGACGGGCGCGGATAGTGGCCTCGGCGGGCGATGAGTGGGAGAATGGGGGCTGGACCAAAACGGCCGGCGGCGCATCTTGCCTGCTGAGACCCAGGTAAGTCCCCCAGTGCGCCGTCGGTCCTTCGCTGTCAACCTCTTAAGCCGCGCCGGTCCATCTGGGCGCGGCCGACGCCCGACCTAGTTCCTTGGCATGCGTGCGGAATCCGTTGGCGGCCTTGCGCGGTTCATCACATCCCTGGGAAGCCGCATTGTGCGGGACAGGCTTCGCAAGAGCGGTCGTGGCCGCTTCGCGCACGCCCGCTGCCGGGCAGAGGTCGGTGACGAGGCCCATGCCCGCGCACTCCCGCGCCGCGGCGATTCCGGCGACAACCGCTGTTTTGTCCTTGAATGGCGTCGAAACAGCGATGACCGTTCCGTCAGGTGATTTGAGGCGGAACCTGAAAAGCGATTCGCCGTCAACGAACACTTCGAATATGCCGGCCACTGCTACCTCCCGGTCTGCGGATCCTGCTCGGTAGCGACTTCACTACCGGCGAGGACGGAGCATCACTGCAGTCCTCGTCCGCTGCTCTGGTTGAACAACCACCGTGAATCGTTTTTCACGTGATATTCAGTCTGTGCTGACTGCGTCGACGCTAACAAGACCGCGTGGGTAAACCCTGTGTAAAACGTGTGCAACTCCGGGACGAGTCAGCTGCCGCTGGCCCGGTTCATCAGGTGTTCGAGCAGGGCCAGCTCGGGGTATCCGGGGTGTCGGGCAATGCTGGACCGTAGTTTCGCCCGGAGATGCTCGCCACTCGGTTCGGTTCCGCCGAGGACTTCGTCGATGATTTCCTGTGCTTGCCCACGCAGGGCAGCCAGGGTGTCACCCTTGTCACCCGGAACCAGCACGGGCTCCGGCTCGACGAGCGGGTCTTGAGACTCCAAAGGTTCCGACACTGCCAGCTCCTGATTTTTCATCCCGGCAACTCCCAGCTAGGTCCGGAATTCGCCCCCACCACTAGATAGTAATGAGGGCGCCCGGCTTGTTCACCGCTTATTGCTCAGAACGACGAATATGGCATCGAAACGACGGTTTGTGACGCGAACAACATGCGGGATGGCTGGCCCCCTTTGGGCAGCCAGCCATCCTGCGCGGCTAGGAGAACCTGCCGGGGCGGAAGGTGGAGAGCATGGGATGCTTGCTTCCCGTGAGGATTTCGCCCGCCAGCAGTTCGCCCACGATGAGTCCGAGCGTGGCTCCCGAGTGCGTGAAAGCGACATAACAGCCCGGCACGTGGCCGAGCTCTCCGAGCACGGGTTCGCCGTCGCCCGGAATGGGCTTGTAGCCGATCTTCCAGGATGCCGGCTTGAGCTCGGGCCGGCCCGCGATGAGCTTGGACGCCTCGTCGGCGAGCTCCTGGACGATGCCATCCGGGATGCTGAAGGAACCGTCTTCGTGCTCGGTGATGTGCTCTTCGTACCAATCGTGGTCCAGCGCGAAGGTGTTTTCCGGGTTTGGCCGGATGGCGGCGCGGGGGGTGTTCATCACGGCTCTCACCTCATGGTCCACGGCTTTGGTCAGCACCAGCATCGAGACGGGGGAGGCGTTCGGGATGTCGACGCCGAGTGGTGCGACGACGGCAGGGGTAGCGGCACCGCAAGCCACAAGGACGGCGTCGGCTCGATAGGTCCCGCCAGCAGCAGTCTCGACGCCGGTGGCACGGCCGCCGTCGACCGTGACGGAAGCCTTGCCGGCGTTGAGGACGAGCTGGCCACCGCGGGCGTGGAATTCCTCCAGAAGGAACTCGATGAGCTCAGGGAGGCTGACCCACCCTTCGCCCGGGTTGAAAATGGCGAACTCCGGGACTGCACCTGCATTGATGCCAGGGGTAGCGAAGTCAATCTCTTCAGGAGTCAGCAGCTTGGAGTCGTATCCGACCGACTTCTCGTAGGCGTGGCGTGATTCCGTGGCCGCTTGCTGTCCGGCGGCGTTCCACATGAGGCCGCCGCCGAACTGGAGCCATTCACGGTGTGGATCCGCGGCGAACAATGTACGGTAGCGGTCGACCCCCGCGAGGCGCAGTTGGTGGTAAGGGGTGGAGCGTTCTCCTGCGGAGTTGAGCCAGGACAGGGAACGGCCGCTGGCCTCGCTCGCGAGGCCCTTTTCGGTCAGCAGGACAACGGACGCGCCTTCACGGAGCAGGTGGACCGCCGTGGAGACTCCAAGGATGCCGCCGCCGATGACGACGACATGCTTGGTAGGGGGCGTGGAGGACATGAGTCTCCCTTTCTTTGGGGTGTGGTTGCCGGCCGCACGAGGCGGACGGTGGCATGGCTGGAAAGATCCGCCTACGCGAAGGCGTGGATTCTTTCGATGACTTTGAGGGTTTCAAGTGATTCCGCGGGGTCCACAGGCAATGGCCCCTCCCCGCGGATGGCGGCCGCGAGTTCGGCATAGAACCGGGGGTAGGCGCCGGTCTGGGCAGGGACGGGCTCAGGGTCTCCGTCAGTCCCCATCACGCCCCAGGAAGTTACGGGCTCAACGCCATAGGCGGGATCCGACGGCGGGAGTCCGGCCGCGAGGGCCGCCTCCTGGCTGTCGAGTCCCCACTTGGTGTAGCCGGCCTTGGAACCGAGGATATGGAACCGGGGTCCTGCTTGGGCAGCCATGCCGTTCATCCATAGCCTCGATCGCACTCCTGAGCTATGGAGCAAGGTCACAAACGCTTCGGTGTCTGCGCCGTCCGGGTGCGGTCCATGGTTGGCCGTTTCGCCGTAGCAATCTTCGACGGGACCGAAAAGCTGGATGGCCTGGTCGATCAAATGGGCGCCGAGATCATGGAGGATGCCGCCGCCTTCGCCCAAGGACGCACTGTCACGCCAATTGCCGAAGCCTTCCGGGCGCCACCACTCGAATCGCGATTCGAAGGTTCGGACCTCGCCGAGGCCGCCTTCCCGCACGACCTTACGAAGTGTCAGGAAATCGGCGTCCCACCGGCGGTTCTGGAATACCGTTAGCCGCACACCGCCGTCGGATGCTCTGGCGATGAGCTCTTCGCCGTGCGCCGAGGTCGTGGCGAAGGGCTTGTCCACCACCACGTCGAGGCCATGGGCGATCGCGGTCGCGGCGAGATCGAAATGGGTGAGCGGGGGAGTGCCGAGGACCACGAGGTCCAGGTCCGGAGCTACTGCGAACAGTGCTTCCGGGGTGGGGAAAATCCGTGCACCGGGATACAGCCTTGCCGCTTCCGCTGCCCGCTGCTGGTCTGCCGTGACGATGACATCGAGGGAGTAGCAGGGGTCGGCGGCGATCAGCGGCGCGTGGAAGACTTTCCCGGAAACCCCGAATCCGGCGATGGCCGTGCGGATAGGAGAGGGGGTGGCGTTCGCCATTACAGCACCTCCGAGAGGAATCGTTGGAGCCGTTCACTGCGTGGGTTGTCGAAGAGGTCTACAGGCGTGCCTGACTCTACGACTTCACCCTCATCCATGAAGACCACCTGGTCGGCGACTTTCCGGGCGAAGCCCATTTCGTGCGTGACAACCAACATGGTCATGCCGCGCCGACCCAGGCCCGCCATGAGGTTCAATACGCCTTTGACGAGTTCGGGGTCCAGTGCGCTCGTGGCTTCGTCGAAGAGCATGACCTCCGGTTCCATGGCCAGCGCCCGGGCGATGGCCACGCGCTGTTGCTGGCCGCCGGAGAGGTCGCGGGGGCGGTGGTCCGCCCGTTCGGCGAGCCCCACTTCGGCGAGGCTGCGGCGGGCACGGTCCCTGGCTGCGGTCTTGGACATTCCCTTCACGCTCCAGAGCGCCAAGGCAACGTTCTCCAGGGCGGTGTGGTCAGGGAAGAGATTGAAGTGCTGGAACACCATGCCGATGCGGCTTCGCAGGATGTCCGGTTTGACCGCGAGTGCGCTTTCACCGGCCAGGAGTACATCGCCGCCCTTGGGTTCGTGGAGCCGGTTGACGCCACGGAGCAGGGTCGACTTGCCGGATCCGGAGGGGCCGATGATGCAGGTGGTGGTGCCGGGGGCAACGTTCAGGCTGACGTTGCGCAGCACCTCGATGTCGCCATAGGCCATGGTCAGGTTTCTTAACTCCAGGCTGGAACCGTGGAATGTCTGGACACCGGCGGCGGTGTTGTTTGTGCTGGTGCTGGCGCTCATGTGTTGCTCCCGGTGATCAGCGGCGATGCCGCGTCGAGTTCTGTGAGTTCCTTGAGGCCGCTGCTCGGCGCGCTCGGACGACGGCGGCCCGTGCGGAATCGGCTGTCGAAGTAGTTCACGAGGTGGGTCAGCGGGACGGTGATCACGAGGTAGAAGACACCGGCCATGACCAGCGGTGACAGGTTCCCGGAGAGCACGGCGGCGTCCTGGCCCACACGGAAGAGCTCGCGCTCGCTGACAAGCAGGCCGAGGAAGTACACAAGTGAAGAGTCCTTGACGATGGCGATGAACTGGTTCACCAGGGCGGGCAGCACCCGGCGGATGCCTTGAGGCACCACCACGAGCCGCATTGATTTGGCATAGCTCATGCCCAGGGCACGGCATGCCTCGCCTTGGCCCTTGTCAACGCTTTGGATGCCGGCGCGGAAGATCTCCCCGATGTACGCGCTGGCGATAAGGCTCAGCGCGATGATGCCGAGCGGGTAGGGGGAGGGGCCGAAGATCGACTGGCTTAGCCGGGCGAAGCCTTGGCCGATCAGAAGGATGGTGAGGATGGCCGGCAGGCCCCTGAACAGATCGGTGTAGATGCGGGCAGGGACGCGCAGCCACGCCGAGGATGAGATCCCCATGACCGCAACGACCATGCCCAGTGCCACGCCGATGATCGTGGCGGAGACCGAAATGATCAGGGTGTTCAAGAGGCCGACGCCGATCAATTGCGGCAGGACTTCGGCCATCGCGCCGAAATCGAAGAATGTACGTGTGATGGTGCTTAACCAGTCCATGGTTTGCTCTCAGACTTAGGTGGCCGTCGGGGCGGGCGGACCGCGAAAGGGACGCCCGCCCGTCAGGCAGTTGGGCTATTTGCTCGGCGCCGGGCTGGCGGTCTGCTCAGCCTTGGGCAGGTACTGCGTGGGCATCGGGGATCCCGGGAACCACTTCTGGTAGAGCTTCTCCCAGGTACCGTCTTCCATCGCCGCGGCCAGTCCCTTGTTCAGGGCATCCTTGAGGGCGGTCTTGTCCTTGGCCAACGCGAAGCCGGCCGGTGCGTCAAAGGACGGAATATCGGCCGCGCTGACCAGGCCGAACTGCTGTTCGTAGGACTTGGCGGCCTCGTAGTCAAGGAAGTGGGCGTCAGCCGAACCGCTGTTCACTGCCGAGATCGCGGAGTTGTTGTCCGGGAAGCGCACCAGGTTCGCGGTGGGGAAGTTCTTCACTGCGTAGGCCTCCTGCAGGGTGCCTTGGACCACGCCAAGCCGCTTTCCGGCAAGGCCGCTGACATCCTTGATCCCTGAGGTCTTGGTCGTCAGGACGGTCAGGTATCCGGCGAGGTAGCCGTTGGAGAAGTCCACGGTCTGTTTACGCTTGTCCGTGATGCCGATGGCGGCGACGCCGACGTCGAACTGTCCGTTGGCGACGGCCGGCAGGATCGCCGAGAAGTCCTGTCCGGTGAAGACGACCTTCTCCACTCCGGCGCGGTGCGCGACATCTTTGAAGAGTTCGACGTCGAAACCTGTGAAGTTTCCCGAGGCGTCCGTGAACGTGTAGGGCTTGGCGTCTCCCAGGCTGGCCACGCGGATAGTGCCAGGTTCTATCAGGCCATAAGGGTTTCCGGCGGTCGACGACGAGGCAGGGGTCGATCCGCCACACCCGCTCAGTGCCAGGAGGGCTGCGACAGCAGCCGCAACGATCACTCCGGGGCGGAAGTTCAGTCGTTTAGTCACAGCAAATTTTCCAATCATGAGAAGCGAGGCGGCCTTAAAGCCTTACGGAATTCCCCTTGCTGAGTCCGGTCTCAGTAGTTAGGATTGAGACCGGACTCACAGGGGGTTGCAAAAAATGTAACCCAAGGCACACTGGCCGTCAAGGCCCGTTCGGAAGGCATGCATGAGCAGCAATGGTTCGAGGCGGCGCGAGATTACCGTTGCCGACGTCGCGAAGGCGGCACAGGTGTCCAAGGCCCAGGCCGCACGTGCCTTGGGAAATTACGGGGCCGTCAGCGAGGATGTCCGGAGCCGCGTGCTAGCGGCGGCAGAGGAACTTTCCTACCGGCCGAACGAACTGGCCCGCAGCATGAACACGGGGAAATCCAACACGATCGGAGTCGTGGTGGGTGATATTGAGAACCCTCACTTCGGACTCGCGACGCGGGGCATTACGGACACTGCCAAGAAGAGCGGCTACAACGTCATTCTGATCAACACAGACGAGGAACTCACCGCGGAAACCGAAGCGGTCCAGGTCTTGCTCGATAAGCGCGTGGACGGACTGATCGTGGCGCCGGCGTCGTCCGTTGAAACGAAACATTTACAGGACGTTCACGAGTCCGGGCGGCCGTTGGTGCTCCTGGACCGAAAAGCCGAGGGGTTGGACGTGGAAACCATCGCGGTAAGCATGACTGGGATTTCCTACGAATCCACCCGGTATCTCCTTCAGGCCGGCCACCGCAGGATCGCGTTTGTCTCCACCCTCAAGACCGGCTCTCCGTACCGGTCTGGAATGGTGCTGGATTCTTCGCAGATCTCCGAGCGGCTTGAGGGCATGGAGCGCGCCTTCTCCGAAATCGGATTGACGCTCCCGGAGGACCACGTGCGGCTCAACGCCGGCGACGCGGATTCAATCCGGAATATCACCCGCGGGCTCTTGCTCATGCCCGAGCCGGTCACTGCCATTGTGGCGTCCGACGGCCTCATAGCACTCAGCGTCGTCGAAGCCATTCAGGAGCTGGGCCTCTCGATCCCCGAGGATGTTTCGTTCCTGATGTATGACGACTTTTCCTGGACACGCCTGACGAGCCCACCCCTGACCGTCGTTTCCCAGCCTGTGTACGAAATGGGCGTGGCCGCTGCCGGCGCCCTGATCCGGCAAATCGAGGGCCGGAAGCCTGCGGCCAACGGACCCGGGTTCTCCGCCCGGCTGATCCGGCGCGGTTCGGTCGCAATGCCACGTGCTGCGAGGGTTTAGATCCATTCGGCAAACTGCGCTGGCGGCCGGGCCTGCAGGCCCGGCCGCCGTGATGTTGCCTGTCATCAGTCCATGACGAGGTCGCGCGCTGCGGCCGCGATGTGGCGTGCGGAAATACCCGCAGCGTTGAGCAGGTCCTTGGGTTCTCCGGACCCCGGCAGTTCCCTCACCGCGAGCAGTGCCAGATGGAGTTTGGGCGTGTTTGCACTCGCGAGCGCTTCGAGGACGGCCGAGCCGATGCCGCCTTGGGCGTAGTGGTCTTCCGCGACAACTATCCGGCCGTCGGTTTCGAGGCACGCCCGGCGCAGGGTCTCGACGTCGACCGGCTTGATGGAGTAGAGGTCGATGACTCGGGCTTTGATTCCGGACTCGGCCAGTTGCTCGGCGGCCGCGAGGCACTCGTGGAGCGTGACGCCGGCGCCGATAAGCGCCACCTGGTCGTCGGGGCCGGCGCCGTGGACTTTGCTTCCGCCGAGGGGAAATTGTTCGTCCGGCCCGTAAATCACGGGGTAGGCTCCACGGGTGGCCCGCAGGTAGGAGATTCCAGGCGTGTCCGCCATCGTGCTCACAAGCTGCGCCGTGGATGGGGCGTCGGCCGGATAGAGCACAGTGGAACTGTGCACTGCCCGCATGGCTGCTATGTCCTCAAGGGCCATTTGCGAAGGACCATCTTGCCCGATTTCAACGCCGGCGTGCGTGCCGACGAGCCGTATGTCCACTTCTGAGACTCCGGCCATGCGGATGAAGTCGAAGGGCCGCGAAACCAGGAAAGCCGCGAAACTTGAGGCGAAAGCGACGTATCCACGTACCGAGAGGCCGATGGTTGCGGCGACGAGTTGCTGCTCGGCAATGAAGATTTCGAAATACCGCTCAGGCGCTACCTCCTTGAAGTCTCCGGCGTGGGTCGAATTCCCTACCTCCCCATCAAGGACAACCACTTCGGGGCGGACCGCAAGCGCGGACACTGCGGCGCCGAAGGCGGCCCTGGTCGCTACTTTGTCGCCAACCTTCCACTCCGGAAGTTTTACCGCACCGTGTGTGTCCGGCGTGATTGCCGGGGTACCCGGCTCCGGAGGTCTGGTGGTCACGTGGACGCTGCTTGGACCGCCGAGGGCTGCTATGGCCTTCTCGGCCATGTCTGCCGGTAGCGCCTTGCCGTGCCAGCCGTTCTGGTCTTCGATCTCAGGCACACCTTTACCCTTAATCGTCTTTGCCAGGATGACGGTCGGCTGGTCTGGATCGCTCCGCGCCCGGTCCAGTGCGTCGTCGATCTCGGCTAGGTCATGGCCGTCGATGATGACGGCCCGGGCCCCGAAAGCCTCAACCCGCCTGGAGTAGGCGTCCATGTTCCACTGCAGTTCGGTAGGGCCGTCCTGACCGAGCCGGTTGACGTCCACAATGGCCGTGAGGTTGCCGAGCTTGTAGTAGGCCGCCTTGTCCAGGGCTTCCCAGATGGACCCTTCGGCTAGTTCGCTGTCTCCGCACAACACCCAGGTATGGAAGGGCAGCTTGTCCAGGTACCGTCCGGCCATGCTCACCCCGACGGCGACCGGCAGCCCTTGCCCCAGCGAGCCGGTCGCCACGTCGACCCACGGCAGAACCGGCGTCGGGTGGCCCTGTAGCCGGGCGCCGAACTGCCGGTAGGTATTCAGCAACTCATCTTCCTCCACGACGCCTACGGCCCGATACATGGAATACAGCAGGGGCGAAGCGTGTCCCTTGGAGAAGATGAGGTGGTCGTTGTTCGGCAGTTCCGGGCGTTCCCAGTCGTAGCGAAGGTGCCGTGTGAGGAGCACCGCCATTAAATCCGCGGCGGACAGCGACGACGTGGGATGACCCGAGCCGGCGTTGGTGCTGCACCTGATGGAATCCACGCGCAATTGCGTGGCCAGCGCCCGGATGGAATCCGCTTCGTCGGCTTCCAACCGGGCGTGGGTTGTTGTCCTGTCTTCTAACATGCCCCGGTCCCTCTTTCCTTAGTGCTCGTTCAGCCGCTCGAGCAAGTTCCCCAAGGCTTCGCGAATATCGTCATGGTCGTACTGGCTGGCCCTGCTTTCGCCTGAAATCACGGCGCATCGATGAATCTTCTTGAAGTCTCCAAAGGGGAATTTGTAGCGGCCCTTCTGTCCTTCGGGGTGCTCGTCGTCCACGCCGAGAAACCACTTCGAATATTCGGCGCTTCCGTTCTTGTCCAGAAACGCGTTCTCATCCTGCGTCGACGGCGCATGCTCGCTCCAATCGTCGCGGGCATCGATGACTACTCTGTCGTCCCGGATAAGGCTCTTCGCATGATCAAAGGCTTTCTTGTTGAGTTTCACCGTCATGCCTGGGACCTCCATCTCTTCCGTCACACGATCCAAACGGCCACGTCACACGATCGTGAGTGGCGGCTCGCCCAAGGGCCTAGAGGGCGGGAACGGAAGGTCCGGACCGGGCTCGGGGACCGGAGAAGGTCCCGGCTCGGGCAACGGAACCGGTTCGGGGGTCCCGGGATGGGGTCCGGGACTTGGTTCCGGCCCGGGGGCCGGCACGGGCGTCGGCCCTGGCTCGGGGAACGGAACAGGTTCCGGCGTCGGTGTTGGGCCAGGCTCCCGGGTGGGGTCGGCGTTGGGGTCCCGGGTCGGGTCGGGAGGGAACTCACTCATTGTTTGCTCCTCGGAATGTCAGGTGATTCCTATCGGACTTCCGTGGGGCCGGCCTGTTCAGGCAGGCCCCACGGGGCTCAGCGGTCCGTCGAATGCGGACGTGCTTCCGGCTCTTCCTTGGTGTAGTCGCCTTCGATGCGCTCCGCGGGCAGGTCAGTGACGCGTTCCGTGCCGTAGTCGCCCTCGGTGTACTGGCCGACGCGAGTCGCGTCGCCGCCGTCGGGCACTTCCATCGCCGCCGGCGCCGTCAGGTCAGGATCGACGGCGGGAAGTTCCGAAGTGGTGGCCGAACGGGATACGGCTGCACCGGATTCGTCGACATCGCCGGCGGCAACGGAACCGCGCCAGCCGCCGGTCTCGAGGCCGCGCTCTTCGATGAACTTCTTGAACTTGTCGAGATCGGCTGAAACACGCATATCGTCAATCCCCACCAGCGAGCCGGCCTTTTCGGCAATGCTCTCCGGCTCCCATTCGATCTCCACACTCACACGGGTACGGTCCGTGCCAAGGGGCTCGAAGCTTACCGAGCCTGCGTTCCGCGGTCCGTCGATGCTGGCCCAGCTGACCAGGGAATCCGGAACCTGTTCCAGGATCTGGGCGTTGAAGTCGCGCTTGACGCCGCCAACGTTGGTGGAGAAATGCAGTGCGGTCTCGTCGATTTGCTCGACCGCTTCGACGCCCTTCATGAATTCCGGGAAGGACTCAAACTGGGTCCATTGGTTGTAAGCCACTGAAACGGGAACTTCCACGTCGATCGTTCGATTAACCGTAGCCATGTTCATGCTCCTTGCTAGTGCTTGTTCCTGCGGAGATTGGTGGTTGTCCAGGCGATTTAGCCAGCGTCGAATGTCTCGCCGTCGTCGTCTTTCGGGGACTTGTCCTCGGGCAGCCCGGTCGCATCGCCCTTCGGCTCCGACGAGAAAGAACTCCCGGTCTTGCTCTCTTCGGAGTTGGAGTCGTCCAGCTCGGCATCGGCTGATGGCACCGCGACTGAATCGTCGCCGTCGTCTGTTGTGGGGGCGTCCTGTTCCTTCGGCTGATTCGCCTGCTGCCCCTCGTTGCCTGGCATTTCTTGGTCGGGGGTCGGAGTTCCGTAGCCCCCGGCTTCTTCGGCTGCATGCTGCTCGTCCATGTCCACGCTGTCCTTTCCGTGCTGGTTGAACCTGTTGATGGAAAATCAAGGACCGGCTACTACGGCGTCTTCCTCCGGTGGCCTGGAGAGCGGACTCGGAAAAGCAGGACCCTTGGGCCCCGGACGAGATGGACGCCAGTCTTCGTTCGACGGTTCGCGTGACCTTGCCACCACATCGAAACTAATAGGCCGGACGGACTCTTGTCCATGGATTCCGGCAAATTGATCAGCAAACTTACTATCTTGATCGAAAGGGCCTAGACTAGCCCGGCATACGAGCCGCGAACTACGACTCCCGCGGCTCGGGCGCCGTGCCTGATACGTCGTCCGGCACAGCCTTCCGCCGCCGAGGCGACCAGGAAAGCAGCGGGTACAGCAGCACGAGCGCGGCGAGCACCACAAGGATGCCGCCACCGGCGGCGAAGCCCGCCTCGGGCCCCACGGCAACACTGAAGATCAGTCCGGCGCATCCTGCAATCAGCGCGGCGACGCAAGCGACGACCGTCTTGACGATCGTGTTCCCGGCGGCCACGAGCCGGTATTTGACGTGATGCTGGAAGAGTCGCCGGTGCAGGCTGACCGGGACCAGCATGAGCCCGGTAGTCATCGTCGCCAGGACAACCAAGACGAGGAACCACCACTTCTGCAGCTCTGTCAGCGTGGCGAATCGCTGCTGGAACGGAAGGGTCAGCAGGAAGCCTCCGATGATTTGGACGCCTGTCTGGAGAACGCGCATCTCCTGGAGCAGATCGTTCCAGTTGCGGTCCATCCGCTGGTCCTCGGACTCGTGCCTGGTATCGGCCACCGGACCAGGAAGCAACGGATCCTCCGGATCGCTCACGATGGCCGAGGCAATTGGCAACCTGCCACAGGGTTCAGTCCCATGTAGTTCAGCGGACCGGCGACAATATTCAACGTAATCGTCGCGAACTGGGAACACTGTGCCGGGACTGCGTTGAAGTAGCCCCGTTGACCGGCGGCTACCGCTCCCACGACGAGCCAGATCACCACGATCAGCCCGAAGAATGACCCGAATCGCATGGCCATCGACCAACCTCTCCTCAATTCCGGATATCTTCAGCTTACTTATTAAGCAACCTGGACCATAGGCTGGCCTGATGGGATACCACGTTGGGACCTCGGGGTGGAGTTACGACCACTGGGAGCACGTGCTCTATCCTCCCGGCACTCCCTCCCGCAACCGGCTCGGGTACTACGGGCAACAGTTCGACACCGTAGAACTCAACGCGAGTTTCTATCGCTGGCCCCGTGATGCATCCTTCGCGAGCTGGCGACGGCGGTTACCTGACGGTTTCGTGTTTTCGGTCAAAGCCCCCCGCGGACTCACCCACGGAAAGCGCCTGTACGCGCCGGAAACCTGGGTCGGAAGGATCTCGCCAGCGTGGCATGAGCTGGGGGACAGGCGCGGAGTTCTGCTGGTCCAGCTGCCGCCCGGGATGGAGCGCGACGACGGCAGGCTGGCCTATTTCCTGGAACTCCTCCCCGAGTGGATGAAGGTGGCCGTCGAGTTCCGCCATCCCAGCTGGCACGACGAGTCTGTCTTCGAGCTGCTTGAGGAGCGCCAAACTGCATACTGCGTCATGAGCGGGGCCGGGTTGCCTTGCGTCCTCCGTGCCACGGCGCCGTTTGTCTATGTCAGGATGCATGGGCCGGACCACCACCACCTTTACGGAGGGTCGTACTCCGCGCAGGACTTGCTCTGGTGGGCGGACCGGATTTCGGAGTGGGAGGCCGCCGGCAAGGAAGTTTTCGTCTATTTCAACAACGACGGCGGCGGCAACGCGGTCCGTGACGCCCGGGCCCTCCGTTCATTCCTCGGCAACCGCGAGGGCTGATCCCTCGATCGTTAGGCGGTAGATTTCATGGGTCGATCCAAGGGGGCCAAGGTGCCATCGTCATCACTTATGACCGTGATTCTGGCTTTTGCCGCAAATCTTCTTGTTGCCACGGCAAAAACTGTTGCTGCCGTTATTAGCGGGTCGGCTTCGATGATCGCCGAGTCCGCCCACTCTTGGGCGGACACCGGAAACCAGGTGTTCTTGCTGGTGGCTGAGAGGAGATCCTCGAAACAGCGCGACGTAGCCCACCCTATGGGCTATGGGAGGGAAGCGTACGTGTGGTCGATGTTTGCCGCATTCGGGCTTTTCACTGCGGGTGCCGTGGTCTCCGTGATGCACGGCATCCAACAGCTTTTCGCACCAGAGCCCGCCGGCGATTTCGCGGTCGCCTATAGTGTCTTGGCAATATCGTTCGTTCTCGAAGGCGCGTCGTTCGTCCAGGCGTTACGGCAAGCGCGCACGTCCGCGCGGGAGCTTGAACGCCGCACGTTGGAGCAGGTCCTCAAGAGCTCGGATCCCACCATGCGCGCCGTCTTCGCGGAGGACAGTGCGGCATTGATTGGCCTGGTGATTGCCTTCTTGGGCATCTTGCTGCACCAGCTCACGGGATCGCCACTTCCAGACGCTCTCGGATCCATATCCGTCGGCATCCTTCTCGGGGTGATCGCGGTGGTGTTGATAGATCGCAATCGCCGATTCCTCGTCGGCCAGGGCGTTACTCCCGAACTCGAGAATTCGATGGCGATCAGGGTCCTGGAACACCCGGAAATCGAGCGCCTGACCTATCTGCACCTGGAGTTTGTCGGGCCGCGCAAGCTGTACCTCGTAGCGGCCGTGGATATCACGGGCGACCTTCGGGAGCACGAAGTAGCCGTGGCCCTGCGCCGCGTGGAACGGGAACTGGAAGACGAGGACACCGTCGAGGAAGCGGTGCTGACCCTCGCTACCCCCGACGAACCCTCGCTGTCCTTTGGTGTTCGGCGACCATCGCCGGCCGTTGAATAGGGCGAGCCCGGCAAGCCGCCGCAACCACCGGAGAAAACAAGTACACGCCACTCGTGCCATGGTTCGCTCAAAGTTGTTGACTCAAGAGACCAGCATCCGCGCGCTGTCCGGGGACGCCGATCCCAGTTGGCCAACGGCAGGGTCGGCCGAACGATCGAACAGGCGCCGCGGAAGCACAGCCAACGTTGAGGGGAGCTGCAATGGACGCGCAAGTTTGGATTTGGATCGTGGTGGCGATTGTCATCATCGCGGTGATCGTCGCCGTCGTCCTTTATGGGCGCCGCGCGAAGAACGCCGCCAACCGCAAGCGCGCCGCGGATCTCCGCGAGAAAGCCCGTACCGATGCCCTCGGAGCTCATGAGCGCAGCGCCGAAGCCGCCAGGGCGAAGGCCGACGCAGCCCGGGCCGAGAACGAAGCGGAGCGGTTGCACCAGGAGGCCACCGAGAAGCAGAGGGCTGCCGAGCGTGCCAATGAAGCCTCGCAGGACAGGCTGCGGCGGGCGGAGGAGCTGGACCCCGATGCGGGCAATCGCTCGGTCAGCGACGACGGCGGCCGCGGGGATAGGAACGACGATGGCGGCCGTCTGGACAGGGACGACGCCAACCGGCGAGAGCGGGAGGAGGACCGAGGCGACGAGGAAGGACGCCGAGGGCCTAGACCGTAGGTCCGGGCAGCCGTTACACCCCACCTGAAGCGGGAGCGGTTTGAGGTTGCTCCGCCAATTCCTGGGTTGCGGCCCAGCTCGCAAGGAGGCGCAGGGCATCCGCCGAAGGGGAGCCGGGCTCTGCAGGGTAGATGAACAGCGAAAGTCCGGTGTCCGCTGACAACTCCATCGCTTCGAACAGCAGTCGGAGTTCGCCCACGACGGGGTGATGGAAATGCTTGAAGCCGCTGTAGTGGCGGCGCACGTTGTGTGCTGCCCAGCGAGTGCGGAATTCATCGCTGCGGGTGGACAGCTCTCCTACGAGGTCGCTCAGTCCGCGGTCGAAGGGATCTCGGCCGGCCTCGGTGCGAAGGATGGCCACCATATTGTTGGCAGCGAGTTCCCAATCCGGGAAGAACCTCCGCGCCCGTTCCTCGTCCAGGAAAATGAAGCGCGCGTAGTTGGCCGGCCGGACCGGGTCGACGTACATCTCCGAATGCAATGCGCGGCCGAGCCTGTTGGCGGCGAGGATGTCCATGCGTGCGTTGCGGACAAACGCCGGCGCGTCAGTGATGGCGTCGAGGGCAAACTGGACGCTCGGCCGCAGATTTTGCGGCGCAGATCGACGCTGCCTCTTGCTTGTTCCTGCGGCGCGGGCCAGATCGAAGAGATGTGCACGTTCGGCGTCGTCCAGGTGCAACGCCCTGGCCAACGCTTCCAGGACGCTTTCAGACACTCCCGCAAGGTTGCCGCGCTCAAGGCGGGTGTAATACTCGACGCTCACGCCGGCGAGGGTCGCGACTTCTCCGCGACGGAGCCCGGGTACCCGCCGGTTGCCGCCCGATGTCGGCAACCCGGCCTGTTCGGGGGTGATCTTCGCCCGACGGGAGGCAAGGAAATCGCGAGCGTCGTTCCGGTTGTCCATGCGCTCAACGATAGTGAACTTGAAGCGCAGTGGGGGAGTCCCTGCCAGTACCTCCCTCAGCGGCAAGTCACCAGCGAAGGTCACGGACCCGGCGTCGTGGTGGCCCGACGTCGTCCTAGAAAATGTGGAAGTCGCCGGCGTCGGCGTTCGCGGACGGGTACACCACAGGTTCCCGCCCCAACTCAAGCAGGACGTCGTTGATGCTCATTTGCCCGTCGAGTTGGACGGCCGGGACGAAGGCGGCTTCGGATTCGACTTCAGCGGTCATGGATCGATCCTATGCGCGGCGGGGCCTGCAGACATGATGAACACGCGGCCGTCAGGGCAAGACGCCGAGCGTTGTTTTGTGCTCGAAGGTCACGGCTTCTGGGATGCGGCCGCCGAGGGGGAGAGATCGGCCAGCGTGAGGGGATGCGCGGGAGTCCCGGGGAAGGGGTGGCTGACAGTTACGGCTAAATCCGCATTGACGTGGACCAGCGCACCGGAGGGCAGTGCACTCCATCCGGGGTTGTCGTCCATCGGTTCGGTGGCGATGAGGACGTGTCCTGCACGCGAGGCCTCCTTGCTGTGCGCGCGGATTCGGGAGCTGCGTGCGTCAAGCGGCGCTTCGTCGTCGGAGCGGGCAGGCAACCGTTCCAGGATGTGCAATTCATGCGTTTCCGGGTACCTGACGGCCCAAAGGTCGCCAGCGGTCGTCAGGATGAGGTTCAAGCTGAACACCGGAAGCTCCGCGGCGATCCAGCTGATCGCCCGGGTGATACCTTCGCCGACGTCGCCATCCGCCCGTCTGATCTCGGCAGTGATCAGTGCGAAGAGCCGCTCGCTGTCGGTCTGGCCCTCCACCAGGTCTGCAACTCCGAACTCGGCCAGCCGCTGATCCAGCCGATCAAGATCGCCGAACGCGCCGTTGTGGGCCAACAACCGCCCGTCCTGTTCGAACGGGTGGGTGTTGACCATGGTGTGCGCGCCGGTACTGGCATACCTCACATGGGCCAGGAACGTCGTGCTTTTCAGGACCCGTGCCTCACGAGCAAACGCGTGGTCCTCCCATGCAGCGAGCGGCTGCTTGGCAACATGGGCCGCGCCGTCGCCGTCGAAGGTTCCTATGCCAGCGCCGTCGGGCTCGCGCCGGCTCTGGTCAGCGAGGCTGTCCGGCGCGTCCAAAAGCCAGAAAGTGGCCCGAACTGCCTGCGAACCGGCATGTAAGCCGAACAACCGGCACATGGCACTCCTCTTCCTTGAATTGCTTGGATTTGCTTGACGCTGCTGGCTAGTGGTGGAACGCCTGGGTTTGCCCACCCGCGGGCATCGGCGCGGTGAGGCCGTCCAGGTAAGCAACTTCCTTCTTGAGGTCGGCCAGGAAACTGGATGCGAGATCTCGAGTGAAGCCGTTGCGGACAACGATCCGTTGAACCGTGATCTCGCTCAGTCCCTCCGGCATGGGGTACGCGGGAACGAGCCATCCGTTCATCCGCAGCCGTTCTGACAAGTGGTGAAGGTTCCAATTCTCCGTGTAGCCGTCAGTAAGCTGCCACGCAAAGACCGGAATGTCCGATCCGTCGCTCCACAAAGTAAACGAGTCCATCGCCCCTATTTCGCTGGAGAGATAGAGCGCCACGTCGCGGGAGGCTGCCTGTACGGATCTGTATCCCTCGTATCCGAGCCGGAGGAACAGGTAGTACTGAAGGAGCACCTGGGCGCCCGGGCGTGAGAAGTTGAGGGCAAAGCTCGGCATGTTCCCGCCCAGGTAACTGACATGGAAGATCAGGTCCTCGGGGAGCGCCTGCTCGTCACGCCAGATGATCCAGCCAAGGCCGGGATAGACCAAGCCGTACTTGTGGCCGGACGTGTTGATCGAAGCGACCCGCGGCAGTCGGAAGTCCCAGACCGTCTCCGTTTGCAGGAAAGGCGCAACCATCGCTCCAGAGGCGCCGTCGACGTGGATCGGCACATCGAGGCCATGCTTTTCCTGGATTTCGTCCAAGGCAGCCGAGATTTGCTCCACAGGTTCATAGGCCCCCGTGTAAGTCACGCCCATGATGGCCACTACGCCGATGGTGTTCTCGTCCACGTACTTGTCCAGCTCGTGGCCGTCCAGGACTTGGTGTTCCTTCGACACCGGGACGTACCGGGCCTCCACGTCCCAGTAGTTGCAGAACTTCTCCCAGCACACCTGCACGGCCGAGCTGAGGACAAGGTTGGGCTTGTCCGTGGGAAGGCCGGCCGCACGGCGTGCATGCTGCCAGCGTCGCTTCAATGCCAGGCCGCCCAGCATGCATGCCTCGGACGAACCAATCGTTGAGGTTCCAACGGACTTGGCGGGATCGGGCGCGTTCCACAAGTCTGCGAGCATCCGCCAGCAGCGGGTCTCGATCAAGGCCGTCTGGGGGTATTCGTCCTTGTCGATCATGTTCTTGTCGAACGTCTCTGCATACAGTTTCGACGCTTCCGGTTCCATCCACGTTCCAACGAACGTAGCCAGATTCAGGCGGGAGTTGCCGTCCAGCATGGCTTCGTCGTGGACCACCTGATAGGCAGTCGAAGGAAGGGACTCGCCGTCCGGAATGGTGAACCGCGGAAAAATACTGGATTCTCCCGGCCGGCTGAACACCGGGTTCAACTCAACTGCCGTGTCGGTTTCATGGGCTGATGTTCGGTGTGACCTACTGATGGTTCGCTCCTTTGACTCGCCGCAGCGTCAGCCGCTGCGGTGGCATGGCCCGCCAAGGCCCCACGCTACCGTGGCAGGCCTCCGTGCCCAAGCTCATCCGGGAGCCGCTGGCCGAGTCGATTCCACCCCCATGCCATGGTGCCAAAGTGACTCCTGGTGCATAATCGCAGGGGACGGAGCTCAGTCACCGCGATCGTAGGAGGCACCAATGCCGATGCAGGACACTCCAGAAGATCGACAGCCGGGGGAAGCGCGAAGCGTTCCACTGCCTGGATCGGAGCGGGCTCCCGCTCCGGGCGTCCGGGACAGCCTCGGTCCCGTTGATCCGTCCCGGCGGATCGAGGTGACAGTCATCCTGAGGCGGCAGGAGGAAATGGCTGACGTTCCGCCCGAAGCGATTTCCCGGGACGAACTGGCCTCCCGATACGGCGCATCGGCCGCAGACCTGGATCTGGCCGAACGCACTTTCGCCACCCTTGGTCTCGACATCGTGGAGTCCGACGCCGCCAGCCGCAGGATTCGACTAGCCGGAACCGTGGAGCGGATGAGCAGCATCTTCGGGACGTCCCTGGACGAGCTGACGAGCCGCAGCCCGGACGGAAGTGCCGTCACCCACCGGCATCGCACTGGAGGACTCCACATACCTGCAGCCCTCGACGGCGTCGTCGTTGCCGTCCTCGGCCTTGACGACCGTCCCCAGGCACGGGCCCAGTTCCGCGCCATCCCCCTCGCCGCGGCAGGAACCAGCTACACCCCGCCACAGTTGGGAAAGATCTACAATTTCCCGGCGGGAACCGACGGAACGGGCCAAACCGTTGCCATCCTCGAGTTGGGCGGCGGTTACGGCCAGCAAGACCTTGACGCTTACTTCCAGGGCCTTGGCATCGCCACGCCGAGCATCACGTCGGTGGGAGTCGACGGCGGGGCCAACCAACCGGGGCAGGATCCGGCGGGTGCCGACGGGGAAGTCCTCCTTGACGTCGAAGTGGTGGGCGCCTTGGCGCCGAAAGCCGCAATTGTTGTCTACTTTGCTCCCAACACCGACGCCGGATTCCTGGATGCGATTGTCGCGGCCTCCCACGCAAACCCGACGCCGGCCGCAATCAGCATCAGTTGGGGCCAGAGCGAAGACTCCTGGACCGCGCAAGCCCGCACGGCCTTCGACCAGGCCATGGCCGACGCAGCGGCCCTCGGGGTGACGGTGACAGCGGCAGCCGGGGACAACGGCAGTGCGGACGGCGCAACCGACAACAAGGACCACGCCGATTTTCCGGCGTCGAGCCCGCATGTGCTGGCCTGCGGCGGAACCCGTCTTCAAGCAGACGCCTCGACGGGTGCCATCAGCGCGGAAACCGTCTGGAACGACGGTCCCAATTCGGCAACAGGCGGAGGATACAGCGACGTCTTTCCGGTTCCGTCCTGGCAGTCGGGCATCGCGGGACACACCACCCACAAGCCTGCTCCTCAGCAGGCTGGCAGGGGCGTGCCTGATGTCAGTGGCGTCGCCGACCCGCAGACCGGTTACCAAGTGCGCGTCGACGGGAAGGACATGGTGATCGGCGGAACGAGTGCGGTGGCCCCTCTCTGGGCGGCTCTCGTTGCCCGCCTTGCCCAAGCCACCAATAGGCGTTTCGGGCTGATCCAGCCGCTGCTCTATCAAAACGGCACGCAACCGGCGTCGGGCTTCCATGACATCACCGTCGGCTCGAACGGAAGCTACCACGCCGGGACCGGCTGGGATCCCTGCACGGGCCTGGGCAGTCCGGACGGCGGCGCCTTGCTGGCGATGCTTCAGGCCAAAGGTTTGGTTCGATAAACTGGTTGGTGTCCTTTACAACCGCAGGTTTCAAAGGAGGCTACACAATGGCTGGATACTTTGAGCTGATCGACGGACCCAACGATGGGTACAGGATTGCGCTGCGCGACGGCGACGGCGAGCTTCTGGCGATGTCCACGACTTTCGCCACCAAGCAGTCGGCTGTCCGCGGGATATCCACACTCCGGGAGATTGCCGGGACGGCCCTCATCAAGGACCGGAGCCACGGACGGTGGACCCCGTCCCTTGAACGTCAGGCCCACCACTTGCATTTGTTCCACCAACCCGCATGGCGGAAGCACGAAGTGAGAAGCGCAGGCCGCTCGTAGCCCTGCGATAAGGCGGTTTCGCAGACTGCCCCGCGCTCCGGTCCCTCAGCCCTCTTCAACGGCTTGCACGGACCGCACTAACGCTTGCCAAGAATCCGTGCGGCACGGATCTCCTCGACGAAGAACGGCACGTCCGTGCCTTCTTTGGCTGCCTCAGCCGGAGCGGATACGATGGACGATGGCTGGCTGTGGTCCCCGTACGCCACAAGCTATGAAGCCGTATCAATGAATAGGAGACACCCGTGTCAGATGCCCAGCAGATCACCCTCATCGTCGATGGCGAAGAGACCAAGGTGACGGAGGGGACCACCGGCGCGGAACTCTTCTTTGAGCGCCGCGACGTCGTGGTTGCCCGTGTCGACGGCGAACTCAAGGACCTCGACCAGGTGCTGCCCGAGGGTGCCCAGGTTGACGGCATCACCATCGACTCGCCGGATGGCCTGAACGTCCTGCGCCACTCCACCGCACACGTCATGGCCCAGGCCGTGCAGCAGCTTCGCCCGGATGCCAAGCTCGGAATCGGCCCCTATATCACGGACGGCTTCTACTTCGACTTCGATGTTGCCGAGCCTTTCACTCCCGAGGACCTGCGCCAGCTCGAGAAGATGATGCAGAAGATCATCAACCAGAACCAGAGGTTCGTGCGCCGCGTCGTCACCGAGGACGAAGCCCGTGAAGCCATGAAGGGTGAGCCTTACAAGCTCGAACTGCTGGGCAAGAAGAACGACGCCGCCGACGCCGGCGAAGGCGTCAACGTCGAGGTGGGCGCCGGGGACATCACCATCTACGACAACGTGGACCGCAAGAGCGGTGAAAGCGTCTGGTGCGATCTTTGCCGCGGCCCGCACCTGCCCAACACCAAACTGATCTCCAACGCCTTCGCCCTGACCCGCTCCTCGGCGGCGTACTGGCTCGGCAACCAGAACAACCAGCAGTTGCAGCGTATCTACGGCACCGCTTGGCCCACCAAAGACGCGCTGAAGGCCTACCAGGAGCGCATCGCCGAGGCCGAGCGCCGCGATCACCGCAAGCTCGGAGCGGAGCTGGACCTGTTTTCCTTCCCGGATGAGCTGGGTTCGGGCCTGCCGGTATTCCACCCCAAGGGCGGGATCATCCGCAAGGCGATGGAGGACTATTCGCGCCAACGCCACGTCGACGCCGGATACGAGTTCGTCTACACCCCGCACATCACCAAGGGACACCTCTACGAGGTTTCCGGCCACCTTGACTGGTACAAGGAAGGCATGTTCCCGGCGATGCACATCGACGCGGAATTGAACGACGACGGCACTGTCCGCAAGCCGGGCCAGGACTACTACCTGAAGCCGATGAACTGCCCCATGCACAACCTCATCTTCCGTTCGCGCGGACGCTCCTACCGGGAACTGCCCCTCAGGCTCTTCGAATTCGGCTCTGTGTACCGCTACGAGAAATCCGGTGTTGTCCACGGCCTGACCCGTGTGCGCGGCATGACACAGGACGATGCCCACATCTACTGCACCCGCGAGCAGATGAAGGACGAGCTCACCACCACCCTGAACTTCGTCCTCGGACTGCTCAAGGACTACGGCCTGGACGACTTCTACCTTGAACTGTCCACCAAGAACGAGGACAAGTTCGTTGGCGAGGACGCGGCCTGGGAGGAAGCCACCCGTACCCTGGCAGAAGTAGCCGAGGCGTCGGGACTGGAGCTGGTCCCGGATCCGGGTGGAGCCGCGTTCTACGGTCCCAAGATCTCCGTGCAGGCCAAGGACGCCCTGGGCCGCACCTGGCAGATGTCCACCATCCAGCTGGACTTCAACCTGCCCGAGCGGTTCGAACTGGAATTCCAGGCGGCCGACGGCACCCGCCAGCGTCCGGTCATGATCCACCGCGCTCTGTTCGGCTCGGTGGAGCGGTTCATGGGCGTCCTGACTGAGCACTATGCGGGAGCATTTCCGGCATGGCTTTCGCCCGTGCAGGTGGTTGGCATTCCGGTGGCGGAGGCGTTCAACGACTACATGTTCGACGTCGTTGGCCAGCTCAAGGCTGCGGGCATCCGTGCCGAGGTGGACATTTCCTCCGACCGCTTCCCGAAGAAGATCCGCACTGCCAGCAAGGACAAGATTCCCTTCGTCCTCATTGCCGGCGGAGAGGACGCAGAGGCAGGCGCAGTCTCGTTCCGCTTCCGTGATGGCAGCCAGGACAACGGCGTGCCCGTTGCCGAGGCCGTCCGCAGGATTGTGGACGCCGTCAAGAACCGCGAGAGCTGACGAGTCGGACGCTTCGGGGGACAGGAAACAGTGCAGGAGAACACGGGCGTGACAGCTGACTATCCGGGCGATGCCGAAGTGACTGATGACTTCGGCCTGGCAGGTGTTCCCGATGCCTTCCAACGCTTGTGGACGCCGCACCGCCTGGCCTACATCAAGGGCGGGCAGAACCAGTTCGATAACGAGGACTGCCCGTTCTGCGTGGCTCCAAGCCGCACGGACGAGGAGGCCCTCATCGTCCGCCGCGGCAGGACGTGCTACGTGGTGCTCAATCTGTTCCCTTACAACCCCGGTCATTTGCTGGTGTGCCCGTACCGGCATGTTCCGGACTACACGGACATCACGGTGCAGGAAACCGCGGAAATGGCCGAGCTCACGCAGACCGCAATGCGGGTGCTGAGGAAGGTGGCCAACCCGAGCGGCTTCAACCTGGGCATGAACCAGGGTGTAGCCGGCGGCGCGGGAATCGCCGCCCACCTGCATCAGCACGTGGTTCCGCGCTGGGGTGGGGACGGAAACTTCTTCCCGATCATCGCCCAGACGAAAGCCATCACCCAGACCCTCGCGGAGGTCCGGCAGCAGGTGGCGGACGCGTGGCCGGAGGAATCGGAACTATCCGGGGAGCCGGATGCTTAATCGGCACGCCCGAGGGTTCTTCACCGGGCTGTTCTCGCCCCTTGCCCGGTTCCTGCTCAAAGTGGGGGTCTCGCCTGACGCCGTCACCGTCGTCGGGACCGCCGGAGTAGTTCTCGGCGCCCTGATTCTCTACCCCCTCGGCCAGCTTTGGTGGGGTTCGCTGCTGATCGCCGTATTCGCGCTATCCGACGTCGTGGATGGCATCATGGCGCGGGAGCAGGGTCGCAGCGGTCCGTGGGGAAATTTTCTCGATTCGACGCTGGATCGACTGGCTGACGGCGCCATTTTCGCCGGCGTCGCGATCTGGTTCTTCACCGGGGGCGGGAACAGCGCGATTGCCGTCGCGTCTCTGGCCTGTCTAGTGCTCGGGATGGTGGTTTCGTACGCCCGCGCCAAGGCTGAATCTCTGGGCTTCTACGCCAATGTGGGCATCGCCGAGCGCGCGGAGCGGCTCATCTCGGTGCTCCTCGTCACCGGATTGACCGGGCTGGGATTGCCTTCCGTCGTGTTGCTGGTGACCCTCGTCATCCTCGCCGCCGCCACGGCAGTCACCGTCGTCCAAAGGATGGCGGCCGTCCGCGAACAGGCGATGGCAGACGTCGACGGCGGGACTCCCGCTTAAGCCCTCTGATCATTTTGCTGCCCCGGCGCGTTTCGTGTCGGGGCACGCTCATGTCCGGGGCAGCTTTATGTGCGGGTGGGTCTGAAGTGGTGGTTGCGTCGGGGTGTTTGGCGGGGGTCGAGGTGGGGTGGGGGTGTGAACCATGGCACGCCGGTTTCGGTGGAGATGGTCCAGTGTTCTTTGTGGATGACGTGGTGGTGGCTGCAGAGCAGGGTGCCGTTGTCGGTTGAGGTGGTGCCTTCGTTGGTCCAGTAGGTGATGTGGTGGGCTTCGCACCAGGGTGCGGGGATTGTGCAGTCGGGGAAGGCTCAGCCTTGGTCGCGGGCGATGATGGCTTTGCGGATGTGGGGCGGGAAAATCCTGGTGGTGCGGCCGATGTCCAGGACGCGGCCCTCGCTGCCGAGCAGGACGGGGATGATGTCGGCGTCGCAGGCGATTTTGCGGATGGCCGTGGGGTGGATCGGGCCGTGGAACGTGGCGGCCCCGGTGCCGGGCCGGGCGTTTGCTGCGCCGGGGTTTGTGGTGCCGGGGGTGTGGTGTTGGAGGCGGTTGAGCAGGTCCTGGTAGTCGATGGTGACCATGACCTGGGGGCGGAGGCCGCCGTTGGCCGGCAGTTCGCCGGTGGCCAGGGCGATACTGCAGGCGCCGACGAGTCCGTCGAGGAGTTTCTGGGGGCGGGAGCGGCGGTCCAGGCCGGGGTGCGCGCCGTCGCTGTTGCTGTCGCCGCCCGGGCCGGTGTCCCCTGAATCCGTGTCCTGTGCTCCCTCGCCGCCGGTGCCGGTGCCGGTGCCGGTGTGGTGTTGGAGGCGGGGGTTGGCGGCGGTGTTCATGGCGGTGGCGAGGGTTTCGATTTGTTCGGCGGTGGCGAAGATTTCCAGGTGGTGCAGGCCGTGGCGGGGTGTGCGGATGAATGCTCCTTGGCGGTGGCGCAGTTCTTCCTCGCTGGGTTCGGTTCCGTCCTGGTCGATGGCGTCGACCCAGCGTTTGGCCATCCGGTGCACGAAGTCGGGATCGCTTTCCAGGGCGGTCCGGGTCAGGGAGTGTTCCATCTGCCCGATGGTGTCCGGGTCGGCGTGGTGGCGTACCTGGTCCAGGGCGATGCTGATGAGGGTGGCCGAGCGGGACGGCACGGCCGCGGCGGACAGGGCCGCGGCGAGGACCGGGTGGCGTGCGGGGAGGTCTTGTCCGGTGATTCCTGTCTGCGGGAGCACGCTTTCGGCCAGGGTGAGCCGGCGCCGTGCTTCGCTGATGCCGATCCGCAGCCTGGCGCGCAGGAATTCGGCGGCGTTCCGGTACCCGTCATGGACCGGGTCGGCGGCTTCGGCGAGGCCGGCCATGGACCCCGGCGCACCTGCCGCGGTTGCTGTGTCGGCGTCAGTTCCCGGCTCGGCGTCAGTCGCCGCGTCGGCCGCGTCGGCCGCGTCGGCCGTGTCTGCCGTGCCGCTTGTGGTGGGTTCGGTCCAGCCGGTCCTCCACCCCGGAGCCGGGCAGGGGTGCCGTGCGGCCCGGGCTTCGCGCCGTGTCCGTTCCACGGCCTGGGCCGCGAGGATCTGCAGGAACTCCACCGACCGGGCGATCTCCTCGACCCGGCCGGCGAAATCCGCGGCTTCAGGGAAACCGAACAGGCGGGTGTCGGCGGGAGCGGTTGAGCGCAGCGCATCCATTACCGCCACCGCCTGATCAAGACCGCCCGCGGGCAGCGGCCCGCCGGCCGCCGGGCTTTCGAACCGGACCGGGTTTGGGTGCTGCGCAGGGCTTTCGAACTGCGCAGGGCTTTCGAACTGCGCAGGGTCTTGTAGCCGGACCGGGTTTGGGTGCTGCGCAGGGCTTTGGAACCGGGCCAGGTTTTGGTGCTGCGCAGGGCTTTCGAGCCGGGCCAGGTTCTGGTGCTGCGCAGCGTGTTGGAACCGGGCCGGGTTTTGAAGCCGGGCTGCGAACTGGGCTGCGTATTGGAGCCGGGCATGGCGGGCGGCGACAGGCTTCAGGCGGCGGGCCACGCGCCCCGGCGACGGGTTCCCGCCGTCGGGCGCGGCCGCCCGAGGGGCGGTGAGGTGACCGGTGCCTTCCATGACTAAACCCTGTCACGAGGCACTGACAATTAAGCCCCCACGCTGCCACCCGCCGACGAGAAAAGCGAAAACAAGGAAAACACGCCCCAAGTACTAGCTGTTGAGGTCCCAATGAACCCGGATCGCCTCCGCGACCGGCCCGGTGTTGCCCTCACAATTGCCGAAGACAGATTCCTGCGCCTTTGCATCGTCAACCAATCCGCTGCCATCAATGCACCTGAAGTATCCGCGACACGCGGGACCCATATCACCCGCTGCGCGAAGCCCCGCCGGTGCCGGCGGAAGTGCGTGGCAGAGGCGGGTAACCAAGTACGACGGGCACAGCGCAGGGGACTAGTATTGAAGTTACTTGGTCAATGTGACCTGGAAATCCGGTGCGCGCTGTGTGTGGCCCCTGTCCGCCTGCGCCCCCGGCCAAGGTCTTCTATCTACCCATAGGGGTTTTTGTGTCTACACCTGATGTAAGCAACGAAGCCGGTTCGTCCGCAGCCAGCGTTACGGGCAGCAACCGCGTCAAGCGCGGCATGGCCGAGATGCTCAAGGGCGGCGTCATCATGGACGTCGTCAACGTCGAGCAGGCCCGCATCGCCGAAGATGCCGGTGCCGTGGCCGTCATGGCGCTCGAGCGCGTTCCCGCCGACATCCGCGCCCAGGGCGGCGTGTCCCGCATGTCGGACCCGGACATGATCGACCAGATCATCGCCGCCGTGTCCATCCCCGTCATGGCCAAGGCCCGCATCGGCCACTTCGTCGAAGCCCAGGTCCTGCAGTCCCTCGGTGTTGACTACATCGACGAGTCCGAGGTCCTGACCCCCGCCGACTACACCCACCACATCGACAAGTGGAACTTCACCGTTCCCTTCGTCTGTGGTGCCACCAACCTCGGCGAGGCGCTGCGCCGCATCAACGAGGGCGCGGCCATGATCCGCTCCAAGGGCGAGGCCGGCACAGGCGACGTCTCCAACGCCACCACCCACATGCGACAGATCCGCGCCGAGATCCTCCGCCTCTCCACCCTGCCCGAGGACGAACTCTACGTCGCGGCCAAGGAACTGCAGGCACCGTACGAACTCGTCAAGGAAATCGCCGCTACCGGCAAGCTCCCCGTCGTCCTCTTCACCGCCGGCGGCATCGCCACCCCGGCCGACGCTGCGATGATGATGCAGCTCGGCGCGGACGGCGTGTTCGTTGGTTCGGGCATCTTCAAGTCCGGCAACCCGGCCCAGCGTGCCGCCGCCGTCGTGAAGGCCACCACGTTCTTCGACGACCCCGACGTCATCGCCAAGGTCTCCCGCGGCCTGGGCGAAGCCATGGTCGGCATCAACGTCGAGGAAATCCCCGAACCCCACCGCCTCGCCGAGCGCGGCTGGTAAATCCTAGTTAACCGGCGCGCTCTGTTGGCACGCCGGACAGCGCAGATGTCTGCGCGCTTGGTTGGTGCACCGGACGGCGCTGATCCTCGGCGCGCTATTCCCCCCGTTTCGCTGCCGCGGCTTTGCGGCGGCTAAGGGCGGGGGCCCTTTTACGCGCGCAGCCGGATCACACCGTCCGACGCCTTTCAGTCAGTAGAAGTACGACGCCGGTCGGTCACCTTTTCGGTGACCGACCGGCGTCGTACGTTAACCCAACTGACTCGCAGTTGTTGTCGTTCTGAGGCTCCAAAACGACAACTACTGCGAGTCAGTTGGGTAGACCCGCTGGCTACTGGAGGCCGCGACGCTTCAGGAGCGGCTCGAGGGCAGCATCGCGGCCACGGAGCGTGCGGAAGGATTCCAGCGGATCCTGGCTGTTGCCACGGGAGAGCAGCTCCGAGCGGAATCGTTCGCCGTTCTCGCGCAGCAGCCCGCCGTTTTCCGTGAACCAGTCCACCGTTTCCGCGTCCAGCACTTCACTCCAGATGTAGGAGTAGTACCCGGCAGCGTAGAAGTCCCCGGCGAAGATGTGCTGGAAATACCCCGTGCGGTACCGGGGCGGTATGAGGGAGTGCGCCACGCCTGCGGCTGCCAATGCCTTGGCCTCGAAGTCCTGAGCATCCTGCGGAACACCGTCCACGTCCAGGACATGCCAGGCCAGGTCCAGGAGGGCTGCGCCGAGGTACTCGGTGGTGGCGAAACCCTCGCCCCAGAGCCTGGACTCGTTGAGGCGGTCAATGGTGTCTTGGGGGAGCGGCTCTCCGGTGGCGTAGTGGCGCGCGTAGTTGCCGATGATTTCCGGCCACATGATCCACATCTCGTTGACCTGCGACGGATACTCGACGAAGTCCCGGGGGACCGAGGTTCCGGAGAACCGCGGATACGTGACGTTGGAGAAGAGCCCGTGCAGGGCATGGCCGAACTCGTGGAACGTGGTGCGGACTTCGTCCAGGGTGAGCAGTGTCGGTTCTCCGGCCGGCGGTTTGGAGATGTTCAGGTTGTTGATGACCACCGGCTTGGTCCCCAGCAGTGCTGATTGTTCGACGAGCGAGTTCATCCAGGCGCCGCCGCGCTTGGAGTCCCGCGCGTAGTAGTCGCCCAGGAAGAGGCCGAGCTCGGAGCCGTCCTCGTTCCGTACCTCCCAAACGCGGACGTCGGGGTGGTACCCCTCAAGGTCTTTCCGCTCGTGGAAAGTCATCCCGAAGAGGCTCGTAGCTGCGAAGAACACGCCGTCCACGAGTACCCGGTCCAATTCGAAATAGGGCCGCAGCAGCTGTTCGTCCACCTCATACCGCTCCCTCCGGACCTTCGAGGAGTAGTAGGCCCAGTCCCACGCTTCCAACGGGTGCCCCGCGCTCTCCGCCAATGCAGCCGCTTCGGCGTCGGCGTTGCGGACAGCGGCAGGGGCGAGGCGGTTCAGCATCGTCTGCACGGCCGCGAAATCAGGGGCAGTCTGGCGTTCCAGGACGAGTTCGGCGTAGTTGCCGAACCCGAGCAGGCCCGCCTTCTCGGCCCTCAAACACACCATCGCCTTCGCCAGTTCCATGACGTCCAGGCTGCCGCCGTCGCTGCCTCGCGCAATGGATGCCTCATACAGGCGACGGCGAAGCTCGCGGTTTTGCAATGAAGCCAGAGCAGGCTGGTTGCTCGGCTGTATGAGGGTCAGGAGGTATTTTCCCTCGTGCCCGGCAGCGCGTGCTGCCTCGGCGGCACTGGCAATGTCGTCCGCAGGGAGGCCCGCGAGTTCCGTGGCGTCCTCCACCACAAGCGCGGCGTCCTTCATGGCTTCCTTGACGCGTTGCCCGTACTCCGTTCCCAAACGGGAGAGTTCCGCATTGAGGCTTTTGAGCTTTTCCTGGTCGGCCGGATCAAGGTGGATCCCCGACTGGCGGAATTCCCGGAGGTACTCCTGGACCAGCCTGAGGGATTCGTCATCGAGGCCCGAGGTGTCGACGGCTGCGAATCGTTCGAAAAGTCCGCGATTGAGGTAGACCGCGTCCTGGTGGCTCGCGAAACGGGGAGACAGCTCGGTTTCGAGTTCCCGGATGGCGTCGGAGGCGTCGGCGGAAACCAGGGTGAAGAAGGCTGCCGCTGCACGCTCCAGCAGCCGGCCGGAGCGTTCCATCGCCACCGCCGTGTTTTCGAAGGATGCAGGCTCCGGATTGTCCACGATGGACTGGATCTCGGCCAGATGCTCAGCGAGGCCCGCTTCAACAGCTTCGGCGTAGTGGTTGTCCTGGATCGTTGCGAAGGGCGGCAATCCGAAGGGAAGGGTGCTCGGCTCCAAGAGAGGGTTCGTCATGAAGCAACCCTTTCATGCGAGGTCCCCGCCCACAACGCTTTTCCTCGTGTTAGCGCGGCCGCCGCGCCGCATGTTCGCGCGCGAGGCGGGCAAAGTCGTCGTCGGGCGTTCCGGGAACGAAAGCACCGTACTTGCGTTCGACGGCGGTCCGGATCAGGAAATCGGCGATGGCAGGATTCTTGGGCAACAAGGAACCGTGCAAGTAGCTGGCAACAACATTCCGGTGCCGGGCACCCTCGTGGTTGTCCTTGCTGTTGTTGCCGGCACCTTTGGACACGGTGCCGAGGGGCTCGACACCGGGGCCCAACGAGGTTTGTCCGCTGTGGTTCTCGTAGCCGAGGATTTCCCCGAACTCGGACGAGGTGAGGGTGACATTCCCGATGAGGCGTTCGTCGGTGCCGACCGTCTCGACGTCAAGGATGCCGATGCCCGGGATGACAGGGCCGCTCTTCGTCTTGAAAAACTTGCCGAAGAGTTGGTAGAGCCCGCAAATAACCAGCATGGGCGTTCCGTCCTCGGCCATCTCGCGGAGTTGCTCGGCGCGTGCCTGGAGATCTTCCTGGATGACTACCTGGCCGCTGTCCTGCCCGCCGCCGCCCACAATGAGGTCGACATCCTCGGGAAAGTCGTCACCCACGTTGTACTCAAGGAGTTCAGGCGTGTAGCCGTGCCAAAGCAGGCGCTGCCGCAGGACGAGCGCGTTTCCCCAGTCCCCGTAGATGTTCATCTCACGGGGGTACAACTGCAGGACCCGGATGGTGCCCTTGCTGGCGTGGGGGGCGGTGTCTTCGGCCGGGGTCATGAGACCACCTCTACTGTGGTGATTTTGGAGAGTTCGCGCCGGATGGCCAACATCGCGGTGTAGGTGCAGAACACGCGTTTGGGCTTGCCGGCCGAGCCCCGGATGAATTCAGCCAAGGCCGCAGGGATGTCGGTGTTCACTGAACCGAAACGGACCTCGTCGTATTGCAGGCGCAGGGCCATGTCGTAGGCACGGACACCGGTGAGTACTTCGACGCCATCCTCGCGCAGGGAGTCGAACTCAACGTCCCAGAGCCAGGACATGTCGCGGCCGTCGGCGTAGTTGTCGTTGATGGCGATCATGGACGCGTAGCCCTTCGCCGGGAAGGACTTGAGGCCCAGGCGGAAACCACTCGGGTTCTTCACCAGGACCAACTCAAGAGGCTGGCCATCCACCGTCAGGCTTTCCCCACGGCCGAACGCCGGAGCCACCTCGGAGAGCGCCTTGACGAGCTTCGCGGCATCGCCGGGCCTGCCGCTTGCCCCGGTGATGCTCCTGGCGAGCACCAAGGCGGCGGCTGCATTGAAGATGTTGTAGACGCCGCGGAGCTTCATGTGGGTCGCGACGCGGGTTCCGTCGAACTCGAAGTCGGCGTCGTCGGCACCCACCCGGCGGAGTACGACGTCGGCCTCCGGGGAGGCGGGCACGTCACCGAGGGGGCTGGTTCCCGGAGCCACGGCCCGCATGTCGTCGTCGTTCGGGAAGGTGCTGCGGAGCGATTGGTCCAATCCGAAGTAGAGCACCTCGGGGCCGCTGACGGCTGCCGCGATACGGGCGACCCGGGGATCCTCGCGGTTCAAGACCACGGTGCCTGTAGTTCGCTCGGCGATGCGCTGGAGAAGCAACGCGGTGGCGTCGATTTCGCCGAAGCGGTCCAGCTGGTCCCGCAGGACGTTGAGGAGAAGGCAGTAGCGCGGCGGCACTTTGTTCACGAAATGCACGGCATGTGCCTCGTCGAGTTCCAACACCGCGACGTCGGCGTCCAGCCTGCCGCGCCAGTCCACCTCACCCAGGAGCGCAGCTGCCACTCCCCGGGTGAAGTTGCTGCCCGTCCGGTTGGTGAAGACCTTGAGGCCTTGGCTTTCCAGGAGTTCCACGACCATTTTGGTGGTGGTGGTCTTGCCGTTGGTCCCGCTCACCACAGCCACACCGTGGGGGAGCGAGGACAGCGTCCTCTGCATGAAGCCGGGGTCGATCTTCTCGACCACGAGGCCCGGCAAAGCCGAACCCCCGCCGCGAAGCCGGGACACAGCACGGACCAGCTTGCCGAGCGGAACGGTGAACGAAAACATGCTCTGTAATATATCCCAGTTGGTGCATAAACCACGTGCCGCAAGCCTGCGGTGCCACCACGGGGCGAGGCCTGCAGCGGCGGCGCATTATGATGGTCGAATGACCAATCCCCCTTCCGAGGCGTCATCAAGCGTGGGCACGGGCCTGCGCATCGGCGTCCTCGCACTACAAGGCGATTTTCGTGAGCACATCCACGCCGTCGAAGCGGCCGGCGCCACCGGCGTCGGCATCCGGCGTCCGGCGGAACTCGACGACATTGACGGCCTCATCATTCCCGGCGGCGAGTCCACCACCATCGACAAGCTGGCGCGCATCTTCGAACTCGCGGATCCGATCCGTAAGCAGATCGCGTCCGGGCTGCCGGTCTATGGGTCCTGCGCCGGAATGATCCTCCTGGCTGACGACATCGCAGATCCCGCCACGGACCTCGCCGGGAATCCGCAGCAGACTTTCGGCGGGTTGGACATCACGGTCCGCCGCAACGCGTTCGGCCGGCAGCGGGAGTCTTTCGAAACCGACCTTGACTTCAAGGGCCTCGAGTTCAGCGCCGGCGAGTCCGGCGTCGACCCCGTCCATGCCGTCTTCATCCGGGGACCATGGGTGGAGCGCGTCGGTCCGGGCGTCGAAATCCTTGCCCAGGTGGAACCGGGAAAAGCCAGCCACACGGACACTTTGCACGGGTTGGCTAGAATTGTTGCAGTGCGCTCAGGTCGGTTGCTGGCCACCTCCTTCCACCCGGAAGTGACTGGGGAGAAGCGCGTGCATGAATTGTTTATTCGAATGATCAGAGGGGAAGTTTAAAGCATGTCAGGCCACTCCAAATGGGCGACGACCAAGCACAAGAAGGCCATCCTCGATAGCCGCCGGGCCAAGTCGTTCGCCAAACTGATCAAGAACATCGAAGTCGCGGCCCGCATGGGCGGACCGGACCTTGCCGGCAACCCGAGCCTGGAGCTAGCCGTCACCAAGGCCAAGAAGACGTCGGTCCCCGCTGACAACATCGACCGCGCCATCAAGCGCGGAGCCGGGCTCACCGGCGAAGTGGTCGACTACACGGAAATCATGTACGAAGCCCGCGGCCCGCAGGGTTCGGCCCTCCTGATCGAGTGCCTCACGGACAACAAGAACCGTGCCGCCTCCGAGGTCCGGCTGGCCATCTCCCGCAACGGGGGCACCATCGCCGACCCCGGCTCCGTGAGCTACCTCTTCACCCGCAAGGGCGTCGTCAACCTGCCCAAGAACGGTCTCAGCGAAGACGACATCCTGATGGCCGTGCTTGACGCAGGCGCCGAGGAAGTCAAGGACAGCGGCGACAACTGGGAAATCCACTCGGAACCCACCGATCTGCAGGCCATCCGCGAAGCCCTCAAGGAATCCGGCATCGAATACGAGACGGACGAAGCTGAATTCGTCCCGTCCATGCAGGTACCGCTTGACGTCGACGGTGCCAAGAAGTTCATGAAGCTCGTCGACGCCCTCGAGGATCTCGACGACGTGCAGAACGTCTACACCAACGCGGACATGAGCGAGGAAGTCCAGGCTGCGCTCGAAGCCGAATAATGTTTTTTGCGACATAGCCTGACAACCAACAGGGAGGCCCGGACTTGACTCTTCGCGTACTAGGAGTCGATCCGGGCCTCACCCGTTGCGGCATCGGAGTGGTCGACGTCGAACGGAACAGGCGCGCCACCATGGTGGCCGTCTGCGTCGTGGGAACCTCCCCGGAACAATCATTGGACCAGCGCCTGCTGGTCATCGCCAAGGCCATCGACGAATGGCTGGACCTGTACAAGCCAGACGTTCTTGCGGTCGAACGGGTCTTCTCCCAGTTGAACGTCAGCACTGTCATGGGCGTGGCCCAAGCGTCCGGGGTGGTCATCGCGGCGGCAGCGCGGCGCGGCATCCCGGTGGCGCTTCACACGCCGTCGGAAGTCAAAGCCGCCGTCACGGGCAGCGGCACCTCCAACAAGGAGGCGGTGACCAAGCTCATCACCAAGATCCTGCGCCTGGACGCCCCGCCCCGTCCGGCCGACGCCGCGGACGCGCTGGCCCTCGCCGTCACGCACGCGTGGCGGGCCGGGAGCGGCGCCGCCGTTGCCACCACCGGACCGGGGAGCAGCGCGCTCACGCCGGCCCAGCGGGCATGGGCGGAAGCCGAAGCGAAAGCGCGCCGCGGCCGGTAATTGTCGGCGGCCCTTGCTAGGGTATTCGTAGATATGTTCGGATAGCTCCCGCGTGTTGGATGCAAGCGCAGCATGCACGGGGCAGTACTTCAGGAGCCGGGTCTTGATCAGTTTTCTCCGCGGAACCGTGGCACACGTCAGTCTCTCCACGGCCGTCATCGATCTCAACGGCGCCGGAATGAGCGTCTACGCCACGCCCCAAACCCTCAGCCACCTGCATGTCGGCGAGGAAGCGAAGCTGTTCACTTCGTTGATCGTCCGGGAGGACTCCCTGACGCTCTTTGGTTTCTCGAACGACGACGAACGGGAAGTTTTCGATGTCCTACTCAGTGTGAGCGGTGTGGGACCGCGGCTGGCCCTCGCAGTCCTCGCCGTCCATGAGCCCGAGGCGATCCGCGTCGCCGCCCACTCCGGTGACGCCAAGTCATTCACCAAGGTGCCGGGCATCGGTCCGAAGGTGGCCGGCCGGATCGTCCTCGAGCTTGCGGGCAAGCTCGTACCCCACGGCACCGCTCCGGGGGCTGCCCCCGCCGTCGCTGCGGAGTCCGTGTGGAAGCCCCAGGTGGTAGCTGCCATGACGAGCCTCGGCTGGTCGGAAAAGGACGCCGCCGGGAGCATCGACAAGGCTATGGCCGATTCCCCGGAACTCGCCGACGCCGGCAACGTCGCCCAGATCCTGCGAGCAACACTTCGCTGGCTTGGGCAGGACGGCGCCCGAGCCGGAAACCGGGTAGGCAGCCGTGGCTGAGCAATCCCTCGTTACCGGGGGAGAGGAACCCGAAGAGCGCATCATCGAGGCAGCACTGCGCCCGAAGAACCTCCACGACTTCGTGGGCCAGCACCGCGTCCGCAAGCAACTCTCGCTCGTCCTGGAAGCCTCGAGGATGCGCGGCCGCAGCGCGGACCACGTCCTGCTGTCGGGCCCTCCGGGGCTCGGGAAGACCACGCTCTCCATGATTATCGCCGCCGAGATGAACGCTCCCTTGCGTATCAGCAGCGGGCCGGCCATCCAGCATGCCGGAGACCTCGCGGCCATCCTCTCTTCGCTTTCGGAGGGTGAAGTCCTCTTCCTCGATGAAATCCACCGGATGTCCCGGCCCGCAGAGGAAATGCTCTACATGGCCATGGAGGACTTCCGTGTGGACATCGTGGTGGGCAAGGGCGCCGGCGCCACTGCCATCCCGCTTGAGTTGCCGCCCTTCACCCTCGTCGGGGCCACCACGAGGGCCGGATTGCTGCCTGGACCGCTGCGTGACCGCTTTGGTTTCACGGGGCATCTGGAGTTCTATTCCGTGGCGGAGCTCGAACTGGTGCTGCGCCGCTCGGCCGGACTGCTAGATCTCAAGGTCAATTCCGCCGGCTTCAGCGAGATCGCGGGCCGTTCCCGCGGAACTCCGCGCATCGCCAACCGGCTGCTGCGCCGCGTCCGGGACTGGGCTTTGGTTCACGGCATCGAACAGATCGATGCGCGTGCAGCCTCCGCGGCGTTGGACATGTACGAGGTGGACCAGCGTGGATTGGACCGCTTGGACCGTGCCGTGCTGGAAGCGCTGATCCTCAAGTTCAACGGTGGTCCGGTGGGGCTCTCCACCCTTGCAATCGCCGTCGGGGAAGAGCCGGAGACTGTGGAAACGGTCGCTGAGCCGTACCTGGTGCGCGAAGGCCTATTGGGCCGGACGCCGCGCGGCCGGATCGCCATGGCGTCAGCATGGACGCACCTTGGATATGCGGTGCCGGCAGGAGTGTTCGGGCAGGATCCCCTCGCCCTGTTCGAGGACAGCGAAAACGGCGCTGAAAGCATCGACACCGGCCGATAGCACGATCCATTCAGCTTAACCCTCTAGACTGGTATGACACTCGGCACGTTCGAGTCCTTGGTTCTGTGCCCGCCCGTCGGAGCATTGTGCGGCCACGCGGGCGAAAGCTCCACGGCCGCCGGATCCACCGGGCAGACATGGCCGTGAAACCAAAAACGTAAGTAAAGAACGGAACTTCCCTGTGGATCCAATGACAATCCTGCTGTTTGCCATGCTCGGCGTCTTCATCTTCATGATGTTCCGCCGCAACAAGAAGACGCAGCAACAGCAGGCCAAGCTGCAATCCCAGTTCGCCCCCGGCGTTGAGGTCATGACCAGTTTCGGCCTGTTCGGCCGAATTGTCGCGATGGACGACGCTGAGAACAAGGTTGTCCTTGAGCTGTCACCGGGCAACCTCGCCACGGTGCACCGCCAGGCCGTTACCAAGATCGTTGAGCCTGTCGAGGAAACCCCGGTTGACGTCCCGGACGACGCGTCGTCGCTGACGGCCGCTGATGCCGAGGCGTCGGCATCCTCGGAAACCCCGGAGGAAACCCTCAGGCGCCTCAACGACGAGGGCAAGAAGGACAGCTAGCCCGTACCCGCTCTACAAGCGGGAATAGCTCTACGGCAATGAATCGCCGCCGGCCTGCGCTCACAAGTGCACGTCGGCGGCTGTTCCGTCATCAACAGGAAGATCGAACATGGCACGAACCGGCCACAAAAATGCAGCCCGCAGGGTGCTGATCTGGCTTGTCGCAATATTCGCTGTACTGACAGCAGTCCTCGGGGGCGGCGTCATCACCGGTCACGCAAGCTGGGCTCCCAAGCTTGCGCTTGACCTTGAGGGCGGCACGCAAATGATCCTCGCGCCCAAGGTCGAAGGATCCACCGGCATCAACGAAGAACAGTTGAACCAAGCCGTTGCGATTATCCGACAGCGCGTTGACAGCTCCGGCGTTGCCGAAGCGGAAATCACCACGCAGTCCGGCCGTAACGTCGTGGTGAGCCTTCCCGGGACGCCAAGTTCGGAAACCCGTGCCTTGATCCAGGCATCTGCCGACATGAACTTCCGACCGGTGATCACCACCGGCGATCCTGCTCCCGTTCCGGTGGCATCGCGGACGCCTGATGCCAGCCTGCCCAAGCCAACGGCTGCGCCAACCAACGCCAGCGACAGCAACTGGGTCACGGCGGACGTCTACAAAGCCTTCGAAGCCTTGGACTGCGCCAATCCTGCGCAGGACAAGCAGCCGCGGTCGGATCCGGCCAAGCCTCTGGTGACCTGCGAGCCGGCAACGGCCACGACTCCCGCCGTCAAGTACATCCTTGGCCCGGTTGAAGTGAAGGGCCAGGACATCGTGTCGTCCTCCTTCGACCCCGTCCAGGGCGCACAGGGCTCGGTGACCAATGCATGGGGCGTGACGATCACGTTCGACGCCAACGCCACCAAGACCTTCAAGGACGTGACGCAGCGGCTCAACCAGTTCTACGTGGCATCGCAGGCCCAGGGCGGCAACGACCCCAAGGCCCAGTTCGCCATCGTCCTGGATGACCAGGTCATTTCCGCACCGCGTGCCCTCGCCGTGATCACCGATGGCAAGCCGCAGATTACAGGCAACTTCACGCAGGCGTCCGCGCAGGCATTGTCGGACCAGCTTCGCTACGGCGCGTTGCCCATCAGCTTCGATATCCAGTCCGAAGAGCAGATTTCCGCAACCCTCGGTGGCGAGCAGTTGCGCCTTGGCCTGTTGGCCGGTGTGATCGGGCTCCTGCTTGTGGTGGTCTATTCGCTGTTCCAGTACCGGGCCCTGGGCTTCGTCACGATCCTCTCCCTCGTGGTGGCCGGTGGACTCACCTACCTCGCGATCGCGATCCTTGGGTGGACTGAGAACTACCGGCTGTCCTTGGCCGGTGTGGCAGGTCTCATCGTGGCTATCGGCCAAACAGCGGACTCCTTCATCGTGTACTTCGAACGCATCCGTGACGAACTTCGTGAGGGCAAGGGCCTCGTGTCCGCCGTCGCGAACGGTTGGAGGCGCGCCAAGAGGACGGTCCTTGCCTCCAAGGCCGTCAACCTGCTCGCTGCCTTGGTGTTGTATTTCGTCGCTGTTGGAAACGTCCGCGGCTTCGCCTTCACCCTTGGCCTCACCGCGTTGGCAGACCTCCTGGTCGTGTTCATGTTCACGCACCCGACGCTCCAGGTGCTGGCCAAGACGAAGTTCTTCGGCGAAGGACACCGCTTCTCAGGCCTCGACCCCGAGCGACTGGGCGCCGTGCCGCTCTACCTCGGTGCCGGCAGGCTCCGCACGCCGACCGAGAAGCCCGCCGTCGTCCGCGCCCGCAACACCGGTGCTGCCGCTGAAGCCGAGCGCCGCATGACTATCGCCGAACGTCGGCTTGCCGAAAAGCAAGCCCAGCTGGCTGGTTCTTCCAACGGCACCAAGGAGGAGAAGTAATGACCACGAGCTTCGCAAAGTTCGGCAACGAGCTCTACACGGGCAAGCGCTCTTACAACTTCGTCTCCAGCAAGAAGATCTGGTTCATCATCGCCACAGTGGCAGTGGCGATCTCCATCCTCCTGCCGGTGGTCAAGGGCGGCTACAACCTCGGAATCGACTTCCGGGGCGGTTCCGAGTTCACGGTATCCAACGTGAAGACCACGGATTCAGCCCCGGGTGAGAAGGCCGTCCACGACGTCGTTCCCGGTGCGGTTCCGCGCGTCGCCAACGTCGCAGGCAACACCATGCGTATCCAGACGGACAAACTCAGCGATGACCAGACCGTCAAGCTCAAAACGGACCTCGCAAAGGTCTACGGCGTCACCGAAAGCCAGGTGACCTCGACGTTCATCGGCCCGACCTGGGGGCAGGACGTGACCAAGCAGGCCCTCATTGGCCTCGCGGTGTTCGTAGGCCTGGCTGCTCTCTTGATGGCTTTGTACTTCCGCACCTGGAAGATGTCTGTCTCTGCCCTCGCCGGCATGCTGGTGACGATGTTCACCACGGCCGGTGTCTACTCCTTGAGCGATTTCGAAGTGACCCCGTCAGCCATCATCGGCTTCCTGACGGTGCTCAGTTACTCCTTGTATGACACCGTGGTTGTTTTCGACAAGATCCGTGAAAACACCTCGGACATCACCACCTCCAGCCGTCGCACTTTTGCCGAAGAGGTCAACCTCGCCGTCAACCAGACGTTGGTGCGCTCCATCAACACCATGATGGTGGCAGTATTGCCGGTCGCCGCGATTCTCTTCATCGGTGCCGGGCTGCTCGGCGCCGGCACGCTCCGCGACCTGTCCCTCGCGTTGTTCGTCGGCATCCTGATCGGTACCGCGGCGACGATCTTCATCGCGGCTCCGCTCTACGCCTGGCTGCGCCAGAGCGAACCCGAGCTGCAGAAGCAGGCCAAGAAGGTCGCTACCCGACGAGCGGCAGCCGCCAGCTCGAACCCGGAAGCCGCGGCCGTTTAGCCTCGTTTTCCCCTCGAAGCGCCGGTCACCGCTGAAAAGCGGTGACCGGCCTTTTTCGTTCCCGGTTCCGTCATCTGGGTACCGGTTCTTGGAGAGGTCTACCGCGGGAATAGACTGGGAGAATTAAGTCAGTCGTGAGAGGTGCTTTTGTGGAGGAACGTACGACGTCGGCGCCGCCGGCGGGCGGAGAGGACGGCCTGAGCCGCGTGCCCGGCACCGCAACTGCAGCTACGGGCAGCACCGTCGATGGTGTGCCCGTGGACAGCCCGGGCGTGCGCCCGACGTTCCCCGGACGGCGCGAGCGGACGCGTTCCAGGCTGGCGAAATTGACCGGACGGGGCGCGAGCACCTATTCGCCCATCCTCGAACCGCTGCTGCGGACGGTCAGGGCCAACAACCCCAAGGAAGACCTCGATCTGATCCAACGTGCCTTCACGGTGGCCGAACGCAGCCACCAGGGGCAGAAGCGGAAGAGCGGCGATCCGTACATCACGCACCCCGTGGCGGTGGCCACGATCCTCGCGGAACTGGGGCTCACCGGAACAACCCTGGCCGCCGCGCTGTTGCACGACACTGTGGAGGACACTCCCTACACCCTCGCTGACCTGACCCGTGATTTCGGCCCGGAAGTCGCGATGCTCGTGGACGGTGTCACCAAGCTCGACAAAGTCCAGTTCGGTGAGGCCGCGCAGTCCGAGACTGTCCGCAAGATGGTTGTGGCCATGGCCAAGGACATCCGCGTGCTCATGATCAAGCTTGCGGACCGCCTGCACAATGCCCGCACCTGGCGTTTTGTTTCCGCAGAGTCGTCTGCACGCAAAGCACGCGAAACCCTGGAGATCTTTGCGCCGCTGGCCCACCGCCTCGGCATGAACACCATCAAATGGGAACTTGAGGATCTGTCTTTCGCCGCCTTGTACCCGAAGGTGTACGAGGAGATCGTCCGGATGGTGGGGGACCGTACTCCGGAACGCGAGAAGAGCCTGAGCGTCATCCGCAACCAGATTGCCGAAGACCTGCGGGTCGCACGCATCAAGGCCACGATCACGGGCCGCCCCAAGCATTACTACTCGATCTACCAAAAGATGATCGTCCGGGACAAGGACTTCGACGACATCAACGACCTCATGGGCGTGCGCGTCCTGGTGGATTCCGTCCGTGACTGTTATGCGGCTCTTGGCACCTTGCATTCGCGGTGGAACCCCCTGCCGGGGCGGTTCAAGGATTACATCGCCATGCCGAAGTTCAACATGTACCAGTCCCTGCACACCACGGTCATCGGCCCTGGTGGCAAGCCCGTCGAGATCCAGATCCGCACGCACGAAATGCACCGCCGCGCGGAGTATGGCGTCGCAGCGCACTGGAAGTACAAGGACCAGCCCAACCGGACCGCCGTCGGCCCGGGGAGCCCGAAGGACGGCGACATGGGCTGGTTGCGTTCCTTGGTCGACTGGCAGCAGGAAACGTCGGATCCGGGCGAGTTCCTGGATTCGCTCCGTTTCGAGATCAACGCCCGCGAGGTGTTCGTCTTCACCCCGAAGGGCGAAGTCATGGCGTTGCCGGCTGGATCGACGCCTGTGGACTTCGCTTATGCGGTCCACACCGAGGTGGGGCACCGGACCATAGGTGCGCGCGTCAACGGCAAGCTGGTACCGCTGAACAGCGAACTCAATCATGGCGACTGGGTGGAGATCTTCACCTCCAAGGCCGAAGGCGCAGGACCGAGCCAGGACTGGCAGCATTTCGTCAAGAGCGCCCGGGCCCGCAACAAGATCCGCCAGTGGTTCAGCAAGGAACGCCGCGAAGAGGCCATCGAGCGCGGCAAGGACCAGCTGACCCGGGCGATGCGCAAGCAGAACCTGCCCTTGCAGCGACTCATGACGCATGACGCCCTGTCCACGGTGGCAGAGGAGTTCCACTACGTCGACATTTCCGGCCTGTACGCCGGTGTGGGCGACGGCCATACTTCGGCGCAGTCCGTCATGGAAAAGCTCATGGAGCACCTCGGAGGCCATGAGACGCCCGATGAGGACCTCGACGAAGTCAGTATTCCCTCGCAACTCCAGAAGACCCGGTACTCGGACTCCGGCGTCATAGTCAGGGGCGTCGGGGATGTCTGGGTGAAGCTGGCCCGCTGCTGCACGCCCGTACCGCCCGATCCGATCCTCGGGTTCGTGACCCGGGGCTCGGGAGTGTCGGTACACCGCACGGACTGCACGAATGTCTCGGATCTCCGTGACCAGCCCGATCGCATCGTCGAGGTCGAGTGGGCACCGACCCAATCCAGCGTCTTCCTCGTTGAGATCCAGGTGGAAGCACTGGACCGGAAGTCGTTGCTCTCGGACGTCACCCGCGTGCTGTCCGAAAACCACGTCAACATCCTCGCAGCCTCGGTGCACACGTCCAGCGACCGGGTTGCCATCTCCCGCTTCGCTTTCGAAATGGGCGACCCGAAGTACCTGCACCATGTACTCAGCGCTGTGCGCCGGATCGACGGCGTCTTCGACGTCTACAGGACCACGGGGAACCGCAGGAGAAGCTGAATCGAAGCATCTCACGCGGCCTCCTTGGGTTGGAATGCTCCGGCCGGCGGCGGGTCAGCGCTCAGAGCCAGCGCGGCGAGCTTGCGCAAGGCAGCCTTTTTGTGAGGCACCCTCGCGGACGCCTCCACCGCGAGGGTGACGAGGCGCAGCCGGACGCCCAGTTCCTCTTGGGACAGCAGCATTCTCAGTGCGGGCAGGGCCCGGTCCGCTTCGACGTGAAGCGCCACATCGACGGCCGTCCGGAGCGGACTGGTCACGAGCAGGCCGCCGATGCTGACCACGTCCAGTTGGCCCAAGCGGACTTCATGCAGGATGCAGCCACGGGCCGAACGCACGCTCGATATACGGTGTTTGGCATCCACCAGGAGCGAAAGTTTTTCGGGAGCATCCGCGCAACCGTAGATCCAGGCTGCCGTCATGCGGCCTGCAATGACCTTCCTGCGAATACGGTCCGGAACCACCAGGGCGGCCGCGCGGGCGCGAAGCCTCGGCGTGACGACCAGGCCGGGAGGCGTGAAGCTCTTCTCGTAGAGCGGGGTCAGCACACCGTCCGCGGCCATCGATTGCAGCTCGGCCCACGTGAACAGGGGGCTAGGGGCGTACAGTTCCTGGGCAGGGACGACCTGGTGCTGCGAGGGCGGTATTCTCGGGGCCATCCAGCAATCATTGCGTGGCCGCAGCAACGGGAACAGGCCCCGTCCCGGCTATGTGGATAACCGGGACGGAGCCTGTTGGATCAAGCTGTACTACTAGGCGAGGTCGCTCGCTGAACGCTGGATCTGGTCCAGCCAAGCCTCGCGGGCCTCAAGGGCCTCACGGGCGTTCTTGATGCGGCGCTGGTCTCCGGCCTTTTCAGCCTTTTCCAAGTCTTCCTTGAGGCCGGCGATGGCTGCCTCGAGTTGTGACAGGGCGCTGTTGGTGCGGGCTTTTGTCTCCGGATTGCTCCGGCGCCACTTGTCCTCTTCGGCGTCGCGGACGGCGTCCTCGACCTTGCGCAGGCCGGCTTCGATCCTGCCCATGTCGGCGCGGGGGACCTTTCCGGCTTCTTCCCAGCGGTCACGGATGGACTGCAAGGCCTTCTTGGCAGCGTTGAGGTCCGTGATCGGCAGCAGGGCCTGGGCCTCGACGATGAGCTCTTCCTTGACGGAAAGGTTGGCAGTGTATTGCTGGTCGATCTCGTCGTTGGCCGCCTGGCGGTTGCTGAAGAAGACGTCCTGGGCTGCGCGGAAACGGAGCCAGAGGGCGTCATCGTCTTTGCGGCTTGCACGGGGAGTTGCCTTCCACTGATCCATGAGGCGGCGGTATTCGCCGGCCGCGAAACCCCAGTCCGTGGAGCTGGAGAGTGCTTCTGCCTCGACGATCAGCTGTTCCTTGGCGACCTTCGCGGCCGAGTTGGTGCTGTCCAACTGAGAGAAGTAGGCGCGGCGGTGGCGGTCGAAGACGGTACGCGCCGAGCGGAACCGCTTCCACAGGGCGTCCTCGTTGCTTCGGCCAAGCCGGATGCCGTTCTTCTGGGCCGTCTTCCAGCTCTCGAAGAGTTCGTTCATGCGGGCGCTCGACGTCTTCCACTGCACCTGGGACGGATCCTGGGACGCGATGGATTCGGCCTCGGCAACGATCGCCTCGCGTGCCGCGAGTTCCGCGGAGCGGGCGGCGTCGTGCGCGGCCTTCTCTGACTTCTCCAACTCGGAAATCTGTCCGGCCAGGGCATCGAGACGGGCTTCCGCGGTGCGAATGTCGCCCACCATGTTCCGCTCGGCAAGCTGCTCGCGCAGGTGCTCGACCGTCTTCTGCATGTCGGTTGCGGGGGCCTTGGACTCCACGCGGTGTTCCATCAAAACGATCTGCGCCACGACGTCGTCGTACTTCCGGGCGAAGTATCCCAGCGCCTCGTCGGTGCTCACTCCCGGGTACTGTCCCACCGGCTGCTCTTCGCCGTCGATGGTCAGGAAGACGTGGCCATCACCCTCGGCTCGCCCCCACTTTGCGGCTTCCGCGAGGGACACAGCCGTAGGCTGGGCCGCCGGCGCGGCCGGAATCACGCTGGGCGAGGCTTTCGGGCGGGCAGCAAATGCCGCCGGAGAAGGCGCATGCGAGGGGGCAGGACGCGGTGCCGGAGAAGCAGGCTTCGGCGCGGACTCGGCCGCGTCGTCTGCCGGGGCAGCTGATTCGACGCCGGTTTGCCCGGCCGCCGGCGCCTGAGTCTCTTCTTCGTTGGCCACTACTGCAGTTTCGTCGGATTTCTGACTGTCTGTCACCGCTAAAAGTCTTTCGCTTGGAGGGATTACTAAGGTAATGCGCCGTGGACCGTGGCCCGGGCTGGTTACTTCAGAGAAAACGAGTCTATCGTGACAGGTGCCACAGGGGCGCCGTCGGTGGCGCTGCTGCCCGGATTAATACCTGCCTGGGCAATCTTCGTCACGACATCCATGCCGCTCGTCACCTTGCCCACCACCGTGTACCCGCCGGCGGAATCCGGGGGAATGACCGTGTCCTTGTACACGATGAAGAACTGGTGCCCGTTGCCGTAGGCGTTATTGCCCGTCCTGGCGACGGCGATGGTTCCGGCCGGGTAGGTGTTGTTGGCGGGGGTGTTCTCCAGCGGTCCCCAGTGGAAGTTGGGGTCATCGGTGGTGTCCGCGCCCTTGGCTCCGCACTGCAGCACCGCGAAGTTGTCAGCGGTGGTTAGTCGAGGGCACTTGAGCCCGCTGTAGTAGCTCGCATCAGTCAGGGATTTGAACACGGCCGCGGCCTGGGGAGCCGTCGTACCATCCAGTTCGACGCCGACGGCGCCTCCGTTGAGGCTGAGCTGGCCGACGAAAGTCTTCCCTGCAGCGGTGTCCGGTTTGGGAATCCCGGCACTATTGGAGCCTGTCGCGGCGGCGGAAGCGGAAGGGCTCGCAGAGGCTGGGGCCGACGGCGAACTGAGTCCGGCCTGCGCCGCGGCGAACTCCGACTCGCTCGGGTTCGAGTTGAACACCGTGAGTTGGAGCACGACGGCGGCAATCAAGGCGGCGGCACCCACGCCGACGGCGATCACGTTGTCCCTGCGGCGGCGCTTGCCCTGTGCACGCCGTAGCTCGCGCTTGGCTTCCATCTGTCTGATGCGCCGTTTGGCTTCACGGTTGTCCCGCGGCCTTGTAGACAAAGGTCCTCCTGGTTGTCTGGACAAGCTTCCATCGCAAGCAAGCCAGACCGTGGTGCCCGCATTAGATGTGCAGGCGCCGAAAGCATAAACTGGCTGCCGCACATAGTTTATGCATGACTGGCTGGACGCCCGCCCAAGCTAAGCCGAATCGGCCGCGGTTCGTGGCGGCGGTCCGGCCCGCGCAATCGTTGAGGAGAAAATTCCACCATGGCTCGTACCGCCTCCCTGTCCGGATTCCCCGAGTGGCTTCCCCAGGAGCGGTTGGTGGAACTGCATGTGCTGGACACGCTGCGCAAGACGTTCGAACTCCATGGCTTCTCTTCCATCGAGACCCGCGCTGTGGAAACAGTGGGCCAGCTCCTCCGCAAGGGCGAGATCGACAAAGAGGTGTACGGACTCAGTCGCCTGCAGGAAGACGAAGACGCCGCCGGCGAGGGCGGAAAGTCCGACAAGGCAGATCCCCATGCCTTGGCCCTCCACTTCGACCTCACGGTGCCGTTTGCCCGCTACGTCGTCGAGAACGCCGGCTACCTTGCCTTCCCGTTCCGCCGCTACCAGATCCAGAAGGTATGGCGGGGAGAACGTCCCCAGGAAGGCCGCGCCCGCGAGTTCACGCAGGCGGACATCGATGTGGTGGGCGACGGCGAGTTGCCGTTCCGCTACGACGTCGAGATTGCCCTCGTGATTGCGGAAGCGCTGGGCGCCCTCCCCATCCCGGACTTCCGTTTGCGCATCAACAACCGCAAGCTGGCGGAGGGCTTCTACCGCGGCATCGGCCTCATGGACACTGCCGGTGTCCTTCGCAGCATCGACAAGCTTGAGAAGATCGGCGAAGCGAAAGTTGCCGAATTGCTCAGGAACGAGCTCGGCGCCACGGATGAGCAGGCGGCACTCGCGCTGAAGCTTGCAGGCATCCGCACCGAGGACACGTCCTTCGTGGGCCAGGTCCGGGCGCTTGGCGTCTCGGACGAGCTTCTTGAAGAGGGCCTGAGTGAGCTGGAACAAGTCATCGAGGCCGCCGTGCAGCGTGCCCCCGGGAAGGTTGTTGCCGACCTCAGCATCGCCCGGGGCCTCGACTACTACACCGGCACCGTCGTCGAGACCGTCCTGGTGGGTCACGAGCAGCTCGGTTCCATTTGCTCCGGAGGCCGCTACGACGCCCTTGCCAGCAAGGGCAACCGCAAGTTTCCCGGCGTCGGCCTCTCGATCGGGGTGACCCGCCTCGTCTCCCGCATCCTCAGCCAGGACTTCGCGACGGCGTCGCGCTCGGTGCCCACGGCCGTGCTCGTGGCCTTGAACAACGACGACAGCTGGTCTGCCGCCCAGGACGTCGCGGCGCAGCTGCGCGGACGGGGGATCGCAACCGAAGTTGCGGCGAAGGCAGAGAAGTTCGGCAAGCAGATCAAATTCGCCGATCGACGCGGCATTCCCTTCGTCTGGTTCACCGACGACGACGGCAAGCACCAAGTGAAGGACATCCGCACCGGTGAGCAAGTCGACGCCGATCCGGCCAGCTGGGAGCCGTCGCCCGAGGATCTCCACGTCCGCATCACCACGCGCTAGGCACGCACCGGCGCCCCAAGGGCGTCAACCCGGCCAACGTCGCCGGGAACCGGCCTGGCCTGGTGGGGCCGTGCATCATCCGTACGGGTAAACTCGAACGGGATCGTTTTGTCATGATCCTGTAAATCATGTTGAAAGGAATGCTGTGCTGCGCACACATGACCTCGGATCCTTGCGTTCCGAGCACATTGGACAGACCGTCACCCTGGCAGGCTGGGTAGGCCGCCGCCGAGATCACGGTGGCGTGGCCTTCGTCGATCTGCGTGATGCGTCCGGTGTCGCCCAGGTGGTTGTCCGCGAGGAAGAGGTCTTCCACGGCCTGCGCAATGAATACGTGCTGCAGATCGTGGGCACCGTGAGCAAGCGTCCCGAGGGCAACGAGAACCCGGCCCTCGCCACGGGTGAGATCGAGGTCATCGCCGAGAAGGTCGTGATTCTCAACACTTCGGATCCCCTCCCGTTCCAGATTGACGAGCACGTTGAGGTCGGCGAGGAAGCACGGCTCAAGCACCGCTACCTCGACCTGCGCCGCCCCGGCCCCGCTCACAACCTGCGGCTGCGCTCCGAAGCGAACCGCGTGGCCCGCGAACTGCTTCACCAGCAGGGTTACGTGGAGATCGAAACTCCCACGTTGACGCGTTCGACGCCGGAAGGCGCCCGCGACTTCGTTGTTCCGGCGCGTCTGGCACCGGGTTCCTGGTACGCGCTTCCGCAGTCGCCGCAGCTTTTCAAGCAGCTGCTCCAGGTTGGTGGTTTCGAAAAGTACTACCAGATCGCCCGTTGCTACCGCGACGAGGACTTCCGTGCGGACCGCCAGCCGGAATTCACGCAGCTCGACATCGAGGCCAGCTTCGTTGACCAGGACGACATCATCGAGCTTGGCGAACGAATCGTCAAGGCACTGTGGCAGCTGATCGACGTCGAAATCCCGACGCCGATCCGCCGCATGACCTACCACGAGGCCATGGCCAAGTACGGCTCCGACAAGCCGGACCTGCGCTTCGGCCTGGAACTCACCGAGTTGACGGAGTTCTTCAAGGACACGAATTTCGGTGTCTTCAAGGCACCGTACGTCGGCGCCGTCGTCATGCCCGGCGGAGCCTCGCAGGCCCGCCGCGCGCTGGACGCCTGGCAGGAATGGGCCAAGCAGCGCGGGGCCAAGGGCCTCGCGTACGTGCTGTTCAAGGAAGATGGCGAACTCACGGGTCCCGTTGCCAAGAACCTCACGGACACCGAGCGGGCCGGCCTGGCTGACGCTGTGGGTGCCAAGCCCGGCGACTGCATCTTCTTCGCCGCTGGCGAGAAGTCCCCGTCCCGCGCTCTGCTGGGAGCTGCCCGCGTGGAGATCGGCCACCGCACCGGCCTGATCGATCCCAAGGACTGGGCCTTCGTCTGGATCGTCGACGCGCCGATGTTCGAACCTGCAGCCGCAGCAGTCGCCTCGGGTGACGTCGCGGTGGGTGGCGGACAGTGGACGGCCCTGCATCACGCCTTCACCTCCCCGAAGCCCGAGTTCCTGGACTCCTTCGACAAGGACCCGGAAGCGGCCCTGTCCTACGCCTACGACATCGTGTGCAACGGCAATGAAATCGGCGGCGGGTCCATCCGTATCCACGAGAGCGACGTGCAGGAGCGCGTTTTCGAGCTCATGGGCCTGGACAAGGAAGACGCGCAGACCAAGTTCGGCTTCCTGCTGGAGGGCTTCAAGTACGGCGCACCTCCGCACGGCGGCATGGCCTTCGGCTGGGACCGCGTGGTGGCCCTGCTGGCCGGCGTCGACTCGATCCGCGACGTCATCGCGTTCCCGAAGTCCGGCGGTGGCTACGACCCCCTGACCGCTGCTCCCGCGCCCATCACGGCGCAGCAGCGCAAGGAAGCCGGAGTTGACTTCAAGCCTGAAGCCAAGGCCCAGGCAGCGCCGGCAGCCAAGCCGGAGTAGCAGGACACCGCAGAAGTAGCCCGGAGGCCCCCGCATATCGCGGGGGCCTCCGGCGTACCATGACGGCGATTGATTTCGAGGAGGACGCGTGGCGCAGGATATGAGCCTGGTATTGGTCGAAGCGCTGATGGACCAGGCTTGGCCGGCCCTGGATCGTGAGGACACCGGGGGATGGGTCATGCGTGCGGCCGGTGGCGTCACCCAGCGGGCCAACTCGGTCTGGCCGAGGGAAGAGGCCGATGACCACGAGTCTGCAGTACGGGCCGCCTCGCAGTGGTATCGCTCCCGGCGCCTGCCGCTGATCTTCCAGGTCTTCGACGACGAGCGGAGCGCGGGCCTCAACGCTGTGCTCGATGCGCAGCGATTCACCCGGCAATCCGAGACCCTCATCCTGGTCCGCGCGGCTGACACACCTCCCGGCGCTCCCCGCGGTGACCTGCCGAACGACGTCGAGATCTCCGAGGAGCCGTCCGAAGAGTGGCTGCGGCTGTGGTGGTCCGTCGACGGGCGCGGCGGCGACGCCGAGCTGGAGATCGCCCGGAAGATCCTCGTGTCTTGCCCCTCGGTCTACGCCCTCGTGACGGACGACGACGGCGTCCCGGCCGCCGTCGGACGCCTTGCCTTGGTGGACGGCAGGGGAGGCATCTACTGCATGGCAACCGCGGCCGGACACCGTCGGCGGGGCTTCGGGCGCCAAGTGCTTGACGCCCTTCTGACGGCTGGCGGTCACCGAGGCGTGTCAGGGTTCTGGCTGCTCGCGATGGCCTCGAATACCGCTGCCCAGGCTCTGTACGAGGGCGCCGGATTCACGGAGCGCGGCAGGTATCTCTACCGGCAGGCGCGCCCGCAACGGGCGTTGTCGGGCTGCTAGTGGCGCTGCGGTCCGCTACGGCGGATCAGTGACCTGTATCCGCACCGCGCACGCATCCGCCGCGGCACGGCGCAGCACTGTCGCATTGGGATCGGCGACCGCCAGGAACGCGAGCCTTGTCCGCGATGCGTATTCTTTCAACGCCGCTTCCGCCAGGACTGCCGCGGACAGCGCGGCGTCTCCGCCCAGGACCAGGTATTCGATACTGTGTCCGGCGAACACGCCGGCGGCATATCCGGCCACGGCCTCCGTGAGCGCGTTGGCTTGGTTCTCGCGCCGCCGGGCAAAGCGTTGCTGTGAGGATCCGCCTGCCGCGGAGCGTGACTGCACGTAACGGGACCCCGACTTGGACGCAGACACTGTGCCGCCGCTCACGACGCCCACCGCGTAGCCGCCGCGGCGCACCAGGACGATACCGAGCCGCCGTTCCTGTGAAGCAAGCGACGCCAGGCGCTCAACCGTGGTGGTTCCCTTGCCGGGCCTGCCATCGACAGGCCAGGGAGCCTTCAATAGCGCGGTGGCGCCGTCAGCCGCCCGCAGAAGGGTACCGCCGTCGTCGGGTTCTTCCGCAACGGCGCCATGGCTCGCGGCGAAGCGCTCCACCCAGCCGGTCACGCGCGGACCGGGGATGAAAGCGGTGCGTCCCGCCCCTGGCTGCTGCTTTTCGTTGGGGCCGGATGGCCGGGTCTCCACGTCGATGTCTCCTTAGCTGGAATCATGAGTAGCCTATCCATGTGGAAGATCTCTTTGGTGCGGGCGCGGACAACGACGACGACCCCGGCAGCCAGGCGGCGGATCCGGACAGTTCCAGAACAGGACGTCCATCGTCGCCGCGGAGCCCTTTGGCTGTCCGTATGAGGCCCCGGACGCTTGACGACGTTGTGGGCCAGCAGCACTTGCTGGGCAAAGGTTCCCCCTTGCGTCAGCTTGCCGCGGGGGCCGACGCAGCCGGTCCTGCCGGTCCGAGCTCGGTCATTTTGTGGGGACCCCCGGGCACGGGGAAGACAACTCTGGCACACGTCATCGCCCGCGGACCGGGCCGGAAGTTCGTCGAATTGTCCGCCATTACCGCGGGCGTCAAAGATGTCCGGCTGGTCATGGAAAACGCTTTGACTGCCCGGGATCTCTACCGGACCACCACCGTGCTCTTCCTGGACGAGATCCACCGCTTCAACAAAGCCCAGCAGGACGCACTGCTTCCGGGCGTCGAGAACCGGTGGGTGGTCCTGGTCGCCGCCACTACCGAAAACCCTTCGTTCTCGGTAGTCTCCCCGCTGCTCTCGCGATCACTCCTGCTCACCCTCAAACCGCTCACTGACAGCGACATCGAGGCGCTCCTGCAACGGGCCGTCGCCGATGCACGCGGCTTGGCCGGCGGAGTGGAGCTCACTCCGGAAGCCCTCGAGCATCTGGTCCGCTTGTCCGGGGGAGATGCCCGCCGCGCGCTCACCGCCCTTGAGGCAGCTGCCGGCGTCGCCTACGGAGACCGGAACGCCCCCGACGGCGGCGACGCTTCCGAAGAGCCCGGGCTGGCCGGCGACGGCGCCCCGGAGGCTCCGGTCGTCGTCGAACTCCGCCACACGGAGCGGGCACTGGACGTGGCCGCGGTCCGGTATGACCGCGCCGGCGACCAGCACTACGACGTCGCCAGCGCGTTCATCAAGTCGATCCGCGGTTCAGACGTCGACGCGGCCCTCCACTACCTGGCCCGCATGCTCGAAGCCGGCGAGGATCCGCGCTTCGTGGCCCGCCGGATCGTCATTTCGGCTGCCGAGGACATCGGCATGGCAGATCCCACGGCGCTGCAGACCGCAGTCGCCGCAGCCCAGGCAGTGCAGTTGATCGGCATGCCCGAGGGGCGGATCATCCTTGCCGAAGCCGTGGTGCACCTGGCGACGGCGCCCAAGTCGAATGCCGCGTATATGGGCATCAACAAGGCCATCGCCGATGTGCGTGCGGGGATGGGGAACGGGATCCCGGCGCACTTGCGGGATGCGCATTACCAAGGGGCGAAGGGCCTGGGCCACGGCCAGGGCTACAAGTACGCCCACGATGCCCCGCACGGCGTAGCCACTCAGCAGTACGCGCCGGATGACCTGGTCGGCAAGGACTATTACGAACCCACGGCAAACGGTGCGGAACGGGATATTGCTCCCAGGCTCGAGCGGCTGCGCCGGATCATCCGCGGCAAGTAGGCGTCATGGTAGGCTAGATGCTTGTCTGGCAAGGCTCGGGCGCACAATCCATCAAAACCCAGGTTTTGGTGCTGTGCCCTGCGCCCCGTAGCAAAAGGCAGCGGTTGGCCGATGCTCTCCCTCATGGAGGCCAGTAACACTGACACACCGCAGATATTGGAAGGACACAAGTGGCTAACAACACTCGTGCTCGCCGTACCGCACGCCTTTCGCGTGCACTCGGCATCGCTCTGACTCCCAAGGCCGCCAAGTACATGGAGCGCCGTCCGTACGGCCCCGGTGAGCATGGCCGTGCCCGCAAGAAGCAGGACTCCGACTACGCCGTACGTCTGCGCGAAAAGCAGCGTCTGCGCGCCCAGTACGGCATCCGCGAAGCCCAGATGACCCGTGCCTTCGAAGAAGCACGTCGCACCAAGGGCCTGACCGGTGAAAACCTGATCGAACTGCTCGAAATGCGTCTCGACGCCCTCGTGCTGCGTGCCGGCTTTGCCCGCACCATCGCCCAGGCCCGCCAGCTGGTTGTGCACCGCCACATCCTCGTTGACGGCATCCGCGTGGACCGCCCGTCGTTCCGCGTTGCTGAAGGCCAGCTCATCCACGTTCACAGCCGCAGCGAAGTCATGGCTCCGTTCCAGGTTGCAGCTGCCGGTGCACACGTGCTGAACTCCGTTCCGGCTTACCTGGACGTCAAGATCGACGCCCTGCAGGCACGCCTGGTTCGTCGCCCGAAGCGCTCTGAGGTCCCCGTGACCTGCGAAGAGCAGCTCGTGGTCGAATTCTACGCTCGCTGATTTCCAGCAAGCACCTACAAAGAAGCCCGTGGCACGCGCCGCGGGCTTTTTTGTATGTAAGGTACTTGGGGAAGCCACGCCGGGGGTACCCGTGTCGATCGAGATCGAGCACCAACGGCAACGCAACAAATGCTAGGAGATGAGTGTCCATGACTGGTGGCGATATTGCAGGCCTGATCGCGGCCGGAGTTTTCGCGCTCCTTGTGGTGCTGTTGGCCGTGCCGATCCTCAAACTCGGGCGCGTCTTCGATGAAGTCCGCACCTCCATCCGCTCCTTGAGCGACGGAGCAACGCCCCTGATGGACGAAGTCACGGCAACGGTGTCCACCACCAACCAGCAGCTGAAAAGGGTGGACGGGATCACTTCAAACGTTTCCGATGCCTCCGCCAACATCTCTGCTTTGTCCTCGCTGGTGGCCGCAACAGTCGGTTCGCCGCTCATCAAGGTGGCAGCTTTCAGCTATGGAGTGCGCTCGGCTTTTGCCGCCCGCCGCAAGCCGAGCAGTGGCCGCCGCAGCCGCTGAATCCGTTCGTAAGTCAGGAACACTGTGAAAAGAATTGTCTGGATGGGGATCGGCGTGGCAATCGGGGTCATCGCCTTCCGCAAGATCACCCAAGCACAGGCCAGTATTGGTCCCGACGGCCTGAACCGCGCGGTAGCGCGACTGGCTGACGGCGTCTACGACTTCGCCGATGCCGTGCGCGCCGGAATGAATGAACGCGAAGTCGACCTCCGTGCCGCGCTCGGCATCGCGGAGTCCGACGCAGGGAGCCGTTAAGCAGCCGCCAGGCACCGCGGTTCGCCCAAGCGGCCGTCAACAGGGCAGAATTAGAAGCTGCGGCGATGGCACATGCCAAAACCGCGCACAAACTCATGTGCAGTGAATTGAGAAGGGTAAGTAATCAGCTAATGAAGTCGCAGGAGATCACCAAACGCTGGGTGGACTTTTTTGTCAGCAAGGGCCATACCGCCGTTCCCTCAGCGTCGCTCGTATCCAGCGACCCTTCCCTTCTCTTCACTGTGGCCGGCATGGTTCCGTTCATTCCTTACCTGACCGCCCGCGAGGAACCGCCCTTCAACCGCGCCACGAGCGTGCAGAAGTGCATCCGCACCGGCGACATCGAGGAAGTCGGCAAGACCGCCCGCCACGGGACGTTCTTCCAGATGTGCGGAAACTTCTCCTTCGGGGACTACTTCAAGGAAGACGCCATCAAGTTTGCCTTCGAACTGCTCACGAAGAGCGTCGACGACGGCGGCTATGGTCTCGATGTTGAGCGCCTGTGGGTGACGGTCTACGAGGAAGACGACGAAGCCCAGGATTTGTGGCTCAAGAACACGGGAATCCCCGCCTCGCGCATCCAGCGGATGGGAAAGGCGGACAACTACTGGTCCACCGGGCAGCCTGGTCCTGCCGGTCCGTGCTCGGAAATCTACTACGACCGCGGCCCGGCCTATGGCGCCGAAGGCGGTCCCATCGCGGACGAAAACCGCTATGTCGAAATCTGGAACCTCGTGTTCATGCAGTACCAGATCGAAAACGTCCGCTCGAAGGTGGACTTCGACATCGTTGGCGAGCTGCCCAAGAAGAACATTGACACCGGCCTCGGCATGGAGCGCCTCGCGATGATCCTGCAGGGTGTTGAAAACATGTACGAAACGGACCAGGTCCGTCCCGTCATCGACAGGGCCGCGGCCCTGTCCGGCAAGGAGTACACCTCCGCCGAGTCTCCCGACGACCCTCATCACACGGACGACGTGCGAATGCGCGTTGTTGGCGATCACATCCGTTCGGCGCTCATGTTGATCTCCGACGGCGTGTCCCCGTCCAACGAGGGCCGCGGCTACGTCCTGCGCCGGCTGATCCGCCGTGCCGTCCGTGCCATGCGCCTCCTCGGCGTCGAAGAGGCTTGCCTCCCGCAGTTGCTGCCGGCTTCCCGCGACGCCATGAAGGGCGTCTACCCCGTGGTGGAGACCGACTTCGATCGCATCAGCCGCATTGCCTATGCCGAAGAAAAGGCCTTCCTGCGCACCATCGCCTCCGGCACTGCCCGCCTCGAGGAAGCCGTGGTGCTCTCCAAGGCTGCCGGAAAGCCCTTGTCCGGCGAGGATGCCTTCGCGCTGCACGACACCTACGGGTTCCCGATCGATCTCACCCTCGAAATGGCCGAGGAAGCCGGCTTGAAGGTTGACGAAGCCGAATTCCGCAGCCTCATGCTCGAACAGCGCCAGCGTGCGCAGGCAGATGCAAAGTCCAAGAAGGGCGGACACGCCGATGTCTCAGCCTTCCAGGAGCTCCTGGCCGAAGGCGAGACCGTCTTCACCGGTTACACCGAGCTGGAAGGCGAGGCCCGCGTCCGCGGGATCGTCAGCTCCGGACGGCGTGTTGCCCACGCTTCGACGGGCGACGAAATCGAGCTCGTGCTGAACGAGACGCCGTTTTACGCGGAGGCCGGCGGCCAGTCGGCCGACAAGGGCCTCATCACCGGTGACGGTTTCGTCGTCGAGGTCCTCGACGTCCAGCGCCCCGTGAAGGGCCTGAGCGTCCACAAGGCGATCGTCCGCGAAGGCGAGATCGCCTCGGACGCCTTGGTGCGCGCCGCCGTCGACCGCGAACGCCGCCACGCCGCAGAGCAGGCACACACGGGTACGCACATCGTGCACGCCGCCTTGCACCAGATCCTCGGCCCGGAGGCCACCCAGCGCGGCTCCTTCAACAAGGCCGGTTACCTGCGCTTCGACTTCGCCTGGGGCGAGGGGCTGAGCGCCGCCACGCGGTCCGAGATCGAAGAGGTCTCGAACATCGCGATCCGCAACAACTTCCGGGTGGACACCAAGATCATGGGCCTCGCTGAAGCGAAGGCCCTCGGCGCCATGGCCCTCTTCGGCGAGAACTACGGCAGCGAAGTCCGTGTTGTGGAGATCGACGGCGCGTGGTCCCGTGAACTCTGCGGTGGCACCCACGTGGCCAACACCTCCCTCATCGGCAGCCTGTCGCTGCTCGGCGAACAGTCCGTCGGTTCGGGAAACCGCCGCGTGGAAGCCTTCGTTGGCCTGGACGCCTTCCGGCACCTCGCAGCCGAGCGCGCGCTCGTCACTGAGCTCACGGAGATGCTCAAGGTCCCGTCGGGCCAGTTGGCCGACCGCATCTCCAGCACCTTGGCCAAGCTCAAGGCAACCGAGAAAGAACTCGACCGCCTCCGCAAAGAGCAGCTGACTGCAGCCGCCGGGAACCTCGTCGCCACGGCCCGGGATGCCGCAGGCGTCAGGGTAGTGGCACACGACGCCGGCCAGGTCGGGGGAGCGGACGACCTCCGCAGCCTCGCCATGGACGTGCGCAACCGGCTCGGCTCCGACGCCTCCACGGTTGCCGTGGCCGGTGTCAGCAACGACCGTCCCGTCATTATCGTGGCCACCAACGAGGCTGCGCGCGAAGCCGGCGTCAAGGCAGGTGCCTTGGTCCGCGTGGCCGCGGGAATCCTCGGCGGGGGCGGCGGCGGCAAGGACGATGTCGCCCAAGGCGGCGGAACCGACGCCGCGAAGATCGCACCGGCCCTTGCGGCCGTTGTGGACGCGATAACCAAGCGCTGATCTTGGAGGCCATTGCGCGCAACGACGACTACCCCCGGGGCATCAAACTGGGGGTGGACGTCGGCACCGTCCGTGTGGGAGTCGCCATCTGCGATCCGGACGGAATCCTGGCGACGCCGTTCAAGACGGTGAGCCGGGACGCCAAGAAGAATTCCGACATCGGGGTCATTGTCCGGCAGGTAGCGGAGCTCGGTGTCGTCCAGGTCTTCGTCGGGTTGCCGCGCACCATGAAGGGCGAGGAACACGCGTCCGCGGTCATGGCGAGCGACTACGCGGAGTTGCTCGCAGCCCACTTGCAGCGCCGTGGGCTCGACGTCCCGGTCAACATGGTGGACGAGCGGCTCAGCACCGTGACGGCCCACCGCAATCTCCATGAAGCTGGCATGAGCAGCAAAGATCATCGTAAAGTGGTGGATCAGGTTGCCGCTGCCGGAATTCTGCAGCACGCGATCGACATGCAAAAAGCCAGAGGTGCGGATGTGGGCAGGCGCGTGCAGGCGCCGATGCCACCCCAACACATTGACGGTGCCAGTGCGCCGCTTCCGGCCTCCGGCATTGATCCACACTCTCCAACGAGGGGAAGACAACTGTGAGCCCGGTCAACAACGACCCCTCCAACGACGCAGCAGAAGACCGTACCCGGCCTCTGACTCGTCGTGAAATCCGTGCCAGGGAACGCTTCCTGGAGACGCAGAACCAGGAGGTTCTGCCACCACCAGTGCCTGTCCACTTTGAGCCTGCCGAGGTTCCGAAGCCGCAGCCTGCATATGTCCCGGACTACGGGCCGGCGGCCCCTGAAGCGACCACCCATGCCGCTGACCTCCACGACCACGGTCTTCCCAACCAAGGCGCTTCTTCCGAAAGCGCGGCTGCGCACGGCGAACCGGTTCAAGCGGACGAGGACGTGCAGCTACACGATGCTTCGGATGCAGGCTTCCTGCAGCACGAAGACCCACTGCAGCACGAAGACCCAGCGCAGCACGAAGATCCAGCGCAGCCGTTCGACGGTGCCCACTACGACATGGTGCACCCTGACGCCATGGAGCACGACGACGCTGCCGGCTACGATGTCGCGCACGTCGACGAGTTCCACGAGCTGCCTGCCCATGAAGAGGGTCTTGAGCACCACGATCCCGAGTTGGCTTACGAGGTCCACGATGAGCACCCTGCCCATGACCTCATGGCGGCTGCGACTCCTGTGCCGAAGGCCCGCTCGAAGAAGGTCCGCAGGCGCCGCCGCATTGTTGCTCTCCTGCTCACGCTCACGGTCTTCGTCACGGCGGTCGCCGTTGGGGCGCAGTTCCTGAAGCCATTGCTCGGGATGGACAAGGTCAGCGACTACCCCGGCCCGGGTACCGGCTCCGTGACCATCACTGTAGCGCCGGGTTCCGGCCCCAAACTGGTCGCCACAAACCTTCAGAGCCAGCACGTCATTGCCGACGCCGATACGTTCGTGGCGGCCTTCACTGCTGCCGGGGGTGAACTCTCACCCGGTGATTTCACCTTCCGGACGGAAATGAAGAACTCCGATGCGGTGAACGTGCTCATCGGCAAGGACACTTCCAAGGTCATGTATTTCGCGCTCAGTGCGGGATTGCGGATCGGTGAATCACTTGATGCGATCTCCAAGGGCTCGGGCATCCCGTTGTCCGACCTGAAGGCGCTCAGCGACTCGCCGGGCCAGTTTGGCCTCCCCGCCCAGGCGAAGAACCTGGAGGGCTTCCTGGCACCGGGGGAGTACCGTTTCCCCCTTGGAACCTCTGCCAAGGACATCCTGCAGAAGCTCGTCACGTCGACAACCGATGAGCTCAAGGCCCAGGGTGTCACGGATCCGGTCAAGCAGTACCAGACCATCACGGTGGCCAGCATCGTGCAGGCTGAAGGCGGCCAAGCCGATTATGGCAACGTGGCCGGCGCCATCTACAACAGGCTCAAACCGGGCAACACCGAGACGAACGGCCTCATCCAGTCGGACGCCACGGTTACCTATGGCCTGGGTACCAAGACCTTCCACCTGACCGATGCCCAGAAGGCCGACAAGAGCAATCCCTACAACACCTACGCCAACGTGGGCCTTCCGGTGGGTCCCATTGGTTCCCCCGGCAAGACGGCGATCGATGCCGCCGCCAAGCCGACAGCCAACAACTACCTTTACTGGGTGACCATCAACCTGGACACCAAGGAAACCAAGTTCTCCAGCACTTTGGCGGAGCACCTCAAGTACGTTGACCAATACAACGCGTGGTGTGCAGCCAACGCGGGACGGTGCGTGTGAGTAGACGTGCCGCCGTGCTGGGGCACCCTATCGGTCACTCGAAGTCACCGGCGCTCCACCGCGCGGCCTACGCGAAGCTTGGGCTCGACATCGAATACTCGGCGATCGACGTCACCGTTGAGCGGCTCCCGGCCTTCATGGCGGGCCTCCAGGCAGGGGACGACTGGTGCGGTTTGTCGGTCACGATGCCCCTCAAGACCGCCATGGTGGACGAAGTCGACGAGGTCCGGGGCGCGGGGGCGCTATTGGGCGTCATCAACACGGTCGCGTTTGAAGCCACCGGCCAGGGCGTGCGGCGGATCGGTCACAACACGGATGTGGCCGGCATCGTTGACGCCGTCAGGAACGCGGGAGTCACAGAGCAGCCGGATTCCGCGATCCTTGGCGGAGGCGGGACATCCGCGGCGGCCATTGCGGCACTCCGGGAGCTCGGTTCGAAACACGTTGACGTCTTCGTGCGCGACGCCGGACGGGCTGCCGAGGCGAAAGCCGCGGCGGCCGCCGTCGGGCTTTCCATTCACCTCCGGCCGCTGGCTGAAGCTGCCGAAGGCATGGCCGGACTCGACCTGGTGATCTCCACGCTGCCGCCCCGGGCGGCAGACGGGATCGCAACGCAGCTCGAACAGCTTCCCGGCAGCGGCAGGCTTCCCGACGGCGGCAGGCTTCCCGGCGATGACAAGTTTCCTGGCGATGCCTGGGGTGTGCTTCTGGATGTCGCCTACGATCCGTGGCCCAGCCGCATCGCCGAAGCGTGGCATTCCCGGGGTGGGGTAGTGGTTCCGGGGCTGGAGATGTTGCTCTACCAAGCCGTGGAGCAAATCCGCTTGTTTTCCGGAGCCGACGTCACCGCCGATGTCATAGATGTGATGTGTGACTCAGTCGGGCTTCCCCGGCGGGTCTAGTAAGGGCCTTACATGGCAGGATTGGATATATGTTGCGTTGGTTGACTGCCGGTGAATCCCATGGCCCGGCACTGCTCGGAATTGTTGAAGGCGTCCCCGCCGGTGTGGAACTCACCAGCGAGGAAATACGCGACGCCTTGGCGCGTCGCCGGCTCGGCTATGGCCGCGGCGCCCGGATGAAGTTCGAGCAGGACGAAGTGAGCATCCTTGGCGGCGTCAGGCACGGCGTGACGCAGGGGGGCCCCGTCGCGATCCAGATCGGCAACACCGAATGGCCCAAATGGGAGCAGATCATGTCTGCCGACCCCGTGGACCCCGCGCTCCTCGCGGACCAGGCCCGCAATGCGCCGTTGACACGGCCGCGTCCCGGCCATGCGGATTTCACGGGCATGCAGAAGTACGGCTTCCCCGAGGCCCGGCCTGTCCTGGAACGCGCCAGTGCCCGGGAAACCGCCACCCGCGTTGCCCTGGGTACCGTGGCCTCGCAATTCCTGAAGCAGCTTGGCATCGAGCTGGTGAGCCACACCGTTTCCATCGCGAGCGTGACCGTGCCCGAGGGTCGCCCGCTGCCCGTGCCGTCCGACGTCCTGGCCCTCGATGCCGATCCTTTGCGTTGCTTCGATCGGGAGACCTCCGACGCGATGGTGGCCGAGGTTGACGCGGCACACAAGGAAGGCGAGACCCTCGGCGGTGTCGTCGAAGTCCTGGCCTACGGGCTTCCGCCGGGGCTCGGAAGCTACGTGCACTGGGACCGTCGCCTCGACTCGCGCCTTGCTGCTGCACTGATGGGTATCCAGGCGATCAAGGGCGTCGAAGTCGGCGATGGCTTCCTGACAGCGGCCCGCCGCGGCTCCGCGGCCCACGATGAAATCGTCAAGGACGAGACCGGCCGGATCGTCCGCAAGACCAACCGTGCCGGTGGCATCGAGGGTGGCATGAGCATCGGCGAGGTCCTGCGTGTGCGCGCCGCCATGAAACCCATCGCCACCGTCCCGCGTGCGTTGAAGACCATCGACGTCAGCACGGGCGAGGCCGCCAAGGCCCACCACCAACGCTCCGACGTCTGTGCCGTTCCCGCGGCGGGTGTCGTTGCCGAGGCCATGGTCGCGCTTGTGCTGGCCGAGGCCGTCGCCGAGAAGTTCGGCGGTGATTCGGTCGCCGAGACCGCCCGGAACCTTCGGGGTTACCTGGACAGCATCCCGGCAACCCTGGACTCGGTTGGCCACTAGTGGCCCGCTGTAGTCCGGGCGCCGCTTACGGGCGCGCGATCGCTTTGGTGGGGCCAATGGCCGTCGGCAAGTCGGTCATCGGCCAGCAGCTCGCCCAACAATTGGGCGTGTCCTTCGTTGACACGGACTCCGTCATCGTCGAGCACCACGGTACGATCGCGGATATTTTCGCCGGCCGTGGAGAACATGCTTTCCGGGAAATCGAGGCCAGGACGGTGGCACGTGCCGTTGAAGCTGCGAACATCGACGGCGCGGTGGTTTCGCTGGGTGGAGGCGCAGTGCTCGATTCCGGCACGCAACAACTGCTGGGCGGCTGCACCGTGATCTACCTTGAGTGCGACGCGGAGACAGTCGCTGAGCGCATTGCCCGCAATACAGGCCGGCCACTCCTGGCCGGCGACGCCATGGCCCGTTGGGATGCCCTCTTCGCCGCCCGGCGTCCTGTCTATGAACGCCTTGCAGACATCACCGTCGACGTCCGGTCCGGAACCGTTGCGGAAATCGCCCTCCACGTGGAGGAAAGACTGCGTGAATACGCGGCCTTGAAAGAGGAAGTGCAAAAGTGAGCAACGAAGCAACTGTCATCAAGGTCACTGGCCAGTCCGCCAACGAGAACTACGACGTCGTCGTCGGGCGCGGCCTCTTGGAGACCCTTCCCGCGAAGCTGGGAGAGCGCGTCAGGCGGGTTCTCGTGATCCACCCTCGTGCCTTGCGCCTCACGGGCGATACGGTCCGGGCCGAACTCGAGGCTGCCGGGTTCACCGCCTTCACCGCCGAGATCCCCGATGCCGAAGAAGGCAAGCACATCCAGGTTGCCGCGTTCTGCTGGCAAGTGCTGGGCCAGAACGACTTCACCCGCTCCGACGCGATCGTGGCGGTCGGCGGCGGCGCGGTCACCGACCTCGCCGGATTCGTCGCCGCCACCTGGCTGCGAGGCGTCAAGGTCATCCACATGCCCACGAGCCTTCTCGGCATGGTGGACGCGTCGGTTGGCGGCAAGACCGGCATCAACACGGCTGAAGGCAAGAACCTGGTGGGTTCCTTCCATCCGCCCGCAGCTGTCCTTGCGGACCTGGACACGCTCCAGACGTTGCCCAGGAACGAGTTGGTCTCCGGAATGGCAGAGGTCATCAAGTGCGGCTTCATTGCCGATCCCGCCATCCTGGAACTGGTCGAAAACAAGCCGGAGGAAGTCACCGATCCCGGCTCGGCGGTGCTCCGCGAGCTGATCGAACGCGCCATCGCGGTCAAGGCGAACGTGGTTTCCGAAGACCTCAAGGAATCCGGCCTGCGTGAAATCCTCAATTACGGGCACACGCTCGGCCACGCGATCGAACTCGTGGAACGCTACTCATGGCGCCACGGTGCAGCGGTTTCGGTCGGCATGATGTTCGCTGCCGAACTCGCCCGCAGCGTCGGCCGGCTTTCCGACGGCGACGCCGACAGACACCGCACCATCCTGGAGGGACTCGGCTTGCCGGTCACCTACCGCCGGGACCGCTGGCAAGGCTTGCTCGACGGCATGCGCCGCGACAAGAAATCCCGCGGAGACCTCCTGCGCTTCGTCGTGCTCGACGGCGTGGCCAAACCCGGAATCCTCGACGTTCCGGACACTTCGTTGCTCTTCGCTGCCTACCAGGAAATCGCATCATGACCACCGAGACCTTCAGCACTATCAGTGACTGGCCCACGGGAGGATTTCCAGGAGTGCGGACCAATCCGGACACGCTCCTGCCGGCCATCGTCAACGAGGAAGTCATGCAGTCGGCACTGGCTGAGTCCAGCGACCCCGCTGACCGCGTCATGGCACTCATGCTCGAAGGCCACCCGGGAGAGGCCGCCGAATTGTTGGCGGAGGCGCGCTACAGCGATCCCGAGTCGTTCAAGTTGCGGATCTTCGAAGCCGAACTGCACCGCGCCACCAACCGCTTCGACCGGGCCGTGGAACTCTTCCGCCGGCTACTGGGCGAAGTCCACGGAACCGCCGAGGAACCGGTCGTCCATCAGTATCTGGGGCGCGCCTATTTTGTGGCCGGCAATCACGTCGCCGCGGCGGAGTCGTTCACCAAGGCCCTGGACCTGCGTGTCGCACTGGCGGCTGACGCTTCCTTGATCTACTCCTCGGCTGTGGCCCTTCAACGCGCCCGGAACGTCCTCGAGCTCGCCTCCTGACAAGGGCGCGGAAGGCGTGACGCATTTTGCCGGTAGAATGGACTTTGGATTTTTGATAAATACGCGCTGGCGGCCGTCAAGGCATGCCTGCTTGGCATAGTCGGGCTGGAAGCCAGAGGCGTAGCTAGAACCAGTGAGAGAAACCAGAGGATACTAGTGGCAACCACAAATGACATCAAGAACGGAACCGTGCTGAAGCTCGAGGGCCAGCTCTGGAACATCATTGAGTTCCAGCACGTCAAGCCGGGCAAGGGCGGCGCGTTCGTGCGCACGAAGATGCGCAACGTCATGTCGGGCAAGGTGGTCGACAAGACCTTCAACGCCGGCCTCAAGATCGAAACCGCCACGGTCGACCGCCGCGACTACCAGTACCTGTACCAGGACGGCGCGGACTTCGTGTTCATGGACACCCAGGACTTCGACCAGATCACGGTCTCCGGTGCCACGGTAGGCGACGCCACCAACTTCATGCTGGAAAACCAGATGGTCAACATCGCCATCCACGAGGGCACTCCGCTTTACATCGAACTGCCCCCGAGCGTCGTCCTCGAGATCACCTACACCGAGCCGGGCCTGCAGGGCGACCGCTCCTCGGCTGGAACCAAGCCGGCTACCCTCGAGACCGGCTACGAGATCCAGGTGCCCCTGTTTGTTGAGAACAACACCAAGGTCAAGGTCGACACCCGCGACGGCAGCTACCTTGGCCGGGTCAGCGACTAGTGAGCGCCCGTGGTAAGGCCCGTAACAGGGCCCTCGAAGTACTGTTCGAGGCGGAGCAGCGTTCCGCCTCCGCTTTCGAGGTCTTGAAGGCCCGCCGGGAAATGACCGACCTCGTCGTCAACCCGTACACGATGGACATCGTGGAAGGCGTGGTTGCCATGCAGCCCACCATCGACGAGTTCCTGCAGACCTACGCCCAGGGCTGGACCTTGGAGCGGATGCCCGCGGTCGACCGCATCATCCTGCGGATCGGCGCGTGGGAGCTCCTCTACAACGACGACGTCCCGGACGGCGTGGCCGTCAGCGAAGCCGTTGCCTTGGCCAAGGTCATGTCCACCGACGAATCTCCTGCGTTCATCAACGGCCTCCTCGGCCGGTTGCAGACGCTGAAGCCGTCACTGCTCGCTTAGGCGGCATTGGAAGATCAGCCCAACTGACTGGCACTTAAGGTCGTTATGAGCCTTCATAACGACATCTGCTGCCAGTCAGTTGGGCTGAACTCAAGAGACCCTGGGCAGCCGGGTGTTGCCGCTGTGGTAATTTTGAAGAGCAAATGTTCCTTTTTTAATTCCGTCCAGTGAGGCGGGGAAAGGGGAGACGAGCGATGACTGAAGTCACTGCGCCGGTGCCGTCCCGGGTTGTTCTCAACCACGCGGACATCGACCGTGCGCTCACTCGTATCGCCCACGAGATCCTCGAAGCCAACAAGGGTTCCCAGGATCTGGTTCTTTTGGGCATCCCACGCCGCGGCTATCCGTTGGCCGTGAGGCTGGCTGGCAAAATCGCCGCCGCCGATCCATCCGTGAACGCTTCCGCGATTGTCGGTCAGCTGGACGTCACCATGTTCCGTGACGATCTATCCCACCAGCCCGCCAGGCCCCCGTACCCCACCAAGCTGCCGTTGTCCGGAATCGACAACAAGGTTGTTGTCCTCATCGATGACGTCCTGTACTCGGGCCGCACCATCCGGGCAGCCCTCGACGCGATCATCGACCTCGGCAGGCCGCGCATCGTCCGCCTGGCCGTCCTCGTGGACCGCGGGCACCGCGAACTGCCGATCCGCGCCGACCACGTCGGCAAGAACCTGCCGACGTCCTCCTCGGAAAAGGTCCGGGTCCACCTCGAAGAATTCGATTCCGTTGACGGCCTGCCCATCAATGAAGTAGTGATCGAGGCAGGCGCATGAAGCACCTGCTCTCCACCGAGAACCTGGGCGCTGCGGACGCCATCCGGATCCTTGACACCGCCGAAGAGATGGCGGCCGTAGGGGACCGGGAAGTCAAGAAACTGCCCGCCCTGCGCGGCCGCACCGTGGTCAACCTCTTCTTCGAAGACTCCACCCGCACCCGCATATCCTTCGAGGCCGCGGCCAAGCGGCTCTCCGCCGACGTCATCAACTTCGCTGCCAAGGGTTCCTCGGTGTCGAAAGGCGAGTCCCTCAAGGACACCGCGCAGACCCTCGCGGCCATGGGTGCCGATGCTGTGGTCATCCGCCACTGGGCTTCCGGGGCTCCGCACCGCTTGGCTTCCACCGACTGGATCGACGCAGCCGTCATCAACGCCGGCGACGGCACCCACGAACACCCCACGCAGGCCCTCTTGGACGCGTTCACGATGCGCCGCCACTGGTCCAAGTTGCACGGTTCGTCATCCACGGGCGCGGACCTCACGGGCATGCGCGTCGCCATCGCGGGCGACGTCCTGCACTCCCGCGTCGCCCGCTCCAATGTGTGGCTCCTGCGCACCCTCGGCGCGGAAGTGACGCTCGTGGCACCGCCCACGTTGCTGCCGATCGGCGTCGAACACTGGCCTTGCAAGGTCAGTTACAACCTCGATGAGACCCTCGAGGCCGGAGTGGACGCCATGATGATGCTGCGCGTCCAGGGAGAGCGCATGAACGCGTCCTTCTTCCCCTCCACCCGCGAGTATTCGCGACGCTGGGGCTTCGACGATGCCCGCCTGCGTGCCCTCGACGATCTCGGGCTCAAGGACACGATCATCATGCACCCCGGCCCCATGAACCGGGGGCTGGAGATTTCTTCTGCCGCCGCCGATTCGCCGCGCTCCACCGTCCTTGCCCAGGTCCGGAACGGCGTGTCGGTCCGGATGGCCGCACTGTACCTGCTGCTCTCGGGGGATTCCCGTGAAGCCGCCCCCATGCCGGGCACCGCCCGTTCCGATAAGGAGAGCAACTGATGACCGAAACCGCAACAGGGACCTACGTGATCCGCGGTGCGGCCATCCTGGGTGGCGACGCCGAGGACCTGCTGATCCGAGACGGCGTCATCGCCGGGCGCGGCATCGGCCTTTCCGCCGAAGGAGCCACCGTGATCGAGGCCGCCGGCCTCGTGGCGCTTCCCGGCATGGTCGACATCCACACCCACTTGCGTGAGCCTGGGCGCGAAGACGCGGAAACCGTCGAAACGGGTACCCGCGCCGCGGCCCTTGGCGGCTACACCGCGGTCCACGCCATGGCCAACAGCAACCCGGTGGCTGACACCGCCGGCGTCGTCGAGCAGGTCCACAGCCTGGGCCGCGCCTCCGGTTGGGTGGATGTGCGTCCGGTCGGCGCGGTCACGGTAGGGCTCGCCGGTGAGCAGCTTGCCGAGCTCGGCGCCATGGCGGACTCCCGCGCCCAGGTCCGCGTCTTCTCCGACGACGGCATTTGCGTCCACGATCCCGTGCTGATGCGCCGCGCCCTGGAGTACGTCAAAGCGTTCGACGGCGTCGTGGCCCAGCACGCCCAGGAACCCCGCCTCACCGCGGGAGCCCAGATGAACGAGGGCACCGTCTCCGCCGTCCTCGGGCTGGCCGGTTGGCCCGCGGTCGCCGAGGAGAGCATCATCGCCCGGGACGTCCTTTTGGCCCAGCACGTGGGCTCCCGCCTGCACGTCTGCCACGTGTCCACCGCCGGCTCAGTGGAGATCGTCCGTTGGGCCAAGGAACGCGGGATCAACGTCACGGCGGAGGTCACGCCCCACCACTTGTTGCTGACTGACGAATTGGTTCGCAGCTACGACCCCGTCTACAAAGTCAACCCGCCCCTGCGCACCGACGCGGATGTCCAGGCGCTCCGTGCCGGGCTCGCGGACGGCACCATCGACGTCGTCGGCACGGACCACGCCCCGCACCCAAGCGAGCACAAGGAGTGCGAGTGGGCCCAGGCGGCAATGGGCATGACGGGACTGGAGACTGCCTTGTCGGTCGTCCAGGAGACCATGATCGAAACCGGGCTCATGACCTGGGCCGACTTCGCCCGCGTCACGTCCACGGTGCCCGCGGCCATTGGACGCGTGGCAGATCAGGGGCGTCCGCTCGAAGCCGGTGAGCCCGCGAACGTCATCCTCGTGGACCCGGCTGCCCGGTGGACAGTGGATCCGCATAAGATGGCCACCATGGGCCGGAACTCACCGTTTGCGGGCAGGGAGCTGCCGGGCGCCGTCGTCGCCACGTTCTTCAAGGGCCACCCGACCGTGCTGGACAGCAAGCTCAACACGCCGTACCGCCATGCAGCGGAGCCGGCCGGCGCCGGCAGCAACAACTGATGGACAACAAACTTGCTTCCCTGCTCCTCGTCGTGGTCCTTGCCGCGGTTGCGGCCGGACTCATCGCGATAGGTTGGCGCGGCAGGCTCAAGCGGCAGGCCGGCCTCGGGCAGCTTCCGGACGTGCCGGAGAGGCTCAGCCCGGCCGGCATGGTGGCTGAAGGCCAGTATGTGGCCACGACGACGGCGGGAGACTGGCTCGACCGGGTCGCCGTCCACGGACTTGGCTTCCGCGGCAACGCGGAAGTGAGCGTCCACCCGGAAGGCGTCCTCTTCGACCGGAAGGGGACAGCACCATTGTTCGTTCCGGCGGAGGCCGTGACCGATTGCGGCAGCGCCGACGGCATGGCCGGCAAGTTCGTGGAGAAGGATGGACTCGTGGTCTTGAGCTGGATGCTCGGAGAACACGAACTCGATACCGGATTCAGGACCAGGCGCGCCGCCGACAAGCAACCGCTCCTCGAAGCACTTCAAGAATTGATCTCTGCAGCCCCCCAGGCAGATGCCGATAGTGGAAAGTAACAAAGTGACGGACACCAACGCAGTGACAGGCAATACCAATCCAGCAGAGTCCTCCGCGGCAGTGCTGGTCCTCGAAGACGGCCGCACGTTCCGCGGCCGGAGCTACGGCGCCACCGGCGTGGCCCTGGGCGAGGCGGTCTTCGCCACCGGCATGACCGGATACCAGGAAACCATCACGGATCCCTCCTACGCCCGGCAGCTCGTGGTCCAGACGGCTCCGCACATCGGTAACACCGGCGTGAACAAGGAAGACGCCGAGTCCCGCCGCATCTGGGTGGCCGGCTACGTGGTCCGCGACGCCGCGCGCCGCCCCTCGAACTGGCGTTCGGAGCGCAGCCTCGACGCGGAACTTGTCGAACAGGGCATTGTCGGCATCCAGGCCGTGGACACCCGCGCCATCACCCGGCACCTGCGCGAGCACAAGACCATGCGCGCCGGGATCTTCTCCGGCGAAGCGGCCAAGGCCACCGACAAGGAGCTCCTGGACACCGTCCTGGCCAGCGCGCCAATGGAAGGTGCCCGCCTGGCCGAAGAAGTGAGCATCGACGAGGCATACGTCGTCGAGCCCGCGGACCATGGCTGGGACGGCGAGCCGAAGTTCAGCATCGCCGCGATCGACCTTGGCATCAAGGCGATGACCCCGGTCCGCTTCGCCGAGCGCGGCGTACGCGTGCACGTCCTGCCGGCCACCGCAACGCTGGAAGACGTCAAGGCAGTCAACCCTGACGGCTTCTTCATGTCCAACGGCCCCGGCGACCCCGCCACCGCGGACGCCCAGGTGAAGCTGCTCCGCGCCGTGCTGGACGAGAAGATGCCGTACTTCGGAATCTGCTTCGGCAACCAGATCCTGGGCCGGGCCCTTGGATTCGGCACGTACAAGCTCAAGTACGGCCACCGCGGGATCAACCAGCCGGTGATGGACCGCCGCACCGGCAAGGTCGAAATCACGTCCCAGAACCACGGCTTCGCCGTCGACGCTCCCATGGACGGCGCCACCATGGCTCCCGAGGAGCGCTTCGGACGCGTCGAGGTCAGCCACGTGAGCCTCAACGACGACGTCGTCGAAGGACTCGCCTGCCTCGACATCCCGGCCTTCTCGGTCCAATACCACCCCGAAGCCGCAGCCGGGCCGCACGACGCCGCCTACCTCTTCGACCGCTTCATCGATCTGATGGAGAGCACGAAGAACGGCCAGGCCGCCGCGCAGGCCGCCGACACTCAGACATCGAACTCCGCGAAGAACGAGGACACCAAGTAATGCCAAAGCGTACAGATCTCAAGAGCGTCCTCGTTATCGGTTCCGGCCCGATCGTCATCGGCCAGGCGGCCGAATTCGACTACTCCGGCACCCAGGCACTGCGGGTGCTCAAAGAGGAGGGCCTGCGCGTCATCCTCGTGAACTCCAACCCGGCCACCATCATGACGGACCCCGAGTTCGCCGATGCCACGTACGTCGAGCCCATCACTCCCGAGGTGGTCGAAAAGATCATCGCCAAGGAGCGCCCGGACGCCGTCCTGCCTACGCTGGGTGGACAGACGGCCCTCAACACGGCCATCGCCCTCGACAAGAACGGCGTGCTCGAGAAGTACAACGTCGAACTCATCGGTGCCAACATTGCCGCGATCGAACTCGGCGAGGACCGTGAAAAGTTCAAGGGCGTCGTGGAACGCTGCGGCGCCGAATCGGCCCGCAGCCACATCATCCACACCATGGACGAAGCACTGGCTGCGGCGGAAGACCTCGGCTACCCGATGGTTGTCAGACCGTCGTTCACCATGGGCGGCCTGGGCTCGGGCCTGGCGTACAACGAGAACGACCTGCGCCGCATCGTGGGCCAGGGCCTGCAGTACAGCCCCACGTCCGAGGTCCTGCTGGAAGAGAGCATCCTCGGCTGGAAAGAGTACGAGCTGGAAATGATGCGCGACAAGAACGACAACGTCGTTGTTGTCTGCTCCATCGAGAACTTCGATCCGGTGGGTGTCCACACGGGCGACTCGATCACGGTTGCCCCGGCCCTGACCCTGACTGACCGCGAGTACCAGCGGCTGCGCGACATCTCCATCGCCGTCATCCGCGAAGTCGGCGTCGACACCGGTGGCTGCAACATCCAGTTCGCCATCGAACCGGACACGGGGCGCGTCGTCGTCATCGAAATGAACCCGCGCGTTTCGCGTTCGTCGGCGCTGGCCTCCAAGGCCACCGGCTTCGCGATCGCCAAGATCGCCACCAAGCTCTCCCTGGGCTACACGCTGGACGAGATCCCCAACGACATCACGCAGCAAACCCCGGCTTCGTTCGAGCCGACGCTCGACTACGTCGTCGTGAAGGTTCCCCGCTTCGCGTTCGAGAAGTTCCCTGCCGCGGACAACACGCTGACCACTACCATGAAGTCCGTCGGCGAAGCCATGGCGATGGGCCGCAACTTCACCGAGGCTCTGCAGAAGGCCCTCCGCTCGCTTGAGCAGAAGGGTTCGCAGCTGGACTTCAGCCACGTGCCCGAGTGGGAAGTTCCGGAGCTCATCGAGAAGTCCAAGCGCCCGACGACGGACCGCCTCCACCAGGTCCAGCGCGCCCTGCTCGGCGGTGCTTCGGTCGAGGACCTCTACGCCGCCACCAAGATCGATCCGTGGTTCCTGGACCAGCTGCAGCTGCTCAACGAAATGTCCCACGATATCCGCAAGGCCGGCGCCCTGACGGAGGACATGCTCCGCAACGCCAAGCGCCACGGTTTCTCGGACGAGCAGATCGGCGCCTTGACGCACAACCCGGAGGCCGTTGTCCGCGGCGTCCGGCAGGCCCTGGGCATCCGCCCGGTCTACAAGACGGTGGACACCTGTGCCGCCGAATTCGCCGCGTACACCCCGTACCACTACTCCTCGTACGACGAGGAGGACGAGGTCGGCCTGCACTCCAAGCCGTCCGTCATCATCCTGGGCTCGGGCCCCAACCGCATCGGCCAGGGCATCGAGTTCGACTACTCGTGCGTCCACGCCTCCATGGCGTTGCGCAAGGCCGGCTACGAGACCGTCATGGTCAACTGCAACCCGGAAACCGTCTCCACGGACTACGACGTCTCCACCCGCCTGTACTTCGAACCGTTGACTCTTGAGGACGTCCTCGAAGTCATCGCGGCCGAGGAGCGCACGGGCGGCGTCATGGGCGTGTTCGTGCAGCTCGGCGGCCAGACCCCGCTCAAGCTCGCACAGCAGCTGGCAGACGCCGGCGTGCCGATCCTTGGCACCTCCCCGGAAGCGATCGACCTCGCCGAACACCGCGGCATGTTCTCCCGCGTGCTCGACCAGGCGGGCTTGATCGCCCCGAAGAACGGCACCGCCGTGTCCTTCGAGGACGCCAAGAAGATCGCCGACGAGATCGGCTACCCGGTCCTCGTCCGCCCGTCCTACGTGCTGGGCGGCCGCGGCATGGAGATCGTCTACGACGAAGCCAACCTCTCGCGCTACATCGCCAACGCCACGGAAATCACCCCGGACCACCCAGTGCTGATCGACCGCTTCCTCGAGGACGCCGTCGAAATCGACGTCGACGCGCTCTTCGACGGCACGGACATGTACCTCGGCGGCATCATGGAGCACATCGAGGAAGCCGGCATCCACTCCGGTGACTCCGCGTGCGTGCTGCCTCCGATCACCCTCGGCAGCAACGTGATCGAGCGCGTCCGCACGGCCACGAGGGCCATCGCTGAAGGCGTAGGCGTCCGTGGGCTCATCAACATCCAGTTCGCGCTGGCCTCCGACGTGCTCTACGTGCTCGAGGCCAACCCGCGCGCTTCCCGCACGGTTCCGTTCGTCTCCAAGGCAACGGGCGTGCAGATGGCCAAGGCTGCGGCCCTGATCGGCACCGGCGTCACCATCAACCAGCTGCGCAGCGCCTACAAGATGCTGCCGGAGACGGGCGACGGTTCAACCCTGCCGCTCGACGCTCCCGTCGCGGTGAAGGAAGCCGTGCTGCCGTTCAGCCGTTTCCGCACGCCGGAAGGCAAGGTAGTGGACTCGCTGCTCGGCCCGGAAATGCGTTCCACCGGTGAGGTCATGGGCATCGACAAGCACTTCGACACCGCATTCGCGAAGAGCCAGGCCGCTGCCAACAACGCGCTGCCCACCGAAGGAAAGATCTTTGTCTCTGTCGCCAACCGCGACAAGCGTTCGGTGATCATGGGCGTCAAGCGCCTGTCCGATCTCGGCTTCGAGATTGTCTCCACGGGCGGCACCGCGGATGTCCTGCGCCGCAACGGCATCCAAGCCACCCCGGTCCGCAAGGTAGCCGAAGGCAGCAGCGCCGAAGGCGAGGGGACCATCGCGGACCTCATCATCGCCGGCGAGATCGACATGGTCTTCAACACGCCTTCCGGGGGCGAAGCCCGCAGCGACGGCTACGAACTCCGTGCAGCCGCTACGTCCATCGGCATTCCCTGCATCACCACGGTTGCGGAGTTCAACGCCGCGGTGCAGGCCATCGAGGCGCTGCGCACTTACGAGTGGTCGGTGACGAGCCTGCAGGAGCACGCCGCTGCGCTGTCAGCTTCCCAGGCCGCGGCAGCCGAGGCCGTCAATGCCTGAGTCCGCCGCAGCCGCGCGGCAGGCTGTTCTTAGCTCGGGACCACAGCCGTTCGGTTCCCGCCTGGCGGCCGCGATGGCCGCTCGTGGCCCCTTGTGCGTCGGCATTGACCCGCACCCGGGGCTCTTGGCGGACTGGGGATTGAACGACGACGTCGCAGGCTTGGAACGCTTTTCGCTCACGGTCGTGGAGGCCGTGGCGACGCTCGCTGCCGCGGTCAAGCCGCAGGTCGCGCTCTATGAGCGCCATGGCTCCGCTGGCATTGCGGTTTTGGAACGGACCCTTGCGGTCGCAGCCGACGCCGGAGTGCTGAGCATCGCCGACGCCAAACGCGGAGACATCGGTTCCACGATGGCTGCCTACGCCGACGCCTGGCTACGGGATGGTTCCGCCTTGGCGGCAGACTCGGTCACGCTGAGCCCGTACCTCGGCTTCGAGTCGCTGCGACCGGCACTCGACCTCGCAGCCGAGTCCGGCCGCGGTGTCTTCGTGCTCGCCCTGACGTCCAACCCCGAGGGCAAGTCCGTGCAGCACGTAGGCGGCTCGGAATCGGTCGCGCGGCGGATCGCCGAGGCCGCAGCCGAGGAAAACCGTCGCTATTCCGATGCGATGGGGTCCGTCGGTCTTGTGGTCGGTGCCACGATCGGCGGCGCCCTCACGGAACTCGGGCTGGACCTCGACGCCGTCCACGGGCCTATCCTGGCACCCGGACTGGGCGCGCAGGGGGCCACTCCGGCGGATCTGCGTGCCACTTTCGGCGCGGCGTACCCGGCGGTCCTGGCGACGTCGAGCCGTGGAATCCTCGCTGCCGGTCCCGCGATTGCCGGACTGCGCTCCGCCACTGAGGCCACGCGCGACGGACTGCTGGAAGGCTGAGCCCGATCTTGGTTGGTCCAATGCATTGCGCTCCGTAGCGACCACGCGATAGCTTCGGGATCAGTCCAAATCCGCAACGCACTCGATGCCGGCCAAAGGGGGATGTGTCAGTGACCTTAAAGGCATTGTCGCCAGAGGAACGTTCCGATGCCTTGGAGAAGGCAGCGAGAGCCCGGGCACGGCGGGCTCTCGCGAAGGAACAGCTCAGGAGCGGCGAACTCGGCTTTGCGGGGTTGATCAAGTCGGCACAAACCGACGAGGCAATCGCCCGCATGCGCGTTTCCGAGCTCATCGAGGCTGTTCCCGGCATTGGTCCGGTCCGGGCCGCGGCCATCATGGCGGAAATCGGCATCGCCCCTTCGCGAAGGCTCCGGGGCCTGGGAATTCACCAGTCCCGGTCGCTGATAGATTTTATGGAAGACAAATACAGCGTTTAAACGAATACAGCGTTTAACAAATGCAGCGTATATAGAATCTCCACGAAGGACGATGTGAGCAAGAATCCGGGACTGACTGTCCTCGCAGGCCCCACTGCCGTTGGCAAGGGAACAGTATCCACGTATATCCGGGACAATTACCCCGAAGTCTGGCTGTCGGTTTCAGCCACCACCCGTGCGCCGCGGCCGGGGGAGCAAGATGGTGTCCACTACTACTTCAAGTCCGCCGAAGAATTCGACGCACTCGTTGACGCCGGGCAATTGCTTGAGTGGGCGGTCGTCCATGGTAAAAACCGTTACGGCACGCTGCGCAGCACCGTGGACGCGGCCATCGCCGAAGGCAGGTCCGTGCTGTTGGAGATCGATTTGCAGGGCGCCCGCCAGGTCAAGGCGGCAGTTCCGGACGCCAACTTCGTGTTCCTGGCTCCGCCCAGCTGGGACGAAATGGTGCGCCGCCTGGTAGGGCGCGGCACCGAAACCCCGGAGGAACAGCAGCGGCGGCTGGAAACCGCTAAACTGGAACTTGCCGCTGAACCGGAGTTTGACCACACCGTCATCAATGACGACGTACGCCGGGCAGCGGACGAGCTTGTTTCACTCATGGGGCTTACCCCGCACCAGCGCTAAGCGCTAGCACTTGTCAGCCCGTTAGAATTTGGAGATTTCGTGTCCACGAACCTTGAAGGCATCATCAACCCGCCGATCGATTCGCTGCTTGCTGCTGCCGATTCGAAGTACGGCCTGGTGATTTTCGGCGCCAAGCGCGCGCGCCAGATCAACGCCTACTACGCACAGCTCCACGAGGGCCTCTTCGAGTACGTTGGCCCGCTGGTCGACACGAAGCTGAACGAAAAGTCGCTTTCCATCGCCTTGCGCGAGATCAACGAAGGCCTGCTGGTTTCCACTCCCATCGAGCCCGCAGAGTAAACAGACTGCCTGTTGACGGAGGTCACGTGCGCATAGTCCTCGGAGTCGGGGGAGGGATCGCAGCCTACAAGGTTGCATCGCTCCTCCGGCTTTTTACTGAAGCCGGACACAACGTGACGGTCATTCCCACGGAGGCCGCCAACCGCTTTGTCGGCGTGGCCACCTGGGAAGCGCTCTCGGGCAATCCTGTGAGCAACAGCGTCTTCGACGACGTAGAGAAGGTCAACCACGTCCGTCTCGGCCATGAGGCGGACCTCATTGTGGTGGCCCCGGCAACTGCCGACCTGCTGGCCAAGGCAGCAACCGGCCAAGCGGGGGACTTGCTCACCAACACGCTCCTCATGGCCCATGGCCCGGTACTTTTCGCCCCCGCGATGCACACCGAAATGTGGCAGAACCAGGCCACCCAGGCGAATGTGGAAACGTTGCGCAGCCGGGGCATCACTGTCCTGGAACCCGCTGTGGGCCGGCTGACGGGCGTGGACTCCGGGCCGGGCAGGCTGCCCGAACCGGAAGCGATCTTCGCAGCCGCGGTGGCTCTGCTCGACGCCTCCGCACCCGCAACCCTGATGGCGGCCCCGCAACCCCTCGCCGGGCGCACCATCACCATTTCTGCCGGAGGCACCAGGGAAGCCCTTGATCCGGTCCGTTTCCTGGGGAACAGGTCTTCAGGCAAGCAGGGTGTTGCGCTGGCCGCCGCGGCCCTTGCCGCAGGTGCCCATGTCAGGTTCCTCGCTGCCCACATGGATGTCCAGGCGCCGGCCGGGGTCGAACTGGTCCAGGTGGAATCCGCATTGGAGCTCCGTGACGCCGCGCTGGAAGCCGCCGCCGGCTCCGACGTCGTGATCATGGCCGCAGCAGTCGCAGACTTCCGCCCGGCCGAGGTTTCGGACACGAAAATCAAGAAGGTCAACGGCGATGACGCCCCGGTGGTGCGCCTCGTGCAGAACCCGGACATCCTGCATGAACTGGTGGTGCACCGCGACGCCGAGGCATCCACGCAGTTGATCGTCGGGTTTGCGGCCGAAACCGGGGACGAGGACGGGAACGTCCTGGAGCACGCCACTGCCAAGCTCAAACGCAAAGGCTGCGACCTTTTGGTGGTCAACCAGGTCGGCGTCGGGCGCGTGTTTGGCCAAGACCAGAATTCTGTGATCATTCTCTCCGGCCATGGCGCGGCCCCGCAATCGGCGGCGGGTTCCAAATCCGACGTCGCCGCCGCTGTTATTGACCGCATCAGCACTGAACTGAGCCGCGTACACCCGGCCCCCTAGCCATCGGGTGACACTCATTCCGCAGCTGGTCCATCCTTAGCACAGGGACATTCGGCGGAAGCCGGTCGCCCCCAACCGAGTAAGGTAGTCGAGTGACTTTACCGCTGCACCATGAATCCCACGGCACCCCGTCCAAGCTCCGGCTCTTCACCTCAGAGTCGGTCACGGAAGGGCACCCGGACAAGATCTGCGACCAGATCAGCGACGCCATCCTCGACGCGCTCCTGGCGGCAGACCCCGAGTCGCGCGTGGCCGTTGAAACCATGGCGACCACCGGCTTGGTGCACGTAGCCGGTGAAGTCACCACGGACGCGTATGTTGAAATCCCGCAGATCGTCCGCGAGACCATCCTCGGAATCGGTTACGACTCGTCCGCCAACGGCTTCGACGGCGCACGGTGCGGCGTGTCTGTCTCCATCGGACAGCAGTCCAACGACATCGCCGGCGGCGTCTTCAATTCGCTCGAAGCCCGCGAAGGCCGCCAGGAGGACGACTACGACCTCCAGGGCGCCGGTGACCAGGGCATCATGTTCGGCTACGCGAGCGATGAGACACCCTCGTACATGCCGACGCCCATTTGGCTCGCCCACCGGCTCTCCGAGCGTCTCACCGAAGTCCGCAAGAACGGCGAGCTGGCCTACTTGCGCCCTGACGGCAAGACCCAGGTGACGGTCGGCTACGACCGCGACCGTCCGGTTTCCGTTGAAACGGTGGTGATTTCCAGCCAGCACGCCGAAGGGACCCACCTGGATCGCTTGCGCGCCGATCTTGCCTCCCACGTCATCGATCCCGTCCTGGCTGCGGCCAATCTGGACATCTCCCACGTCGCGAATATCCTGAATCCTGCCGGCGCCTTCGTCATCGGCGGCCCCGTCGGCGACGCTGGGCTGACCGGCCGCAAGATCATCGTCGACACCTACGGCGGCATGGCCCGCCACGGCGGCGGCGCCTTCTCCGGCAAGGACCCGTCCAAGGTGGACCGTTCGGCGGCCTACGCGATGCGCTGGGTAGCGAAGAACGTCGTGGCCGCTGGTTTGGCCAAGAGGGCCGAAATCCAGATCGCCTACGCCATCGGCCAGGCGCGTCCGGTGGGCACCTACGTGGAGACCTTCGGTACTGAGACTGTGGACCCGGCCAAGATCAGCGAAGCGATTGCCGAGATCTTCGACCTCCGTCCGCGCGCCATCATCGACGCCCTCGACCTCAAGCGGCCCATCTACGCCAAGACGGCGGCGCATGGGCACTTCGGCCGCGAAGAGCCCGACTTCACGTGGGAACGCCTGGACCGCGTGGACGAGCTGAAGGAATTCTTCAACGCCTGAACCGGCTTGCCCGTGACAGTCGGTGCCGGCCGCGAGCCGGGTGCCATACCGGACATTGTCGGTGGTACCTGCTTGGATTGGACCAAGGCATCCGGCACTCCAGGGAGGTGACAACATGGGCGATGGTTCATTGCTTCCGTTTGCCCTTTCCTTGCCTTCGCCGTCCCATCAGCCGTCGTTGTTGCAAGGCTTCCCTTCCCGCGGGAGCGACGCCGTGGGGCCACCCCTTGCCGCGGGCAATCCGGTGGCACGGGTCCTGATCGAATCCTCCTTGCCGCATCTGGACAGGCCCTTTGACTACAGCGTCCCGGCCGAGTTGGAGGACACCGCCCTGGCAGGCGTCCGGGTCAAAGTCCGCTTCAGCGGCCAGGAACTCAACGGCTACGTCCTGGAGCGCGTGGAATCGTCGGAAGCCGGACATTCCCTGACTCCGCTTCTCAAGGTAGTTTCAGCGGTTCCGGTGCTGACTCCGGCGTTGCTGGAGCTTGCCTCGAGCGTCGCGGCCCGCTACGCCGGGACCCTCAGCGATGTCCTCCGCACCGCCATTCCTCCCCGCGTCGCGCGGCTGGAGAAACTGTTCCTCTCCGGAGATCCCCTGCTGGATGGGCCGGAGGAAGACAATGCGGCTGCCGAGGTCTCCACCTCGCGGGCCCACGCCGCCTGGGCTTCCTACGCCAACGGAGCACCGTACTTGCAACACCTCGCCGGGGGTGGCTCACCCCGGGCGGTCCTGACTGCGACGCAGGGTTTCGGCACAGCCGGCTGGCCTGAACTTGTGGCGTCCGCGGTGGCGGCCGTCCGCTCCTCCGGGCGCGGCGCCGTCGTCGTCGTGCCCGACTACCGTGACCTCGACCGCATGGAAGCTGCCCTGCGCGCTGTCCTGCCGCCGGGCGACGTCGCGCGGTTGACTGCCGACGACGGCCAGACACCGCGGTACCGTAGTTACCTTCGGCTCCTCGGCGGCGCCGCGAAGGTTGCGGTCGGCACTCGATCCGCTGCCTACGCTCCCGTGCAGGACCTGGGACTCGTGGTGTGCTGGGACGACGGCGACGACCTGCACATTGACCAGCGCGCTCCGTACGCGCACACCAGGGAAGTCCTGCTCTTGCGTGCCGAGCAGGAAGCGGCCGCTTGCCTCATGGCCGCGCATAGCCGCAGTACCGAACTTCAGCGCCTTGTTGAGGGCGGTTGGGCCGTTCCGGTGGAGGCTCCCCGGCCGGTGGTCCGCTCCAGCACGCCCCGGGTGCTCAATACAGCTGACAGCTTCGAGCAGGAGCGCGACCCTCTCGCCAGGATTGCACGTTTGCCCGGCGCGGCCTGGCGGGCCGCCAAGGAGGGCCTGGAACGAGGACCTGTCCTGGTGCAGGTGGCCCGGGCCGGCTATGCCCCATCCCTTGTGTGCGAGGATTGCCGCGAGTCCGCCCGGTGCAACAACTGCCAGGGACCTCTTGCCATAGCCGGACAATCGGCCTTGCCGCAGTGCCGCTGGTGCTCCACCCCGGCCCCGGAGTGGCGCTGCCGGCATTGCGGCGGAGTCCGTCTTCGCAGGGGTGCCGCGGGTGTGCTGCGGACCGCGGAAGAACTGGGCAGGGCTTTTCCCGGCAAGGCCGTCGTAACGTCGTCGGGAGACCAGGTCAAGGCCGCGGTGTCGGATGCCCATGCACTGGTGGTTGCCACCGTGGGGGCTGAGCCGATCGCCAGCGGCGGCTACGCGGCCGCGCTGCTCCTGGATGGCAATTCGCTCCTGCGCCGGGAGAACCTGCGCGCCGGTGAGGACACCGTGCGGCGATGGTTCAATGCGGCAGCCCTCGTGCGGCCCGCGCATGAGGGCGGGCTCGTCGTCATCACCGCGGACGACGCCACGGCGACCGGTGCCCTGTTGCGCTGGGATCCTGCCGGATATGCCTCCCGTGAGCTCGCGCTGCGGCAGGAACTCCAATTGCCGCCCTCCGTGCGGATCGCCTCCGTGACGGGCAAGCGGGCCGACGTCGTGCACTTCACCGAAAGCCTTGCCGAAACCATCAAGCTCCGCACCGTTGGCCCCGCGCCGGTCTCCCTCACGCTGTCCACCAAGCGCGGAGCAGAACAAGAGGGCGATCCGGACGTCCGGACGCTCTTCTTCATCCCTTATGCCCAAGCAGCTGTTGCCACCCGTTCCATGCGTGCAGTCAAAGCTGCCAGTGCGGCCAAGCGCACGTCGGGACCGGTGCAGTTGCGGCTCGACGGCGTCGACGTCCTCTAGCGCCGCTTGCGGCTGCGCATCGCAACGATCTCTTCGGCCACGGCCAGAAGCTGGCGCGCCGACTCGTCCCAATTGAAATCAGCCGCACGTTCCACAGAGCGGCGTGAGCGCACCTGCCACAATTCGCCGTCTTCAAGGGCCTTGACCGCCGCGGCAAATTCCTCGGGCGATTCGGCGTTCACATAGCTCACGGCGTCCCCGCCCACCTCCCGGAAGATGGGGGTGTCGCTGGCGATCACGGGAGTGCCAAGGGCCATCGCCTCGACCAGGGGAAGCCCGTAGCCTTCCGCCTTGGACAAGCTGACAAGCGCGGTGGCCCGGAGCAGGAGGGAGTCGTATTCGGCGTCCGTCACGCCGTTGTGGAACTCGACCTTCGCACCCGGCGGGACCAGGGGCTCCAGCTCGGCCCGGCGCTGGGGGGTGATCCTGCTGAGAAGGTGCAGCGTGAATCCGGGCAATCCGGCCATGCCCTGGATCATGGTTTCCACATTTTTGTAGGGCATGAACGAGCCCATGTAGAGCAGGGATTTCTCGGCGCCGGCCGCGGGATCCCGCGGCTTCTGGCCCGGCTGCGGTGCGTTGCCCACGATGCGGACCGGGCGGCGGGTCAAATTGAACTTGGCCATGAGCGACTCGGTGGTGTGGCTGATGGTCGCGACGATGTCGGCCCTGTTGAGAAGCAATCGCTGTGGCCAGTAGGCCTTGTGGTACAGCCGCCAAAGGAGACGTACGGGCGCCGGAAGGAAGCCGGGAGGGGCGGGGTGTTCATAGTAGATGAGGTCGTGCAGGGTCAGGACGAGCCCGTACTTGCGGCCCCAGGTTCCCATGGTCTGCATGGGGCAAACCACAACATCGGCCCCGATCTTGTTGACCGCGCGCGCCACGAACAGTTCGCGGGGGGAGAGCGGGCTGCTGATGTGAACGTAGGGGACATCCGGGAGGAGTGCCAACTGGCGCTTGTCGCTGATGAGCATCGTGACGTCGGCTATCTTGGACGTCGCTGCTATGAGGCTCGATCCGTAGCGGCTGATCCCGTCATGATGGTCCGTGCGGGTAAAGCGGGCATCTATGACGATTTTCACGCGGGGTGTTCCTCCAGGAAGCTGCGGATGGCGGCGGCGGCGGGCGCCGGCGTCTCGTAGTGGATCAAATGCCCGACGTCGGGAATCACTTCCAGCGCGCCGTCCGGCAACAGGTCCAGCAGCTTGTGCTGGTCCCGGAGCAGGGCGATCTCGTCTTTTTCGCCGGCCACCAGCAGAACGGGGAGGTCCAGCTGCCCGGCGACCTCGGACACATGGCTGGAGACCGAAGCCCGGAAGGACTCCAGGAGGCTCGCGCGGTCGGCGAACGCCGAGAAGTACGCATCATGCTGGCCATGGACAAAGCCCCGGAGTTCCTTGTCCCGGGTCTTGGCCATCGCTGCGCTCATGACACGGACAATCAGGCGGCTGCGCAGGACGGCGAGTCCCAGCCGGCGGGGGAGCTTGGCGGAGACCTGGTAGTACAGGACTGCCAGCTTGGTCATGAGCCCCTTGGGCCCCGCCAACGCGGGAGCGGCGATCGGATTGACCAGGATCAGCGGACGGATGGCGCCCGGATTCGATGCGGCGAAGTGGCTGGCAACGATGGATCCGAAGGAATGCCCCAGGAGAACCGTGTCCGGTCCGAGGCCAAGGGCCGCCATGAAACCGGTGATGAACTTCCCGTAGCGTTCCACAGTGTGGGGGTCTCCGGCGAAAGGCTCCGAGCTGCCAAAGCCGGGAAGGTCGGGCATGATGACCCGCATTTCCGGCAGGTGGTCTACTACGCGGAGGAGGCCGTGGTGGTCGCCGCGGAAACCGTGGATGACCAGTATGGTCCGGGTATCCGCGGTCACCGTGACCGGTTCGTAGCACCAATAGGCGACGTTGCTGCCGTCGAGGTCGATGTCTGAGGCACTCGTCCGCGCGGCCAGGGCCTTGCTGAAGAACTCCCGTGGGGAGGCAGGCACGGGTTCGGGGGAGTGGTTTGTGTCCACTTGTTCCATTCGGCAGGTCCTAGTTGACGTTGTCCGGGTGTGACCCGGTGCGGTGGTGGCGTTCGAGTGCGGCCAGGCCATCCATGTCGTCGGCATCAAGCTCGAAGCCGAAGACGTCGAAGTTCTCCTGGATGCGTGCCGCGGTGCTCGCTTTGGGGATGACGATGTTTCCCAGCTGGAGGTGCCAGCGGATGATGATTTGCGCGGGTGTCTTTCCGTACTTGTCCGCGAGTGCACGGACGGCCGGATCCTGGAGGACCTGGCCCCGGCCCAGAGGGCTCCACGCCTCGGTGCGGATGCGCAGCTGCTCGTGGAGCGTGCGGAGCCGGGTCTGCTGCAACCACGGGTGCAATTCAATCTGGTTCACGGCTGGAACCACTTCGGCTTTTTCCATGAGTGCCTCGAGATGGGCCGGCTGGAAGTTGGAGACTCCGATCGCGCGCACGCGGCCTTCGCGGTACAGGGTTTCCATGGCGCGGTAGCTCTCCTGGAACAAGCCGCGCCCCGCGCACGGCCAATGGATGAGGTACAGGTCGACGTAGTCGAGGCCCAGATTGGCCATGGAGGAATCGAAGGCGCGCAGCGTGGAGTCGTAGCCTTGGTCGTCGTTCCAGAGCTTGGTGGTGACAAAAACGTCTTCGCGGGAGAGTCCGTGAGTGCCCTCCCCGGAGCCTCCCGTGTTGCTGTCCACTCCCGGCGGGGATATCACAGCACTGCCGATGCCGCGGCCGACGCCGGTTTCATTCCCATACATTGCGGCTGTGTCGAAATGCCTGTAGCCGGCGCCTAGCGCAGTGGCGACCAAAGACGTGGTTTCCGTCGGGGGCACCTTGTAGAGCCCGAACCCCAACTGGTCAATCAAGACACCGTTGTTGAGATTGAGCCGAGGCGAGGGTTTCATAGCCAAGACTCTACCTACCTCGATGCCGGGAATGTTTCAGGGTCCTTCAGTTTTTCAGGACGGGCTGCCGAAACTGACCAGGTGCTTCGCTGTGGCCTCGTCCAGGATCAGATCCGTTGCCAGCCCCGCTTCAAGGGCTCCGCGCAGCCCGTTGATCTTGGAGGCACCCGAGACGACACAAATGCGGCGGCGGACCTGCCGCAATTGCTCGTGGCTTGGGCCGGTGGACCGCTCGTTGAGGGTGATGCCGTCGGAGGAGCCGTCGGCACGGAAGAAGACGGTGGCAACATCGCCCACGACGTCCAAGCTGGCAAGCAGGTTCAAGTCTGTTTCATCGAGGTAGCCGCCTGCGTAGACGTGGCTGGGGTAGTCCGAATGCACCGAGCCGACACCGAAGATGGCGATGCTCATCCTGGCCTGGAGGTCGAGCACGCGCTGGACGCTGCGCTCATTCCACATGGCGGTCTTCGTGGCGGCGTGGTCGAAGAAAGCGGGCACCGGGAACTGTTCCACCCGCGCCCCGTAGGCGATGCCGAAACGACGCATGATGTCGCTGGCATAGGTGATGCCGGTGGTCTGCATGTTGCCGGCGCCGTTGAGCTGCACGATAGTGCTGCCGTGCGTGATCTTGCGGGTCAGGTGCCTGCTGACGGCGCTGATGGTCGCACCCCAGGCCACTCCGATGATGGCGTTGGAATCGACGAGGGGACCGATGGTGCGTGCGGCCTGCGTCGCCACCCGGTCCAGGGTTTCCGCCTCGTTCAAGGTGTCCAGGACCGGTACCACGTGCACATCGACGCCGTAGTGGCTGCGGATCATGCGCTCCAGTTCGGGGGCGGAATCAAGGGGACTGCGGATCTGGATCTGGACCAGTCCCGATTCGCGGGCCGAGGACAGCAGTCGGGAGACGGTTGAGCGGGAGGTCCGGAGTTCGCGGGCAATGGCGTCCATCGTGAGGTCTTGGAGGTAGTACATCTGAGCCGCCCGAAGGGCCTCTGAATGTCGTGATCGTGGCATCTCGGTTCCGTTCTGCACGTTTGTGCAAATAGCTTGATTTCATTTTCCATTCCTTCGAAGAATAGTTGTGCAAGGTGCGACGTCAAGTGATGCAGCGCATACACCAAAGCCCAAGGGAGCAGTTTTGGGATACACCAGCAATTCCGGTTCCGCAGCAGAATCACCACTCCGGACCTCGGTTTCGGCACTCCGCCAGCGGCCGAAGGCCCAGGTGCTGATCATCGGAGGCGGCATCAACGGCGTCGGAACGTTCCGTGATCTGGCATTGCAAGGCGTGGACGTCGCCCTCGTGGAACGCGGTGACTATTGCCAGGGCGCCAGCGGCGCCTCATCCCACATGATCCACGGCGGCATCCGCTACCTCGAGAACGGGGAATTCCGGCTCGTCCAGGAATCGGTCGTCGAGCGCAACCGGCTGTTGAAGATCGCCCCGCATTACGTCAAGCCGCTGCAGACAACCATCCCCATCTTCAGCACCTTCTCCGGGATACTGTCCGCCCCCACGCGCTTCCTCACGCACAAGCAAGGCAAGCCGAAGGAGCGTGGCGCGTTCCTCATCAAGCTCGGACTGGGCATGTACGACTTCTTCTCCCGCGACGGAGGCAGCGTTCCGCGCCACCAGTTCCGCGGCAGGGAGAGGGCGCTGGCCGAATTGCCGCGGTTGCACCCCGGCATCAAGTACGCAGCCACCTACTTTGACGCGTCCGTGCACAACCCGGAGCGCCTGACGCTCGATGTGCTGCAGGACGGAGAAAAGGCGGGCATCGGTGGCGGCTTACCAGGCGGCAGCGCCCGGGCCAGCAATTACGTCTCCCTCGTTTCGACGGACACCGCCGCTGGTTCCGCCGGCGCTGTGGTGCTGCGCGACGAACTCACGGGCGAGGAATTCAGCTTCCAGGCCGACGTGATCGTCAACACCACCGGCGCCTGGGTGGACCTCACCAACGAGTCAATGGGGGCCGCGAGCCGATTCATGGGCGGAACCAAGGGTTCCCACATTGTCCTGGACCACCCGGAGTTGCTCGCAGCCTGCGGAGGCCGCGAGATCTTCTTCGAACACACGGACGGACGGATCGTCCTGATCTATCCAATGGGTGACCGCGTCCTGGTCGGCACCACCGACGTCGAGGCGGACATGGCCCAGGATGCCGTGTGCACGGAAGCCGAGATCGACTACTTCTTCGACCTCGTCGGACATGTCTTCCCGTCGATCACGGTCGAGCGCAGCCAGATCGTCTACAGCTTCGCCGGCGTCCGACCTCTCCCGCGCCACGACGATACCCAGCCGGGCTTCGTATCCCGCGACTACCGCATCGAGCGAAGCACGCGGGAAGCGTCCGGCGCGGCCGTTGCCCAAGGCGGCAAGGCCGCCGTCGTACTTTCATTGATCGGCGGAAAGTGGACCACTTTCCGGGCCCTTGCCGAACACTTGAGCAACGATGTGCTCCGGGAACTGGGCATGGAGCGAAAGGTTTCGACGGCGAAACTCGCCATCGGCGGCGGCTTGGGTTTCCCGGACAGTGAGGACGGAATCCAGGACTGGGTCAAGAAGCACATGGCGCCCGGCCTCGGTGCCGATCGTGTCAGCGGCCTGCTGACACGTTATGGCACCCGCGCCGAGGACGTCATTGCGTACCTCAAGGCAGGCGAGGACCGGAAGCTCCGGTCCACGGACGAGCTCAGCGTTCGGGAGCTCGAGTTCATGGCCGCCAAGGAACAGATCGGTCACCTCGTGGATGTCCTCATCCGCCGCACTTCGCTGGCCTTCCGGGGCCTCGTGACGGGGGAGCTCCTCAACGAAATCGCCGAGGTCCTCGCAGTCCGGCTCGGCTGGGATGCAGCAAAGCGCGAAGCGGAAATCCATCACGCGCAGGAGGTGCTTCTGCATTTTCATGGCGTGACTGTTCACAGCCTCGTCGCATGAACGTAATGTACGTCACATCAGCTTGATTGTTCGGGGCAAGAAGCCCGGACGCAAGGGTTGCGGTGCTCCGCTCGGCAAAGGAGGGCCGCAACCGGGACGGCGGAAACAGACGCCGGACCAACGGCCCCCACAAAACCTGCAGGGCTGACAACAGAAGAAAATGAGGAGTCAAAGATGTCTCTCGGAATTGTTTTCCTTTCCGAAGTGTTCGGAACCGGCATGCTTACCCTCCTTGGCTGTGGCGTTGTGGCAAACGTCGCGCTCAAGGGCACAAAGGGCAACAATGGCGGATTCCTGATGGTGAATTTTGGCTGGGGCATTGCAGTGTTTGCCGGTGTATACGTGGCGGCCATGTCCGGTGCGCACCTGAATCCGGCAGTGACGCTTGGTCTCTTGGTTGACGGCAAGGCCGAGTTCGCCCCGGGGGTGGCCGTGAGTGCGGCATCCACGTTCACCTACTTCGGTGGAGAACTGCTCGGTGCCTTCCTTGGCGCCGTCTTCGCCTGGCTCGCCCACAAGCAGCACTTCGACGCCGAGCCCTTGGCAGCCAGCAAGCTTGCTGTCTTCTCCACGGGACCGGCCATCCGCTCGTACCCCTGGAACCTCGTCACCGAAATCATCGCCACGTTCGTGCTGGTCTTCGTGATCCTGACCTTCGGAGGCACTCCCTCCGGCCTGGGGCCGCTCGCGGTGGCATTGCTCGTCGTCGGCATCGGCGCTTCGCTCGGCGGCCCGACGGGTTACGCGATCAACCCCGCCCGTGACCTCGGTCCGCGTATCGCCCACGCTATTCTGCCGATCAAGGGCAAGGGTTCCAGCGACTGGGCCTACGCCTGGGTTCCGATCGTGGGCCCGCTCCTGGGTGGAATGATCGCCGGACTCGTCGCCCACTCAATACCGATCATGGCCACGGTCGCCAAGTAGTACACCGCTCAGACACCAATCCCGCATCCACCAAAGCAAGCAGACAAGGACGTCACAATGTCGCAATACGTCATCGCCATTGACCAGGGAACCACCAGCTCGCGTGCCATCGTGTTCAATCACTCCGGCAACATTGTCTCCACGGGCCAGATGGAGCACGAGCAGATCTTTCCCCAGGCCGGTTGGGTAGAGCACAACCCAGTGGAGATCTGGAACAACGTCAGGGAGGTCGTCGGTTCCGCTTTGTCCAAGGCCAACCTGACCAGGCACGACATCGCCGCCGTCGGCATCACCAACCAGCGCGAAACCGCCGTCGTGTGGGACAAGAACACGGGCGAGCCCATCTACAACGCGATCGTCTGGCAGGACACCCGCACACAGTCCATCGTGGACGAACTGGGCCAGGACGGCGGACCCGAGCGGTTCAAGCAAAAGGTCGGCCTGCCCCTGGCTACCTATTTCTCCGGCACCAAGATCAAGTGGATCCTGGACAACGTCGAGGGTGCGCGTGCCAAGGCTGAAGCCGGGGACCTCGTCTTCGGCAACACCGACTGCTGGGTCCTGTGGAACCTGACGGGCGGCGTGGACGGTGGCGTGCACGCCACGGACGTCACCAATGCCTCGCGCACCATGTTCATGGACCTCGACACCTTGCAATGGGACCAGGAGATCCTGGATGCGTTCGGCGTGCCGGCGTCGATGATGCCCGCCATCAAGTCCTCCTCCGAGGTCTACGGAACGGTGCACACCTCGCAGCTGCTGCGCGAAGTGCCGGTCGCAGGCATTCTGGGCGACCAGCAGGCAGCAACGTTCGGCCAAGCGGCGTTCCAGGCAGGCGAAGCCAAGAACACCTACGGCACCGGCTGCTTCCTGATCTTCAACACGGGCGAGGAAATCGTCCACTCGAAGAACGGCCTGCTGACGACGCTCGGATACAAGCTGGGCGACGCCAAACCGCACTACGCCCTCGAAGGTTCCATCGCCGTCACGGGCTCACTGATCCAGTGGCTCCGCGACAACCTCGGCATGATCAGCTCCGCGCCCGAAGTGGAGACGCTGGCTGCCGGCGTCGAGGACAACGGCGGCGTCTACATCGTGCCCGCGTTCTCCGGCCTGTTCGCCCCGTACTGGCGCGCCGACGCCCGCGGTGCCATCGTTGGCCTGACCCGTTTTGCCAACAAGGGCCACATCGCCCGCGCGGCCTTGGAGGCCACCGCCTTCCAGACCCGCGAAGTGCTCGACGCCGTCAACGCGGACTCGGGCGTTCCGCTGACCGAATTGAAGGTCGACGGCGGCATGGTGGCCAACGAGGCGCTCATGCAGTTCCAGGCAGACATCCTGGGCGTGCCCGTGGTCCGTCCGAAGGTCGTGGAGACCACGGCCCTGGGTGCCGCCTACGCAGCGGGCCTCGCCGTCGGCTTCTGGAAGGACCTCGGCGAACTCAGCTCGAACTGGGGCGAGGACAAGCGCTGGGAGCCGCAGCTGGACGGCGCCGAGCGTGACCGCCAGATGCGCCTCTGGAAGAAGGCAGTGACCAAGTCCATGGATTGGGTGGACGAGGACGTTAAGTAGGCCTCACCTCGGTTGAGGGAGGCCGCCTCACGTAAGCTAGGGGCCGCCTCGCCTGTTTCGATGGGGCGGCCCCTGCCCCGCCCGCCGAGTTAGTCCTACTCGCCCCGAAAGGGGCCGGTAACTCCCGCCCGCCCGCTTCACGGTGCCCACCACACCATGGCGGGGAGTCACCGGCCCCTTTTCTAGTGCGCTGCTCACCGGCGCGATGTGCGGCGTCTGTTGCGTGTTTGCACACTACACATAACAAAGCGGTAAGGTGGCTTTATGCGTGCGATCCTTCTGCTTAGCTAGCCGCCCGGTATACGTCGATTTAGACCATCGCGAACCGAGCGGCCGCCCCTCCTTGCCGAGGGGCTTTTGTGTGTCCGGGACCTTCCGGGACCCGGAGCAGGAGGCAAAACCGTCATGGAAGAACAGAAGAGGGCAGCAGTGAGCGTTCAGCCGGAGACAGAAACCGGAGCACAGTCAACAGTGGCAGGCGAGGTGCCCGAGGAGGGTGTCTACAGCTTCGCCTCGATGGAGGCCAAGTGGCCGCAGGTCTGGGAGGACCTCAAAGTCTTCACTCCTGTCGACGACGGCTCCCGCGAGCGGCGCTATGTCCTGGACATGTTCCCCTACCCTTCGGGCGACCTCCACATGGGCCACGCCGAGGCCTTCGCGATGGGCGACGTCGTGGCGCGGTACCTCCGCCAGAAGGGTTTCGACGTCCTGCACCCCATCGGCTGGGACTCCTTTGGCCTGCCCGCGGAGAACGCCGCCATCAAGCGCAACGCACACCCCAGCGAGTGGACGTACGCCAACATCGACACGCAGGCTGCATCATTCAAGCGTTACGCGATTTCTGCCGACTGGTCCCGCCGGCTGCACACTTCCGACCCGGAGTACTACCGCTGGACGCAGTGGCTGTTCAAGCGCTTCTACGAGCGCGGGCTGGCCTACCGCAAGGATTCCCCGGTCAACTGGTGCCCGAAGGACCTGACCGTCCTGGCCAACGAGCAGGTCGTCAACGGCGCGTGCGAACGCTGTGGGACCCCTGTCACGAAGAAGTCCCTGAACCAGTGGTACTTCAAGATCACCGACTACGCCGACCGCTTGCTGAACGACATGTCCGAACTCCAGGGGCGCTGGCCCGAGCGCGTCCTGGCAATGCAGCGCAACTGGATCGGCCGCTCCGAGGGCGCCCACGTGCGGTTCGCCATCGAAGCCACGGATGGCCGCGCCGAGCGCGAAGTCACCGTCTTCACCACGCGCCCGGACACCTTGTACGGTGCAACGTTCTTCGTCGTCGCCGCGGATGCGCACCTGGCGCTGGACCTGGTCACGCCCGAACACCACGACTCCCTCATGGCTTACCGCGAGAAGGTCAAGGCGCTGTCGGACATCGAGCGCCAGTCGACTGAGCGCGAGAAGACCGGTGTGTTCACCGGCCGCTACGCCATCAACCCGCTCAATGGCGAAAGACTGCCGGTGTGGGCGGCCGACTACGTGCTCGCCGACTACGGCACGGGCGCCATCATGGCCGTACCCGCGCACGACCAGCGCGACCTCGACTTCGCCCGCGCCTTTGACCTGCCGGTGCGCCCGGTCCTGAACACCGGCGGTGAAGACCCGGCGGAGACCGGCATTGCGACCGCCGGCGAGGGCACCTTGATGAACTCCGGCGAACTGGACGGATTGTCCAAGGCCGAAGCCATCCCCGCAGCCATCGACATCCTGGAGAAGTTGGGCACAGGGGAGAAGTTCGTCAACTTCCGCCTGCGCGACTGGCTCCTGAGCCGCCAGCGCTTCTGGGGTACCCCGATCCCCATCATCCACTGCGCCGAATGCGGCGAGGTGCCGGTGCCGGACGATCAGCTGCCGGTCCGTCTGCCCGAAAACCTGCGCGGCGAGGCACTCTCGCCACGCGGAACGTCTCCACTCGCCGCGGCACTCGAATGGGTCAACGTCGAGTGCCCGAACTGCGGACGGGCCGCCCAGCGCGACACGGACACCATGGACACGTTCGTTGACTCCTCCTGGTACTTCCTGCGCTTCGTTTCCCCGCACTACACCGAGGGACCGTTCGATCCGGCCAAGATCAATGACTGGATGCCGGTCGGCCAGTACGTGGGCGGCGTGGAGCACGCCATCCTGCACTTGCTGTATGCGCGCTTCTTCACCAAGGTCATCCACGACATGGGCATGCTCGACGCGGACGAACCCTTCAGCGCCCTGCTTAACCAGGGGCAGGTCCTCAACGGCGGCAAGGCCATGAGCAAGTCACTGGGCAACGGCGTGGATCTTGGCGAGCAACTCGACAAGTTCGGCGTCGATGCAGTCCGTTTGACCATGGTCTTTGCCTCCCCGCCTGAGGACGACGTCGACTGGGCTGATGTGTCGCCGTCGGGCTCCGCAAAGTTCCTTGCCCGCGCCTGGCGCCTTGGCCAGGACGTCACGAGCGAGCCCGGCGTCGATGTCTCCACTGGTGACCGCGCGCTGCGCACCGTCACCCACAGGACCATCGCCGACGCCGCTGAGCTGTTGGACAACAACAAGTTCAACGTCGTGGTGGCCAAGCTGATGGAGCTGGTCAACGCGACCCGCAAGACCATCGACTCCGGTGCCGGTGGCGCAGACCCCGCCGTTCGTGAAGCCGTCGAAGCCGTGGCGGTCATCCTGAGCCTCTTCGCGCCGTACACGGCCGAGGACCTGTGGAACCAGCTGGGCCACCCGGCCTCGGTGGCGAACGCCGGCTGGCCCTCCCACGATGCCTCGCTTCTTGTCCAGGACACTGTGACGGCCGTGGTGCAGGTGCAGGGCAAGGTCCGTGACCGCTTGGACGTTTCGCCGGACATCAGTGAGGACGCCCTGCGCGAGCTCGCCCTGGCCAGCGAGAACGTGCAGCGTGCACTCGATGGCCGCGGCATCCGTACCGTGATCGTGCGCGCGCCTAAACTGGTGAACATCGTCCCGGCCTAGCCGGGAAAACGGCCGCCGGCGCTTGTCGGCGGCCGGCCACCAGCTCCAGGAGGCTCCCTTGACGGACCGCGAACCACCCGCATGGTTGTGGCTCAAGGAACGTTTGGCCCGCCTGCGTCAGTCCACGACGCCGGGCCGCGCCGGAACTGAGCCGGCGCCCGCCGTCGTGCGCACCGCCGTCGTTACCGACTCGGCTGCCGCTCTCCCTGCCGAGTGGGTCAAGGCGTTCGTTGCCGACGGCCGCCTCGCCGTCGTGCCGATGCCAGTCATGGTGGGCGAGGAGATCTACGGCGAGGGGGAGGACGACATCACCCAGACGCTCGCGCTTGCACTGGCCGCGGGATCGTCCGTGAAGACGTCCAGGCCCTCACCGGGCCAGTTCGAACAGGCTTATCTCGCCGCCCGGGACCGCGGTTTCGAAGCCGTCGTCTCCATCCACATTTCCGCAGGGCTGTCCGGCACCGCCGATGCAGCCATGATGGCCGCTGATCGTGTCTCGATCCCCGTCGAAGTCATTGACTCCCGCACTGTGGGAATGGCCCAAGGCATGGGCGTCCAAAGCGCGCTGGTTGCCGCCGCAGACGGCCGTTCGGCGGCCGAAGTCCGGCACTTCGCCGAGGAGCGATTGGCCCGCACCAAGGTCTATTTCTATGTGCCGAGCCTCGAGCAGCTGCGTCGCGGCGGACGGATCGGCACCGCCGCATCCTGGCTTGGGACGATGCTGTCCATCAAGCCGATCCTCGCGGTCGACGGCGGCAAGATCGTACCGCTCGAGAAGGTGCGCTCGGCTGCGAAGGCCGTCGCGCGGCTCGAAGAAATCGTTGCAGCGGATGTTAGTGCCCGGCCTGCAGGGCAATCGCGGCTCGCCGTGCATCACTTTGGGAACCTGACGGAGGCAGAGCGCCTCGCGGCCCGGCTGGGAGAGAAATGCCCCGGTTGCCCGCCACCGCAGCTCAGCGCCCTGCCCGCGGTTCTCGCGGCCCACGCCGGGCTCGGGGTCCTGGCGGTGGTTGTCGGGGAGAGCAGCACGCCTGGCGCCATGACGCCCCTGCGCGACGGCGCGGAAGCTGGGACGGATTAAGCGAACACGACGACGTGCCAGCCGCAAGTGCGGTCAGGCTGCTCGTGTATGCCCTCTGAGCGACGGACCTACTTTGTCGTAGCCTCCTGGCAGAGTGTTTCCATGGAAGCGATCGGATACTTCGACAAGCGGCAGGGCCTTGCGTCCCGCGGGCTTTCCGGGGGGTCCCGTCCCCGTGGTCCGCGCTTGGCCGCGGTTCCGGGCGGGCTGGCGTTGCTGGATCCTCCCGGCCCGGGCGGCCGCGGCGGCCGGCAGGCCGTGTTGGATGGGGCCGTGGCGGCGCTGAGGTCGCTGGCGGACAAAGCGGCCGACGACGTCGGAGTCACCGGTTTCCAGGAGGCTGTCGCGTTCGCGTCCGGGGTGGAGGAACTTTCCCGGACCCTGGATTATCTCCAGCTGGCCGCCGCAGCCGGGCTGGACGCGGCCCGGAACGATGACCCCGCGAGCCCGCAGGGCTGGACCACCGGCTGGGCAGCCGACGCCCAGACGGCCGCCGACGCGCAGGCGGGCTCCGTCACGGACACGGGTTCCGGCACGGACACGGGTTCCGGGACGGGGGAGGCGGGGAGCGCGCGGGGCGGGGAGTTCAGGTCCACGGCCGAGCACCTGCGGTCGTTGCTGCGGATCAGTGCCGCCGACGCCAGGCGCCGGCTCGCCCTGGCCCGGGAGCTGTTGCCGGGCCGGAGCCTCACCGGAGAAACGGTTCCTGCCCGGCACGGGGAAACCGCCGCGGCGGTGGCGTCCGGGGTGATCGGCTCCGGTGCGGCCGGGATCATCACGATGGCCGTGGCGAAGGTGCGTCCGCTGTGCGCCCCGGAGAAGGCCGCGGAAATGGAACACGCCCTGGCCCGGACCGCGGCGGAAAACGACCAGGACTTCCTGGCCAGGGTGGCCCGGCGCTGGGTCGAGGCGATCGACCAGGACGGCCCGGAACCGTCCGAAGAATCCCTCCGCCACCACCAAGGAGCGTTCCTGCGCCGTCCCAAGCACGGCCTCGCGCACGTGGAAATCTTCGCCACCGCCGAACAATACGAACAGCTGCTCACGGTCATGAACACCGCCGCCAACCCCCGCACCCGCACACCCCAAGGCACCGAACCCCAAGGCACGGTTCCCGCCTGCACGGTTCCCGCCTGGACGGAACCTTCCGGCGGTTTCTTCGCCGATTCGACCCCCGATTCCTCCGCCGATTCCTGCGGCGGGGCGCCGGAGAGTACCGGGCCGCTGGGCCGGCGTTCGAGGGCGCAGAAGCTCCTGGACGGGTTGGTCGGCGCCTGCCGGCTCGCCCTGGCCGCGGGGTCGCTGCCCGCCACGGGCGGCCACCGCCCGCAGATCCTGGCCACCATCGACCACCGCGACCTCTTCCCCCAAGACAGCCGGCAGGGCCGCGGCACCGGGTCCTTCACGTTCACCGGGCCCGTGCCGGCCGGGACGTTGCGGAAGATCGCCTGCGACGCGGACATCATCCCCGTGGTCCTGGGCGGCGAGGGCCAGGTCCTGGACATCGGACGGGCCTCACGGGTCTTCCCGCCGCATATCCGCAAGGCCATCACGGCCCGGGACAAGGGCTGCGCTTTTCCCGGATGCACCATGCCGGCCCCGTGGTGCGAGGCCCATCACATCGAGTACTGGTCCCGGGGCGGAGTCACGAGCACCGCGAACGGGACCTTGCTCTGCGGCCATCACCACCATCTGATCCACAAGGAAGACTGGCACATCCAGGTCCGCAACGGCATCCCCTGGTTCATCCCGCCACCCCACACCGACCCGCAGCGGAAACCCCGAAGAAACCACTACTTCCAAATATGAGACCGGGCTAGGCGGTGTCCCGCGGCCACTGATCCTCCACAGGCATCCTGCGGTGGCCGTATCCACATAGGGGCATTCCCTGCTGCTGCGGCGGATGCGGGCGCCTAGGCTCGTGGATATGCCACGCAGGAACCGAGCCTCGCCCGCGGATGACGCTGCGAGTGCCGCCCGGCTCCGGTTCGCTGTTCGTCTTGCACCACCGACCGACCACGACGCCGACGCGCAGCCGGCCCACGTCAACGAAACAGAGCCTCTGCTTCCTGTGCAGGCCTCGATGACGGCTGGCTCGGGCAAGGCCGACGCGGACCAGAAGTCAGGCACCGAGGACCCGTCCTCGGAGGCACGTTCTCCATCACAGCTTCGGTGGCGAACGCCATGGCGCGTAGCAATGTTGCTGGCTGTGCCTTGTTTGCTGCTGGTGGTGTGGTTCCTCTGGCAGTCCTGGTCCGGGCACCCGACCACTGAGCCCGTCGTCCGAAGTTCACTTGCGGGAGGAACTCCGAAAGCGGGCACAGAAAGTAAAGGCGACGATGGCAACGGGGCTTCGGAACACGACGATGGAGCACAGCTGCTTACAGTCCACGTTGCGGGTGCGGTCAAGAATCCCGGGATTGTCAGAGTACCCACGGGAGCGCGGGTGTTCGACGCGATCGCTGCCGCAGGTGGTGCGGATCCTGCAGCCGAGCTGAACAGCCTCAACCTTGCGGCGGTGGTGCAGGACGCCGCGAAGATCCACGTTCCGCGGACGGGGGAGGCGGCTCCGTCGCAGATTGCCGGGCCAGTTGGCTCAGCTCCAACTAGCGGGAGCATCGGGGCCGGGCCTGTCGGCGGCAAAGTCAATCTCAACACCGCAACGGCTGAGGAACTCGACGCCTTGCCGAAGGTCGGTCCTGTCCTCGCCAAGCGGATCGTCGAATGGCGCGAGCAGCACGGCCCGTTCGCTGCTGTAGAGGATCTCGATGCAGTGGATGGTGTCGGTCCCAAGATGATGGAATCCCTGCTGCCTTTGGTGACGGTCTAGGGTGAGCCGAGTGAAGGTGAGCCCGGGCCGTGTAGACCTTCGGCTGGCCCCGTCGGCCTTTCTCGCGTGGGCTGTTTCCCTAGCAGCCGCCTATCTACCTTCACTGTGGACAGGAATCATGTGCGTGGCTTTGCTCTCCGCCGCGGGTGTTCTTCTCGCCACCCGGTCCATGGCCGCCCGAAGCTTGAGGACGTTTCCCGCCACTCTGGCCGTCGCGTGCCTGTTCGGGGCGGCCGTGGCCGCCCACGCAGCAATGGATGCCGGACCGCGCCAAGAAGGTCGTTGCCGAGGCTGCGGCGTCGCGCGACTCGGTTGTCATTCATGCGGTGATAGTGGGTGAGCCGCGCGAGCTAGGCACCGATTCACGCGGATCGGCACGGTGGGCCGTGCCAGCCGAAATCATTGATATTGCGGCCGACGGCATGCTGACCCGCGCCCGCACGAAGATTCTGCTGACAGGAGGGGAAGGCTGGGACCGGGTGGTCACGGGACAGGAGGTGCGAACCGCCGGAAAGCTAAAGCCTCCAAAGGCGGGACAAGTCGAGACCGGTGTTCTTACCGCCGCCACCCCACCCATGCGGCCGGACCCGCGGCACAAGGACACACGGCACACTCCGGACGCACACAACAGGCCGGAAGCACTTGCCAACATTCCCCAAGGTCCCGCTCAATTGAAAAAACAATTCAGTTCCGCCGCTGAGTGGTTGCACGGCGACGCAGCCGGACTGCTACCCGGAATGGTCACGGGCGACACCACCGGTTTGGACGAAAGCCTGGAAACGGCCATGAAGACCACCGGGACCACGCACCTCACGGCGGTCAGTGGCGCTAACTGCAGCCTCATCCTCGGCGGCCTGGTGCTACTGGCAAGGAGCTTCAGACTTGCCAGGAGAGTGGCGTCAACCGCGGCCCTGGGTGGCTTGGCGGCCTTCGTCATGATGGTGGGGCCGGACGCGAGCGTCCTGAGGGCGGCCGTCATGGGTGCGATCGGCCTCAGCGCGCTCAGTGCCGGCAGGCGGGGCCGGAGCCTGGGCTTTCTCTGCCTTGCCGTGACCGGCCTGCTCATCCTGGATCCCTCACTTGGCACGAGCATAGGATTCCTCTTGTCGGTCCTCGCCACCCTGGGGATTGTCCTGTTGGCACGGCCCATCGCGTCCTGGGCTCCGGCCTGGGTGCCTTCCTGGCTCACGTCCGCCGTTGCCGTTCCCTTGGCCGCACAGCTTCTATGCAGCCCGGTGATCGTGGCCTTGCAACCGCAGTTCTCCAGCTACTCATTACTGACGAATATCGCAGTTGCCCCGTTTGTCGCACCGGTGACGATCCTGGGAACAATCGCGGTTCCCCTCGTTCCGCTGCTTCCTTGGCTTGCAATAGTTCCAATAGCCGTTGCCGGGGCCAGCGCGGGAATCGTGGCGGCAATCGCGAGGTTCTTCGCCGGGCTCCCAGGAGCGGCTTTGCCGTGGCCGGAAGGTCCCATTGGAATCGCCACCATGACTCTCTGGTCGCTTGTCGCCATCCTGCTGGTGTGGCTAGCCCTGCATCCAACGTGGGCGGGGTCCGCCGTACTGTCGTTGCACCGCCGCTTAGTGTTCGCAATAGCCGCGGGGGAGTCTGCTGTCCGCCGCCGGACCGGGAGCCGTCCCGGGGCCCGCCGCCGCACGGGAAGGCAGGCCGCAAGTTTGAAGATCACCACCCAGGACGCTCAACGTGGGAGACTGGGATTCTGCAAAAACCCTTCTGGAAGGAAGCGACATTGGCTGCTGCCCAGGTCTCCAAGGCTAAACGCTCCGCGGCGAACACCGTCAGCTGGCGGGACATTGCCCCGTCCGCGGTAGTGCTTATCACCGGCCCCGAGGAATACCTTGGAATCCGTGCCATGGATCGGATCCGATCCCAGGTGCGGACCGTGGCACCGGAAGTGGAAATCAGCAAGCTCAATGCCGGAAGCTACGAGTCCGGTTCGCTCGCAATGGCCGTCACGCCGTCGCTGTTCGATGAGGCCAAACTCATCGAGATCGAAGGCCTCGAATCAATGACCGATGCCTTCCTTGCCGATGCCATGAAGTACGTCGCCCAACCGGAGAACGACGTCGTGTTGGTCCTTCGCCACGGCGGCGGGGTGCGTGGCAAAAAGCTCCTGGACGCCATCAAGTCTTCCGGGTGGCCGGTGGTGGACTGCCAGCCCTTGAAAAAGGACGCCGAGAAAACCGCGTTCGTCGTCTCGGAATTCAAGGCAGGCGGCCACCGCATCGACGCGGAAGCCGTCCAGGCCCTTGTCAATGCAGTAGGTGCCAGCCTTTCCGAGCTCGCCGCCGCATGCAACCAGCTCATCGCGGACGCTACTACAGCGGTAGACGCAGCCACAGTGGAGCGCTACTACGGTGGCCGCGTCGAAGCCACGGCATTCAAGGTTGCGGATGCAGCCATGGCCGGCAATGGTCCTCAGGCCCTGTCCAGCCTCCGGCATGCCCTCGCCACCGGGGTCGACCCGGTGCCGCTGGTTGCCGCCCTCGCCGCGAAGCTCCGCACTCTGGCCAAGGTTGCCGGTGCCCAGGGATCGTCGGCACAGATCGCCAAGCAGCTCGGCATCCAGCCATGGCTCGTGGAACAGGCGCAACGGGATGTCCGCCGTTGGACTCCGGAAGGACTGATCCGTTCCATCCAGGTCACGGCTGAAGCGGATGCCCAGGTGAAGGGCCTCTCGCGGGATCCCGTATACGCGGTGGAGCACGCGGTCACCGTCATTGCCACCTCGGCTCGGGGCCGCTAAGCCACCCAAGACACCCAAGTCGTCAGGCGCTACGTATACTTCCGGATTCTCAATGGAACCACCAATCTTAAATACCCGAGGCCGGCACCCAAGGGGTGCCGGCCTCACGTTCAGCTCAGTCGAACTGGATAAACCTTAGAGTGCGTTGACCTTTTTGGAGATCGCCGACTTGCGGTTTGCAGCGTTGTTCTTGTGAATAACGCCCTTGCTGACAGCCTTATCCAGCTTACGGCTAGCAGCAACAAGAGCCTTTGCAGCGGCATCCTTGTCCGTGGACTCAACGGCGGTGGCAACGGCGCGGATGGCCGTCTTCAGCTCAGACTTGACGGCGTTGTTACGCAGGCGAGCCTTCTCGTTGGTGAGGATGCGCTTCTTCTGGGACTTGATATTAGCCACGTGTGTGAACTCTCTTTTTAATGCGGAAAATGGTCTAGAGGGTTTTCAGGTTGGCCATCGACTGAGCGGCGTGGGGATGCCTATGGCAGCCAACCATGAGTGGCCGTCGACCTGCACGGACACACAGCCATAAATATTATCAGACTCGGCGCATTTCCGGGGATTTGGCCTCTAGGCCCGGTCGTGTTGCCTATCGAGCCGACGGGCCACCTGCTGAAAGGTGCGTTTGTCGAGGACGGCACCCTCGCGCCGGACGTCCGCCGGATTGATGCGCACCACCCGGTCCACCTTGACCTCGCTGGGCCTCCCCTGGGGGTCCCAGGAGCCGGTGCCGATGTCGACGTAACCATCTGAGCGGCGGCCGTTGTCGTGGTCTTTGCTGGTCAGCATCAGCCCGAGCAGCCACCCGCCGTCGCGCCCGATCAAAAGGACCGGCCGGTCCTTGCCTTGGGAATAGTCCTCTTCATAGGGGACCCAGGACCACACGATCTCGCCAGGGTCGGGCTTGCCGTCGGGGTTGGGGGAGTACCGCGGGGAGACGGTGCCGCGGAAGTCGCCAGGGTAGGGGCGGGAGAGGTGCCCGACGCCGGTGCCTGCGCCCCCGGTCCGGCCCGTCTTCGCAGCGTTCCCGGCGTTCGGGGATCGGCGAGGGGGCGTGCCGGCCGGGGCCCCGACGATCCGTCGAAGGTAGCCCAGGGAGCCTTTGAGGAGCCTGCCAAGCAAATGTGTGTCCGATGCCATGGCTCCACCGTACTTTCCCTTGCCGCCACAGTGCACAAGCGGCGTCGTGTTCATGGGAGACTATTAGTTCAGATATGCGGCATCGGCCGGAATGGTCCAGACCAGTCCGGAGTCCGGCCGTGTGAGTATCGACAGTAAGGACCCTGCGTGTCTCCCATGGCCCGCACCGCACCGGTGCCCGCCGCGACAGATCCGGCCATCATCCGGAACTTCTGCATCATCGCCCACATCGACCACGGTAAATCCACCCTGGCCGACCGCATGTTGCAGTACACCGGCGTCGTTAAGTCCCGCGACATGAAGGCCCAGTATCTGGACCGCATGGATATCGAACGCGAACGTGGCATCACCATCAAGTCCCAGGCTGTCCGCATGCCCTGGGAACTTGACGGCACCAGCTACGCCCTGAACATGATCGATACTCCCGGCCACGTTGACTTCACCTATGAGGTTTCCCGTTCCCTGGCGGCATGCGAAGGCGCTGTCCTTTTGGTGGACGCCGCTCAAGGCATCGAGGCCCAGACCCTGGCCAACCTCTACCTGGCGATGGAAAACAACCTCACCATCATTCCGGTGCTCAACAAGATCGACCTCCCGGCCGCCCAACCCGAAAAGTATGCGGCTGAACTCGCCAACCTGATCGGCGGCGACCCGGAGGACGTGCTGCGCGTATCAGGCAAGACGGGTGTCGGCGTTGAGGCCCTCCTGGACAAGATCGTCCGCGATCTTCCAGCCCCTGTCGGCGATCCCGACGCACCGGCCCGCGCCATGATCTTCGACTCCGTGTATGACACATACCGCGGCGTGGTCACGTACGTCCGCGTCGTGGACGGCATGCTGCACCCGCGCGAGCGAATCCAGATGATGTCAACCCGCGCCACTCACGAGCTCCTGGAGATCGGTGTCAGCTCTCCGGAACCCACCCCCTCCAAGGGTCTGGGCGTCGGCGAAGTAGGCTACTTGATCACCGGCGTGAAGGACGTCCGCCAGTCGAAGGTCGGCGACACGGTGACCAACCTCGCCAAGCCCGCTTCGGAATCCCTCGCGGGCTACGCCGATGCCAAGCCCATGGTCTTCTCCGGCTTGTACCCCTTGGACGGCACGGACTATCCCGTGCTCAGGGATGCCCTCGAGAAGCTGATGCTCAACGACGCAGCGCTGGTGTATGAACCGGAGACGTCTGCCGCCTTGGGCTTCGGTTTCCGCGTGGGCTTCCTAGGCCTGCTGCACCTGGAAATCACCCGTGAGCGCCTTGAGCGCGAGTACAACCTCGACCTCATCTCCACTGCTCCCAACGTGGAATATGAGGTCACGCTGGAGGACAAGCGGGTCCTGCACGTCACCAACCCGAGCGAATACCCCACCGGCAAGATCGCCGAAGTCCGCGAACCGATGGTGTCGGCCACCATCCTGGCGCCCAATGAGTTTGTGGGCGCCATCATGGAGCTGTGCCAGAGCCGCCGCGGCGTTATGGGCGGCATGGACTACCTTTCCGAGGATCGCGTGGAAATCCGGTACCGCTTGCCGCTGGCCGAGATCGTCTTCGACTTCTTCGACATCCTCAAGTCCAAGACCCGGGGCTACGGTTCGCTGGACTGGAAGGCCGACGGCGAGCAGGTCGCCGACCTGGTCAAGGTGGACATCATGCTCCAGGGCGAGCAGGTTGACGCTTTCAGCGCCATCACCCACCGCGACAAGGCTTACGCCTACGGCGTCATGATGACGGGCAAGTTGCGCGAGCTCATTCCCCGCCAGCAGTTCGAGGTGCCCATCCAGGCAGCCATCGGTTCGCGAATCATCGCCCGTGAGAGCATCCGCGCCATCCGCAAGGACGTCCTTGCCAAGTGCTACGGCGGTGACATCACCCGTAAGCGCAAACTTCTGGAAAAGCAGAAGGAAGGCAAGAAGCGCATGAAGATGGTGGGCCGGGTGGAAGTTCCACAGGAAGCTTTCATCGCCGCCCTGACCACCGACGAATCCAAGGACAAGGCCAGGAAGTAATGCGGCTGTTCGCCCGGAACACTGCGGGACCGGCGCACGCTGTAGCGGTGCGTACAGGACAGCCACGAGGGGACGTCTGTGCCTAGCGTTCTTCCCCTCGGGGATCCGGCACCTGCGGATGGCCTTTTGCCGCCGCAAGTGCTTGACGGCGTCGATTCACGGAAGTTTGGACTCTACGTCCACATACCCTTCTGTGCCGTGCGTTGCGGTTACTGCGATTTCAACACCTACACGGCCACGGAGCTTGGCGGCGGCGCTTCCCAGGACGCCTACGCTGCTACTGCCATTTCGGAAGTGGAGTTCGCCGTCCGGGCCATGGATGGCTCCGGGTTGCCGCAGCGCCCCCTGAGCACCGTGTTCTTCGGCGGCGGCACCCCGACCCTGCTCCCTGCTGAAGATCTGGCACGCATCCTGACGGCCGCCGTCGGGCGCTGGGGCCTGGAACCGGGAGCCGAAGTCACCACTGAAGCCAACCCGGACTCCGTGACGCCGGAGTCCCTCCGGCTGCTCGCCGACGCCGGCTTTACGCGGATTTCCTTCGGCATGCAGTCGGCGGTACCTCATGTGCTCAAAGTCCTGGACCGCACGCACACACCGAGCCGGGTCCCCTTGGTGGTCCAGTGGGCGCGCGACGCCGGCCTTGCCGTGAGCCTCGACCTCATCTACGGCACTCCCGGTGAGTCCATGGCTGATTGGCAGGCGTCCCTGGAGACCGCCTTGTCCTACGCCCCGGACCACATCAGCGCCTATGCGCTGATTGTGGAAGAAGGCACCAAGCTGGCCGCACAGATCCGGCGCGGAGAAGTTCCCGGGATCGACGACGACGACCACGCCGCCAAGTACGAACTCGCCGACCACCTGATCAGCGCCGCAGGGCTGGACTGGTACGAGGTCAGCAACTGGTCCCGCACTCCCGAACAGGCGTGCAAACACAACCTTGCCTACTGGCGGGGAGACGATTGGTGGGGCATCGGGCCCGGTGCGCATTCCCACATGGGCGGCGTCCGCTGGTGGAACGTCAAGCACCCCACCGCCTATGCCAACAGGCTTGGTAGCGGGGCCTCACCGGCCGCTGGACGCGAAACGCTCGACGCCGGAACCCGGGAAGTGGAACGCATCATGCTGGAGGCGCGGCTCGGCACCGGGCTTCAAGTCGACGCGCTCGACAAAGTGGGCCGTCACGCCGTCGCAGGCCTCATTGCCGACGGCCTGGTTGAACCCGCAGCGGCCTTCCAAGGACGACTGGTCCTGACCCTCAAGGGCCGGCTGCTCGCAGATGCCGTGGTCCGCCGGATCCTTCCGGACTAACGTCCGGCGCGGACGGCGGGCGCGCGAACCGTCATAGGCACCCGCGAAGAACGGCTACTTGATCCAGCGCAGGTTGAAGCGGTAGCGGTGCGGCTGTCCGTGGTTGACGCGGATTCCAGCGGACACCGAGAAGCAGGTCACCGCGACCCAGATTCCCGTGGCAAGGACCGCGAACAGGTTTCCCACCACCGGGAGCAAGACGAGAATGTTGGCGAGCACCGCGGCAATCGTCGGCGGCAAAGTGAAGTTGAGGGCTTCCTTTGATTCCTGGGCCGTGAACGGACCACGTTCGCGGAAGATCAGGTAGATCAGAAGCGAAGGCACGCAGCCAAGGATCCCGCCGAAGTGCGCCAAGGTTGCCCACTGCCGGTCTTCCGAGGCGGTCAAGGGCAGCGCGTTGGCAGGAACGCCGTGGTACTGGGACTGGCCCGAGGTGCCGTCCCGATCGTCAGGAGCGTTGTCTGCCACAGTTTCTTCCTTCGAGTAGCTATAGGTGCGGTGTTGCTGTCCCAGAATACTTGCTCGGCACGGGATCGGACGACCACGTCCGGGCCCGGAGGCATCCAAACCATCATGCGACGGTCAGGAAATCGATCACTTCCTCCACGCGACCCAGCAAAGACGCTTCCAGGTCGGCGTAGCTATGGACGGCGCCCAGAAGCCTCTGCCAACCCAGTCCCACGTCTTCGGCCGTCTCGTGCGGCCAACCGAACGACCTGAGGATGCCGGTCTTCCAATCCGTGCCGCGCGCTACGGTCGGCCATTGTTCGATCCCCAGCACCTTGGGCCGGATTGCCTGCCAGACGTCCACATACGGGTGACCGACGATCAGGACGTTTCCTTTGGCGCCCGGCAACGTCATGGCGTCGGCAGCGATGCGCGACTCCTTCGAATCCGGCACCAGGTGATCAACCAGGATTCCGAGCCGGCGGCCAGGGCCGGGGGAGAAGGCGGCGATGGCCGCCTTGAGATCGTCCACGCCGTGCAAGGGCTCGACGACGATGCCCTCCACCCGCAGATCGTCTCCCCAGACCTTTTCCACAAGTTCGGCGTCGTGCTTGCCTTCCACCCAGATCCGGCTTGCCTTGGCGACCTGGGCCCGCTGGCCGGCCACCCGGACGGAACCCGACGCCGTCCTGCCCGGTTGGGATCCGCCCTTTGCGGCCGCCCCGCGCGGCACCGGCGGGAGGAGCTTCACCGCTTGCCCCTCCAGCAGGAATCCGAAACCAAGCCGGAACGATTTCGCTTTTCCCCGCCGGTCCTCAAGCACCACGATGTGCATGCCTCCGGACTTCTCCACCCTGGTCACGGCCCCGACCCAACCGGACTGCACGTCCTCGAGCACCATTCCGCGTTCAACGGGCACTTCAGGCAGTTGCCGCTTGGCCGGCGAGGAGAGGTCTTGCGGGCCCCAATTGTCGTAAGACACGGTCTTCACACCACTTTGCGCTAAGGGATCGGTCACGGTCCTTGGAATTCCGCAGGACCGCGCGGGCATCATGTTCGCCGCGAGCGGTACCAATGCTAACAACGAGGTGGCTCATACTAGACTTGTTAGCACTTGGGCATGTTGAGTGCTAACTGTAGAAGTACCGGTTGTTGAATGGAGGTGGGCAGTGAGCGAACCACGCAAGCTTGAAGTGCTACGCGCCATCGTGGAGGACTACGTTCACTCCCGCGAGCCTGTCGGCTCCAAAGCCTTGGTCGAACGGCACCATCTGGGAGTGTCGAGCGCCACCATCCGCAATGACATGGCCCTCTTGGAAGAGGAAGGCCTCATTGCGGCACCGCACACCAGTGCAGGCCGCATCCCCACGGACAAGGGCTACCGCCTGTTCGTGGACCGCATTTCCGAGGTCAAGCCGCTGTCGGCTGCCGAGCGCCGGGCCATCCACTCGTTGCTTGAGGGCCCCGACGACGTCGAGGACATCCTGGAGCGCACGGTCCGGCTCCTGTCCCAACTGACCAACCAGGTCGCCGTCGTCCAGTATCCCCACCTGAGCCGCGCACGCGTCCGGCACATCGAGTTTGTCCTTTTGGCACCGCGCCAGGTCCTGGTAGTGCTGATCGCGGATTCGGGCAAAGTGGAACAAGGCGTTGTACACGCAGCAGCGGACACTGCCGACGAAGAGCTCATGACGTTGCGCGCGCGATTCCTTGGAAGCATTGCTGGCTCACAGCTCGACCTCATGTCCCAAGTCCTGCCCTCGGTGGTGGCCTTGTGCCCGCCGGCGCTCCGGAACCTTGCAGGCGCCCTTGCCCACGGTCTCCAAAGGCTCGCCGACCGGAGCCGCGACGAACGCATGGTCATGGCCGGCACGGCCAACCTGGCCCGCTCCAACGTGGACTTCCCCCTGAGCATCGGCCCTGTCCTCGAAGCGCTCGAGGAGCAGGTGGTCATGTTGCGGCTGCTGTCGGACATGGCGGAAGACCCCCGGGGAGTCACGGTGAGCATCGGCCGCGAAAACCCCTATGACGGCCTCTCCGAGGCTTCGGTGGTTGCCACGGGCTACGGTCCGGGCAGCAGCGCCAAGATCGGCATTCTTGGACCCACCCGCATGGACTACCCCAACACCATGGCGGCCGTCCGGGCCGTCGCACGCTACCTTTCCCGCATTCTGGGCGGTTGACGGCTTCGGCTGGAACCGCCCCGCAAGAAACGCAGTGTACCCGTAATAAAGGAAGAGATACCGACTTTGAGCAGTCACTATGACGTTCTGGGCGTCTCGTCGGAAGCAACCGGCGAGGAGATCAAGAAGGCCTACCGCAAGCTTGCACGTAAGCTCCACCCCGATGTGAACCCCGGGGCCGGCGCTGCGGAGGAATTCAAAGCCGTGACCCACGCTTACGAGGTCCTCTCCGACCCCCAGAAGCGCCGCGTCTACGACGCCACAGGCAACGAGAACGGGACGGACAACGGTTTCGGCGGCGGCTACGCAGGCCAGGGATTCGCGTTCCAGGACATCTTCGACACCTTCTTCGGCGGAGGAGGTGGCGGCATGCAGGGGCCCGCATCACGTATGCGTCGCGGGCAGGACGCCCTCATCAGTGTGCGCATCGACTTGCGCGAGGCTGTCTTCGGCGTCAACAAGAAGCTTGAGGTGGACACTGCTGTCATCTGCCCCACGTGCGAGGGCTCATGCTGCCGCGCGGGCACCCACCCGGAGCGCTGCGACATCTGCGGCGGCTCGGGCCAGGTCCAGCGGGCCGTGCGCTCGATCCTCGGCCAGGTCATGACCGCGGCACCGTGTGGATCGTGCGAAGGTTTCGGCTCGATCATCAAGGATCCTTGCAATGAATGCAACGGCCAGGGCCGCATCCGCAGCCGCCGTTCGCTGACCGTCAAGGTGCCGGGCGGCGTCGCCACCGGAACCCGCATCCAGCTGTCGTCGCAAGGCGAAGCAGGTCCTGCGGGCGGGCCTCCCGGCGACCTCTACGTGGAGATCCGGGTAAACGGCGATTCCACCTACCTTCGTGAAGGCGACGACCTTCATGCAACGCTCAGTGTTCCCATGACCGCCGCGGCATTGGGCACGGAACTGCAGCTTGAGACCTTCGACGGCCCCCAGGAGATCGACGTCAAGTCCGGCACCCAGTCCGGCGAAGTCATCACCCTTCGCGGGCTGGGCGTCACCCACCTGCGCGGCTACGGCAGGGGAGACCTCAAGGTGCACCTGCATGTGGAGACGCCCGGCAAGCTAGACGCCGCCCAGGAAGACCTGCTCCGCCAACTGGCCAAATTGCGCGGAGAGCAGTTCACCGAGGGCAAGCTCGTGGCCAGCGGCGGTATGTTCGCGAAGCTGCGGGACAAGCTCGGTAACCTGTAGCGGTGAGCAACCCCGTATTCTTCACCGCTGCCGGAACCTTGGACGGACTCGGCACCGGTGACACTTTCGTGCTCGACGGCGCCGAAGCCAGGCACGCTGTCACGGTCAAGCGCCTGGAAATCGGCGAAGCGGTCGACATCGCCGACGGTGCGGGTAAGCGGCTCACGGGCACCGTGGCCGGATCCGGGCAGGGTACCTTGACCGTCCTTGCCTCCGCCGTCCAGGAGGAAGGCCGCCCGGCCGTGCGGCTTGTGCTGGTCCAGGCGCTGGCGAAGGGCGACCGTGACGAGCTTGCCGTCGAGACGGCGACGGAACTCGGTATTGACGCCGTCGTGCCCTGGCAGGCCGAGCGTTCCATCGTCCGCTGGAAGGGCGACCGGGCCGCCAAAGCCCACGCGAAGTGGCAATCCGTCGCCACCGCGGCCGCCAAGCAAGCGCGGCGCGCGTGGATTCCCGAGGTGCGTGCCGCCGTCGACGGCTCCGGGCTGGCTGCGGCGGTAGCCGCGGCTGACCTGGCGATCATCCTTCACGAGGACGCGAAACGTCCCTTGCGCGACGTCCTGGAGAATTGGCGCGGCGGGATTTCCGGCGAGGACACCGACGCGGGGCGGGAAGTCCTGCTCATCGTCGGCCCGGAGGGCGGCATTTCACCGCGCGAAGTGACCAAGCTTAGCGACGTCGGCGCCGTCACCGCGCTCTTGGGCCACCACGTGCTTCGCTCGTCGACGGCGGGTCCTGCCGCCGTCGTACTGGCCAGCGACATTCTAGGGCGCTGGTAGGAAGACCCCTCGATCAGCGGACGTTGAAGGAGCGGGTATCCGTCGCGACGTCGGCGTCGTTGGGACCGACCAAGGAGACCCGCAATTCATAGCGGCCGGCTCCGAGCCCCACGGTGAGGCTGAAGACGCCACCCTGTCCCGGTACGGTCGAAGCGGTGGTCTGCCCGGCCAAGTAGGACGATTTGTCGCCGTTTGAGTTCTCCCGAAGGATTTGCCAGTGCAGTTTCTTCGAGGGGTCCGTGCTCCGACCATTGAACTTGACCGGACCGGCAGGCAAGGTCAGGTCCTCCTGCGGGTCGATGATCCACACGGGTGCCACCACGGTGGCGTCGCGGACCATGGGGTCGCCCAGCTTGACCTGCCCGAACGCCATATAGTCTGTGTGCCCGTCCACCAGGATGGCCACTTTGATCTGCTGTCCGGCATCAATGAGGCCTGAGCTCGCTGCCGCGGCAGTGGCGGTATAGACGAGTTGCTGGATCGCCCGCTGCGCCATCCCGCCGTCGAGATTGGAATTGAACGCGTCACGGGAAACATCCACCGTGACAACGTTCTTACCGGAAATCGTGGTCGCCAGGCTGCTCGGATTCTGCCACGGCGTGAAGTAGTCGTGATCCAACGGCTTCTGGGACATCATGATCCGCAGGGCTGTGGTGATGGGGTTCTCGTTGCCCGGGTTGTCACGGAATTCGCGGTACAGGAAGGTGTCAGTGTCGCTGCGGCCGATCCAATACACAGGGATCTTGTTCGAGGCCTGCGTCGTTTCGAGCGGAGCATTGCTGTCGGGGGCCGCCTGCAGGGCGACTGTCGGAGTGGGGATCGGCGTCGTGGAACCCTGTCCCGTGCGATCTGCGATGCAACCCGACAGGAACATGGCAGCCGTCAAGGCGGTCACAAGCATGGCGGAACGTTTCCGGATGCGAGTGCCGTGTGGAGTGACGGCTGGCCTGGTGATGGTGGATTCCTGCTCGTGTTCTGCCGCTGTGGTGCGGGGGAGTCGTGCGCCCGGTTTCGGGCACAGGGGCATTTTTGCCCATGAATCAGCTTGTCATAGTCCCGCGGGCGCCGGTTGGCGTTTCGATACTCCGGCGGCGAACTGCAATCCGATTGATACGAGGTCGATGCCGAGTTGATACCAAAGCGCACGGATCCGCCGCCCTGCAGCCCCGACGGGCACGGCCCGGAACCATCCGGGAGACTGGCTGGCGTAGGATTGAAAGCAATCCGAGGCCCGCGATCCTGCGCCCATCCAGCACACGGACATCGGAGAAAATCGATGGACATCACCAAGCCGGAGGAGCACAGGCCGCAAGGCCAGCACTATGACAGAATCATTGAACGGGCGGCCCAAGGCCGGCAGCGTTGACACAGGTCCGGCCGAGTTCCCGCACTCTGTCCCGGGCGCCCGGACGGAAGTTGTCATCTTCGACAACTCGGATCAGATGGTTCAGACCCTTGGCAGCCATGACGAGGCGTTGCGCTACATCGAAGCCCAGTTCCCCGGTGTCGACTTTCATGTGCGCGGCAACGAGCTCTCCTTCAGCGGCCCGTCAAGCGATGTTCCCCGGATCATGCGCCTCCTGGAAGAAGTCCGCGGCCTGGTCGGCAAGGGGACGGTCATCACACCGGACGTCCTCCAACAGCTCGTTTCCTTGTTGCGCAGCCAGTCCCTGCAGAACCCCGTGGAAATCCTGACCCACAACATTCTTTCGAGCCGCGGACGCACCATCCGCCCCAAAACGCTGAACCAGAAGAACTATGTCGACGCCATCGACGACAACACCGTGATCTTCGGGATCGGCCCGGCGGGCACCGGCAAGACGTACCTGGCGATGGCAAAAGCCGTTCAGGCTTTGCAGCTCAAGGAAGTCAGCCGGATCATCCTCACCAGGCCTGCCGTCGAGGCAGGGGAACGCCTCGGCTTCCTGCCGGGAACGCTGAGCGACAAGATCGACCCGTACCTCCGTCCTTTGTACGATGCCCTGCACGACATGATGGACCCGGAATCGATCCCGCGGCTCATGGCGGCCGGGACCATTGAGGTGGCACCGCTTGCCTACATGCGCGGCCGCACGCTCAACGACGCGTTCATCATCCTCGATGAAGCCCAGAACACCACCGCAGAGCAGATGAAGATGTTCCTGACCCGCCTGGGCTTCGGCTCGAAGATGGTCGTGACGGGCGATATCACCCAGGTGGACCTGCCTTTCGGCGCCACGTCCGGGCTGCGCATCGTCCAGGAAATCCTCAACGGGATCGATGGCGTGAACTTTACGATGCTCGACGCGTCCGACGTCGTCAGGCACCGGCTCGTTGCCGACATCGTGTCCGCCTACAGCATCTGGGATGAAAAGCACCGGGTGCGTGCCCAGCACACGCCCATCCACGACAAACGGGGAGAACACCGATGAGCATCGAGGTCAACAACGAGTCCGGCGTCCAGGTGGACGAGGCACAATTGGTGACGCTTTCACGCTTCATCTTCGAGCGGCTCTACATTCACCCCCAGGCCGAACTCTCCATCCTTTTGGTGGACGAACCCGCCATGGAAAAACTCCACATCGAGCTCATGGACGAACCCGGCGCCACCGATGTCCTGTCTGTTCCGATGGACGAGCTGACGCCGGGAACACCGGGCAAGCCGGCCCCGCAGGGCATGCTGGGCGACATCGCCATCTGCCCGCAAGTGGCCGAGGTCCAAGCGCGCAACGCCGGTCATTCAACGCAGGATGAAATGCTCCTGCTCTGCACGCACGGAATCCTTCACCTGCTCGGTTTCGACCACGCCGAGCCGGAGGAAAAAGAAGAGATGTTCGGCCTGCAGCGTGAGCTGCTGTCCGCGTTCCTTGGCAAGGATGCCCCCATGGAGACCATGCAGTGACATCACTCATCCTGGTCGGGATGGCGTTGGTGTTCCTCAGTTTCGTCGCCCTGCTGACCGCGGCTGAAGCTGCCTTCACTTTCCTGCCGCGGCATGACGCAGAGCAAGCCGTCGTCAAGAGCCGGGGGAATTCGCTCCGCAGCATCCTCGCCCAGCCCGTCGCGCACATCCGCGCGCTGCGGTTCTGGCGGGTCTGGTTCGAGATGGCGGCTGCGGTGGCCGTCGCCGTCGTCATGCACAGCCTCCTCGAGAACGTCTGGCTTGCCGGTTTGGCGGCGACAGGCATCATGGCCGTCATAGGATTCGTTTTGGTGGGTGTCTCGCCGCGCCAACTTGGACGCGCGCACTCGGGAGGCGTGGTTCGCTACTCGGCTCCGCTCATCAGGTTCCTGTGTTGGATCCTTGGTCCCATTCCCGGCTGGCTCGTGGCGATCGGCAGTACGGTCGCACCCGGTGCACCCAGCGGCGATGAAGCTTTCTTCAGCGAGGAAGAATTCCGCGAACTGGTCGACAGGGCCACGGAATCCGACATGATCGAGGACAGCGAGGCCGAACTCATCCAGTCGGTCTTCGACTTCGGAGACACACTGGTCCGCTCGGTAATGGTCCCTCGAACCGACATTGTGAGCATCGAGTCCGGGTCCAGCCTGGAACAGGCCATGGCCTTGTTCCTGCGCTCGGGGTACTCAAGGATCCCCGTCATCGGCGAAAACGCCGACCAGATCCGGGGCATCCTCTATTTGAAGGACGTCGCGGCCGCATTGCACCGCCCCGACCAGCCGTCAGTGCGCCAGGACGTTGACGCCATAGCGCGCGAAGCACGCTTCGTTCCCGAATCGAAGCCTGTCAGCGACCTCCTGAGCGAGCTTCAGCAAGAGTCCACGCACGTCGCGGTCGTCATTGACGAATACGGCGGCACGGCAGGACTGGTGACGCTCGAGGACCTCATTGAGGAGATCGTGGGGGAGATCGTCGACGAGTACGACTCCAACGATGCCGAGGTCACTGACCTTGGTGACGGCACGTACCGCGTCAGTTCCCGGATGAGCATCGACGACCTCGGCGAGCTTTTCGACATAGACCTCGACGACGACGAAGTGGACACGGTGGGCGGCCTCCTGGCCAAGACCCTGGGCAAAGTGCCGATCGTAGGCAGTGCGGTGGAGGTGGATGGGATCTCCTTGAAAGCCGATAGGCTGGAAGGCCGGCGAAACCGGGTCAGCCATATCATTGCGGCAGCCATTCCAAAAGAAGACACTGACCTTGAAGACCTTCTCGACGAGGCCGATACAACGCAACAGGGAGTTCCACGTGAGCAAGCACAATAAGAAGTTCGACGCCGATCAGGACTTCGGCGGCTTCCACGCAGGATTCTCGGTTCTTGTCGGCCGTCCCAATGCCGGGAAGTCCACCCTCACCAACGCTTTGGTAGGCCAGAAGGTGGCCATCACCTCGGCGAAGCCGCAGACCACGAGGCACACGATCCGCGGCATTGTCCATCGGGAGGACGCCCAACTCATCCTGGTGGACACTCCGGGCCTGCACCGCCCGCGCACCCTCCTTGGCAAGAGGCTCAACGATCTCGTCGCGGACACCCTCTCCGAAGTGGACGCCATCGGTTTTTGCTTGCCGGCCAACGAAAAGATCGGGCCGGGTGACAAGTACATCGCAGCCCAGCTCGCCGCCGTCGGACGCAAGCCCATCATCGCCTTGGTCACCAAGACCGACCTGGTGGACCGCCAGGCGCTGACCGAGCAGCTCTTGGCGGTCGCCGCCCTGGGCCGCGAAGTCCTCGGCGAACAAGGCTGGGCCGATATCGTCCCGGTTTCGGCGACCGACGGCTTCCAGGTCAGCACTGTGGCCGACGTCCTCATCGGCCACATGCCGCCTTCCCCGCCGCTCTACCCGGACGGTGAACTCACCGATGAACCGGAGGCTGTCATGGTGGCCGAGCTTATCCGGGAGGCAGCTCTGGAGGGCGTCCGCGACGAACTTCCGCACTCCTTGGCTGTGGTGGTGGAGGAAATCCTGCCCCGCGAAGGACGCTCGGAGGACAACCCGCTCCTCGACGTGCGGGTGAACCTGTACGTTGAGCGCCCGTCCCAGAAGGCCATCATCATTGGCAAGGCCGGAAGCCGGCTGCGCGAGGTCGGAACGAACGCCCGCAAGGGAATTGAGGCCCTCCTGGGAACCAAGATCTACCTCGACCTGCACGTGAAAGTGGCCAAGGACTGGCAGCGCGACCCGAAGCAACTCGTGAAGCTGGGATTCTAGCCGCTGGGGAATTTCCCAGATTGGGCCCGTAAAATGGTCCGAATCCCATTTTCCGAGGAAAGGTTGAGCAAGTCGTGCGACGTCGCGATGCACGCGTACAGGAGCCCGGCACCGGTGGTGCCCGCGGCGCTGCACGCCACGGGGAAGCTCCCGGCACCCCCCGCCACATGAATGCTCCCAAGGGCCTCCCGATCTGGCTCAAGGTCACTGCCGCCACGGTCTCAGTGTTGTTGCTCGGCGGTATCGCTTTCGCCGCTTACTGGGTTATCCGCTTGCAGTCGAACATCAGCACGGCACCGTTGTCGGCAGGCGCACCGAGGACCGAGGCCGCAGCAAACGACGCCACGGACCGCCTGCAGATCCTCATCCTCGGTTCCGACACCAGGGATGGGAAGAATTCGCAATACGGATCCACGCAGGATTCCACGGGCTATGGCCAGTCGGACGTCATGATGCTGCTCGACATTTCGGCGGACAACAAGAGGGTCAGCCTCACCAGCATTCCGCGAGACCTCCTGGTGGATGTCCCGTCATGCACCGATCCCAAAACCGGCACCGTATATCAACCGCACTCCAACGTCATGATCAACTCGGCCATGGCGGAAGCCGGGATCGGTTGCGCCGTAGACACCGTGAACAAGCTCATGGGACTGCAGGTCGACCACTTCATGATGGCCGACTTCAACGCCGTCAAGGAGCTGTCCAACGCCGTCGGCGGAGTCAACGTGTGCGTGAGCGATGCCGTATACGACCCCGATTCAGGCCTCCGGCTCCCCAAGGGAACATCGAGCGTCCAGGGGGAACAGGCCTTGGCCTTCCTCCGGACCCGCCACGGTTTTGGCGACGGAAGCGACCTCGGCCGCATCCAGGCGCAACAGGGCTTCCTCTCCTCCCTGACCCGCAAGATCAAGTCCGACGGAACGCTGGGCAATCCGCAGAGCCTGCTGTCCATCGCGGATGCCGTGACAAAGAACCTGACCGTGGATGAAGGCCTGGCGTCGGTCCAGTCGCTCCTGACCATCGGCAGCCGCCTCAAAGACGTCGACCTGTCCAAGGTCGCGTTCGTTTCGGTTCCCACCCAGCCCGCCGCCGTCGATCCCAACAGGCTCGAATTGGTCCAACCGCAGGCTTCCCAACTCTTCGCCGCCATGCGTGCGAACCTGGACCTGACCACCCCGGGGGCTACCGCCGCTCCATCGGCGGGTCCCACGCCTGCGGCATCGGGCGCGCAGTCCAGCAGCGCGGCACCGGCGCCGCCTGTTCCCGCCGTTCCCGCCTATGACAAGGCCCTTCAGCCAGTGACCGTTGCCGACGGAACAGGCGTCGCATCCCGCGGCCAGGAGATCGCCGCAGCTTTGGCCGGTGGCGGATTCACGAAAGCCGCGCACTTCCTTGCGGCCGCCGTACCGAAGACCGTTGTCTATTACGGGGCCGGTTATGCCGACGTCGCTCCGGACGTCGCGAGCCTCCTCGGCATCCCGGCTTCGCAAATCGAACCATCGACGGGTGTGGTCGGTGTCCAGGTCTATATCGGCAGTGACTTCGATTCCGGGACCAAGTACGGAGTGGCCTCCGTACCATCCAACGTCGTGAAGCAGACTGCAGGCGACGTGAAATGCCAGGCGGTCAACCCGGCACTCATCGCGAGATAGCAACACGGGAAAGACCCGGGACGCAGCGAAGGGAGCGGTCTCCACACGTCGCGTGGAGACCGCTCCCTTCCGTTTAGCGTCGCCGCCTACCAGATGGCTACCAGATACTGACCCGGTCCTCGGGCGACAGCCACATTCCATCCCCGGGTTCCACTGCGAACGCGTCGTGGAACGAGTCGAGGTTCTTCGCGATGGCATTGGTTCGGAACTCGTTGGGGGAGTGCGGGTCAGTCGCGACGCGCCGGATGGCTTCCTCAGGACGGATGACCTGGCGCCAGCCGGCCGCCCAGGACATGAAGAAGCGCTGGCCACCGCTCAGTCCTTCAAGAACCGGCGGCTCCGAACCGTCGAGGCTCAGGAGGTAGGCCTTGTAGGCGATGGTCAGGCCACCCAGGTCGCCGATGTTTTCGCCGAGCGTGAGTTTCCCGTTGACCTTGTGCTCGGGCGCGGCATAGGGGGCAAGGGCGTCGAATTGGGCCACGAGTTTCGCCGCGAGCCCTTCGAAGGCCTTGCGGTCCTCCTCGCTCCACCAATTCCGCAGCGCCCCGCTCCCGTCGAACTGGGAGCCCTGGTCGTCGAAGCCGTGGCCGATTTCATGGCCGATGATGGCGCCGATGCCTCCATAGTTGACCGCGTCGTCGGCCTCCGCCGTGAAAAAGGGCGGCTGCAGGATCGCAGCTGGGAAGACAATCTCGTTCAACATCGGGTGGTAGTACGCGTTGACCGTCTGCGGGGTCATGAGCCACTTGTCGAGATCGACCGGCTTGCCGACCTCATCGAGGTGCCGGTCGACGTCGGCGTTGTGCGCCCGCTCGACGTTCCCCAGAAGATCGCCAGGGTGAATGTCGACGGCGGAATAGTCGATCCACTTGTCCGGGAAACCAATCTTGGGCCGGAAGGCCGCGAGCTTTTTCAACGCTTCCGCTTTGGTGTCCTCGCCCATCCAATCGAGCGCCGTGATGCTCTCGCGGTAGGCCTCGATGAGTTTGGCAACCAGAGTCTGCATCCTGGCTTTGTAACCCTCAGGGAAGTGGCGCTCCACATAGATTTGGCCGACGGCCTCGCCCAAGGCGGCCTCGACGACGGCGACGCCGCGCTTCCAGCGGTCCTTGTTCTGCGGAGTGCCGCTCAGGGTGGTGCCGTAGAAATCGAAGTTCGCGTCCACGAACCCCGAGGAGAGGTAGGGGGCGGCGGCATTGAGCACACGAAGGGCCAGCCACTCCTGCCATGTGGCAAGCGGCTCGGACTCGACGAGGGCAGACGCGCCGGTGAAGAAATCAGGCGTGCTCACCACCAGCTCGGCGAATTTGTCGCCTTCGATCCGGGCCGAATCGAACCATGCGTCGAGGTACGGGAAAAGCTCCCGGCCCTCTTCCACGGTCTTGAGGTTGTACGTCTTCTGCGGATCCCGCAAGGTGACGTTGTCCCAATGGTGCGAGGCGAGTGCTTTTTCGAGGGCGACAACGCGCGCGGCAGCACCGTCGGCGTCGGGAATTCCTGCCAGCCCGAAGAGCTTGGCGACATATTTCGCATAGGCGCTGACAATGCCTGCGAACTTCTCGTCCCGGTAGTAGGACTCATCGGGAAGCCCCAGGCCGCCCTGGCCGATGTACAACAGGACCCGGTCCGGGTTCCCGGCGTCGGGAGCCGGGTAGATCGAGAAGAGGCCGGAGACATCCGAGCGGAACAGCCGCCCGGTCAGGGACACCACGCCGGCGGGCGAAGTAGTCGCAAAAACCTCCGCGAGCCTGTCCCGGACAGGCTCCATGCCCCTTGCTTCGATGGCTTCCTCGTCCATGAAGCTGTTGTAGAGCTCGCCTACCTTGCGTTCGATGCCGCTGGCGTCCTCGCCCTTGGCGGCAGCTTCCTCGATGATCGCTTTGACTGCCAGTTCGGCGCCGTCCCGCAGGGCCGTGAACGTTCCCTCAAGCGGGCGGTCGTCAGGGATCACCGTCGACTTCAGCCACGCACCATTGACGTGCTGGTAAAGGTCGTCCTGCGGCCTGACGCTTTCATCGATGTTGGACAGTGTGATCCCCGACTGTGGCACAAGAACTCCTTCGGAAGACGAGCGGAACCGGCTCACAACCGTTCCCGCGTCTGCATAGTGGACGTTGCATCTGGTATTGCATTGTCATCATACGCACCCGTGTTAGTGTGAAATGGTGCGTGCAGGAATGCTTCTCCTTAGCTGCCGCGGCGGGGCCTCGAAGGCGATCATTCGCTAGGCCAACCCTCGCTGCGGAGTTAGCTGTGCCCGGCCAATCTTCCATCAAAGATTAAGAGAAAAGGCCCCAAGTCATGCGCAACGCACAAAAGCCCTCCGGAATGCCCATTCACCGGTACCTGCCTTTCCAGGACCAGATCAATGTCGAGCTCCCGGACCGCACCTGGCCGGACAAGGTCATCACCAAGGCTCCGCGCTGGTGCGCTGTGGACCTCCGTGACGGCAACCAGGCCCTGATCGACCCCATGAGCCCTGCCCGCAAGCTGAAGATGTTCCAGCTGCTGGTCAAGATGGGGTACAAGGAAATCGAAGTCGGCTTCCCGTCCGCTTCGCAGACCGACTTCGACTTCGTGCGGCAGCTCATCGAAGGCGGTCACATTCCGGATGACGTCTCCATCCAGGTCCTGACCCAGGCACGTGAACACCTCATCGAGCGCACCTACGAATCCCTCGTGGGCGCCAAGCAGGCAATCGTCCACCTGTACAACTCAACCTCGGTTCTGCAGCGCCGCGTCGTGTTCAACCAGGACGAGGACGGCATCCTGGACATCGCCCTCCAAGGTGCCCGCTTGTGCAAGAAGTACGAGGAAACACTCACGGATACCCACATCACGTACGAGTATTCGCCGGAGTCTTTCACCGGAACCGAACTTGAGTACGCAGCGCGCGTTTGCAACGCGATTGCCGACGTTTTCGAAGCATCCGCGGACAAGCAGGTCATCATCAACCTGCCCGCTACCGTGGAAATGGCCACCCCGAATGTCTACGCGGACTCCATCGAATGGATGCACCGTAACCTGCATCCCCGTGACGGCATCATCATCTCCCTCCACCCGCACAACGATCGCGGGACGGGCGTTGCCGCTGCAGAGTTGGGCTATCTGGCCGGCGCCGACCGCATCGAAGGCTGCTTGTTCGGCAACGGCGAGCGGACCGGCAACGTGGACCTGGTCACCCTCGGCCTGAACATGTTTGTCCAGGGCGTCGACCCGATGATCGACTTCTCCGACATCGATGAAGTCCGACGGACCGTGGAGTACTGCAACCAGCTGCCGGTTCCCGAGCGTTCCCCGTATGGCGGCGATCTGGTGTTCACGGCGTTCTCCGGCTCGCACCAGGACGCCATCAAGAAGGGCTTCGAAGCCCTCGAAAAGGACGCTGCCGCTGCCGGCAAGGCCGTGGACGACTTCACGTGGCAGGTTCCGTACTTGCCGATCGATCCCAAGGACCTGGGCCGCAGCTACGAGGCAGTCATCCGCGTCAACTCCCAGTCCGGCAAGGGCGGCGTGGCGTACCTGCTCAAGAACGAGCACAGCCTGGACCTGCCGCGCCGGGCCCAAATCGAGTTCTCCGGCGTCATCCAGCACCGCACCGACACCGTGGGCGGCGAAGTCAGCGGAGCCCAGTTGTGGGCGATGTTCCAGGACGAGTACTTGCCCGCCAGCACGGCCGACGGCCAGTGGGGACGCTATTCGCTGGGTTCCATCCGCACCGAAACCGATGAGTCCGGCGAGCTCACCCTGCACGCAGCCCTGCGCATTGACGGCACTGTAGTTCAGCGCACCGGCGCCGGCAACGGACCGATCGCGGCCATGCTGGACATCTTGCGCCAAGACGGCGTGGACGTCCGCGTCCTGGACTACTCGGAACATGCGCTGTCCGAAGGTGGCAGCGCCACCGCCGCGGCGTATGTGGAATGCGCCGTTGGCGAGCGGGTTCTCTGGGGTGTGGGCATCGATCCCAACACGAGCACCGCAGCGCTCAAGGCGGTCATCTCTGCCGTCAACCGTGCCATCAGGGCCGTCCGGGCATAGCCATGTGCCGTGCGGCGCCGTCAACACGGCGCCGCACGGCTTCACCGGACCTGAGAAGGCCCGGTGTGGTGCGAAGATTAACTGTGGCCAATCCTTCGTCGTTTGCAGCGCGCTCCTATCGGGACGATGCCGTCGTGCTGCGCACCCACAAGCTGGGCGAAGCGGACCGCATCATCACCTTGCTCACAAAGCACCATGGACAAGTCAGGGCGGTTGCCAAGGGCGTACGGCGCACCAGCAGCCGGTTCGGCGCCCGGCTGGAGCCGTTCATGGTCGCTGACCTGCAACTCGTGTCCGGCCGCACCTTGGATATTGTCACCCAGGCGGTCGCCAAGGGAGCCTATGGGAGCTCGATCGCCGCCGATTACTCCCGGTATACCGTTGCAGCCGCCATGACGGAAACGGCGGAGAAACTGACCGACGCCGACGCCGATTCCGGAACGGCCCAATACAACCTGCTTGTCGGGGCACTAGCTGCGTTGAGCCGTTCCGACCACCCGCCGGAACTCATTCTTGATTCCTACCTGCTCCGCGCTTTGGCAACCGGAGGCTGGGCACCCAGTTTCACGGATTGCGCCCGCTGCGGGGCGAGCGGTCCGCACACGGCTTTCTCCGCTCCTTTGGGCGGAATGATCTGCAACGACTGCCGCCCGCCCGGTTCGCCGGCACCCGCTCGCGAGACCGTCGTCTTGCTGGGCGCGCTGCTCACGGGGGACTGGGCTACCGCGGATAGCTCCGAATCCTTGCACCGCCGCGAGGCCGCCGGATTGGTGGCGAGCTACCTGCAATGGCATCTTGAACGAGCATTGAAGTCCCTCAAACATGTGGAGCGAAGCTGAAAGTGGCACTGGGAAAAAAGAAGACGGCAACGACGCGGACCGCGCCGGTGAAGGCCCCCTACCACCATCCTTCCGGCGCCAGGCCGCCGGCCATCCCCGCAGAACTGATACCGCAACACGTCGCCATCGTCATGGACGGCAACGGCCGCTGGGCGAACCAACGTGGGCTGCCGCGCATCGAGGGCCACAAGGCAGGGGAGCCGGCCCTGCTGGACGTGATGGCCGGGGCGATCGAACTGGGCATCAAATATGTCAGCGTCTATGCTTTCTCCACCGAAAACTGGCGTCGCTCTCCTGAAGAAGTGCGCTTTCTCATGGGATTTAACAAGGACGTGCTACGTCGGCAACGCAACCAGCTCGATGAATGGGGGGTGCGGATTCGCTGGGCGGGGCGGCGGCCCAGGCTGTGGGGTTCCGTCATCAAAGAGCTGGAGGATGCCGAGCAGTTCACGCGCGGCAACGACACCTGCACTTTGACCATGTGTGTTAACTACGGCGGCCGGGCCGAGATCGCCGATGCCGTGGCCGCGATTGCCCAGGATGTTGCCGATGGCCGCCTGAAGCCGGGTTCCGTCACCGAGAAGACCATCCAGAAGTACCTCGACGAACCGGACCTTCCGGACGTCGATCTGTTTCTACGGAGCTCCGGCGAGCAACGGCTCTCGAACTTCCTCTTGTGGCAATCGGCCTACGCGGAGTTCGTCTTCATGGACACGTTGTGGCCCGACGTCGACCGCAGGACGTTGTGGGACGCCGTCGAGATTTACGCCAAACGCGACCGCCGCTACGGAGGCGCCGTAGACGCTGCCGCACCCCGCTGACTGCGGCAAGGAATTGGCACAAGCGTGCCAACCGCTCAGTCCGGGTACGAAGCCAACCAGATGGCAACGTCTCTGTAGGCCTGCTGCCGGACGGTGCGCCGTGACAGGAACACATCGTGGAGCGCACCCGGATAGCGGAACACCGCAGTCCGGCGCCCGAGGCCCAGCGCCCGGCGGGCCGTCTGCTCGACGTCGATCACGGCGTCGACGCGCATAAGCTCCGCGGTCCACTCAGCCTGGATCCGGGTCCGGCCGGAAAGCAGCACGAGCACCGGAGCGTCGATATTGAGTTTGCGTTCGACGGCGGCGTGGCCCGCGAGGACTGCCTTGGTCCACCCTGCGCGGATCGGGAAGGAAGCGCGCGGCCGCCATTCCGGGTCAAGGGTCCATTCGCCGTGGGCCAGGTTGCTCACGCTTTCCCAGTAGGCGGGCATCTCCGGGAACCGGAAGGGACGCTTGGGGTCGGTACGGGCAAACGGCTCCACGACGTGCATCGCGATGCTGCGGATCAGGCTGCTGCCTTGGAGCTCCAACCACGGCGAATTCAATGTCAGCGTGGCAATGCGGCCGGGATTCCGGTCCGCCCACAGCGCCGCGATCAGGCCGCCCAGCGAATGGGCCAGGAGGTGGATTGTAGGTTCCTCCACGCTGCCCGTCAGCTCGGCAACATCCTGCCGGATCGCGCGGAGGGCGGCATCAAGGTCTTCGTCATAGACAGAAAGGTCAGTCGTGTAGCCGGGGGTCTGGCCCGGCCGCAGGCTTCGTCCGAACTTCCGCAAGTCAAGGGCATAGAAATGGAAGCCCGAGGCGCCCAGGAACTCAGCCAGTTCGGTCTGCATGAAGTAGTCGGCCCAGCCGTGGAGGTACAGCACCACCCTCGGCGGCCCCTGGCTGACAGGAACGACGCTCCGGCGTCGGCGTCGGGTGAATGCCGTCAAGGCATCCAGGAGCCCGTGCGGCACCGACGGTGCCGCCACGGGACGGACGTGCCGGACGAGGGTGGCGCAGGCGGGTCCCTCTTCGTCCGGCGGGAGTTCGAGTTCCAAGGCCTCGAACCCGCCCCCCAGAAAGTCCTGTTGCCAGACTGGCAACCCCAGTTCCGTGGTCATGGCGTTTCCCCCGATTGTCCCAGTTCGCGGCCTGCCGGAGGTTCCGTCCGCGGCCCGCTGGTGATGTACCCGTGAATCCAGCGGGCAAGCCTGTCATAGGCATCCGCGCGTACCGGACCGGCCGACAAGAAGACGTCGTGGAGGCCGCCATCCACCCGCTCCAGGGTGACCGTACGGCCCAGGGTCATCGCCCGGACGGCCATGGTGTTGACGTCCAGCACGGCGTCCGAGTGCCGCATGGACTCCTGCCAGACCATGCCGTTGGCGCTGGCTCCGGAAATCAGGACCAGGATCGGGATGTCTATCCTCAGCCCGCGGGCCACCCTCGTGTGGCCGCTGAGGACCGCACTGAGCCAACCGGCCCGCATGGGGAAGGCCAAGGGCGGACGGTACTTTTCGTCCAGGAGCCATTCGCCTTCGGCCGAGCTGCTGATGCTTCGGAAATAGAAGCCGCGTTCGGGCAGGCGCAGGATCGTCGTGGGTCGGAATCGCGCGAGCGGCTTCACCATGGTCTGCGCGGCGCGGCGGACCACGGAACTTCCATGCATTTCAAGCCACGGGCTGTTGAGTACGAGGTACTGAACAGAGCCAGGGTGGCTGCTGGCCCACAGAGCGGCGACGAGACCCCCGGTGGAATGTCCCATGAGCGTCAAAGAACCGGGCTCCTGGCCATGCTGACCGGCGGAACGGATCATGTCGATGGCCTTGCTGATTTCGGCGTCGTAGTCGTTCAGGTGCTCTACGTAACCGCCAGGACTGTCCGCTTGCAGGCTGCGGCCATGGTTGTGCATGTCCAACGCGTAGAAACGGAAGCCTTGTGCCGTCCAGAACTCCGCGAGGGCGACGTTGAAAAAGTAGTCGCTCCACCCGTGCAGGAACAGGACCGAGCGGTCGGCCGGAGGGGGAGAATCACAGGGGTTGCCGGCACCTTGGCGCGGAACATGGCGGACCAGCGTTGCGCGCCGGACCACTCCGTCAGGTCCAGCCGCCTCGAATGCGCAACTTTCGAAGTCCGCACCGAGGATGTCGGTCTGCCACTCCATGGGAACAGCTTAGACACTCGCCGCGGCATCGCGCCCGGCTGCGCGACCGGAGAACAGGCACCCGCCGAGGAACGTTCCTTCCAACGCCCGGTAGCCATGGATTCCTCCTCCACCGAAACCGGCAGCCTCACCAGCCGCGTACAAGCCGGGGACCGGAACGCCGGAATCGTCGAGCACGCGCGAGCGAAGGTCCGTTTGAAGTCCGCCGAGGCTCTTGCGCGTCAAAACGGAGAGCCGGACGGCCAGGAGGGGACCGTGTTTCGGGTCGCTGAGCCGGTGCGGAGGGGCAACACGCATGATCTTGTCGGTGGCGAAACGCCGGGCCGCCCGGATCGCGGCAAGTTGTGGATCCTTGCCCAGCCCACTCGCCACTTGCAAATCCCGATCGTGGATGAGGGAATCGAGCCGGGCGGGATCTATGAGCGCTGAACCTGTCAGCGCGTTCATTTTCGCGGCGAGCTCGGCGGCCGTTGGAGCTTGCAGGAAATCCACGCCACGGTCCAGGAAGAGGCGCAATGGAGAGTCGCTGCCGGGTTTGAGCCTGGAAACAAGGAGCCTGATGTCCTTGCCAGTCAGGTCCGGGTTCTGTTCCGAGCCGGACAGGGCGAACTCCTTCAGCGCGATGGTGCGGTTGCACACGAACCACGAATGTCCGTGCCCGCCCGCCAGGATATGCCGGAGGGCTCCCAGCGAATCGAAGCCCGGAAACAGCGGGGCGGGCAACTGCCTGCCCGTCGCGTCAATCCACAGCGCCGACGGACCGGGCAGGATGCGGATGCCGTGCGAAGGCCACACGGGGGAGTGGTTGTGGATGCCTTCGGGGTAGTGCCACATGCGGTCTCCATTGATGAGCCGCCCGCCGGCGGCTGCAGCGGCAGCGAGGAACTCGCCGTCGACCGACGCGGGTACACCGCTGAGCATGTGTTCCGGGGTGCTCCCGTCCGGCCATTGCCTGCGCACCATGGCATGGTTCCCGCCGATCCCGCCGGTGGTCACGATGATCGCGCCGGCGGTCGCCTCAAACCGCCCGACGACGGTCCTTGGCGATGCTTCGCCGCGTCCGGCTCCGGACGGCTCAAGAATCTCGCCGCTGACCCCTGTGGCGCGGTCCGCCGTCGTCGTTATTTCCGTGGCGCGATGCCGGAAGTGGAAGGACACCCTTCCGCGGGCCTCGCCTTCGTTCACTTTTGCCAGGAAGGGCTGCACGACGCCGGGTCCGGTGCCCCACGTGACGTGGAACCGCGGGACCGTGTTGCCGTGGCCTTGGGGACCATAACCGCCCCGTTCGGCCCACTGCACGAGCGGAAAGATCCGCACGCCAAGGGAGCGCAGCCACCGGCGCTTCTCGCCGGCGGCGAAATCCACATAGGCCTCCGCCCACAACCGGGCCCACGACTCCTCCGGCCGGTCAAAGGCAGCCGACGCCAGCCAATCCCTCAAGGCGAGTTCGGCACTGTCCTTGACACCCAGCCTCCGCTGCTCGGGAGAATTGACCAGGAACAGGCCGCCGAAAGACCAATGTGCCTGGCCGCCCACGGAGGCCGGCGGCTCCTGGTCCAAGACCGCAACGCGTTTGCCGGCGGCGTAGGCGTGGGCCGCGGCGACCAGCCCCGACAATCCCGCACCGATAACGATGACATCGGCTCTGATGATAGCCTCGGAGTGAACTCCATCACGTGGATTGCTCGGCATTCGTACATGCTACCGTCCGGTAACCGCCCTGGTTTGGTGCGGGACCCCTAAACCGGAAAACTAGGACCATGCGCGTTTACCCCACATTCTTCAAGTTGGCCTTCTCCTGGATGGACGCCGAAAAGGCCCACAAGATCGGCTTCCAGGCGATCCGCTTCGCACACCGTTCAGGAGCAGGACGCGTCCTCGCCAAAATGACGGCTCCCCACCCCTCCTTGCGCACCGAGGCTTTGGGGCTGACCTTCCCCTCACCCTTTGGCCTTGCGGCCGGCTTCGACAAAGAGGGCCATGGCATCGAGGCCCTCGCCGAGCTGGGCTTCGGCCACGTGGAAGTAGGTACTATCACGGGCCAGGCACAGCCCGGCAATGAGAAGCCACGGCTCTTCCGCTTGATCGAGGACAAAGCCGTGATCAACCGCATGGGCTTCAACAACGACGGCGCGGCAGCCGTGGCCCCGCGGCTCAAGGCCGCGCGGGCGGCATTGCAGCGGACCCATTCAGGGGTCCGTCCCGTGATCGGAGTCAACATCGGCAAGACCAAGGTTGTAGAGCTCGACGACGCCGTTGAGGACTATTTGGTCAGCGCCCGCAGCCTGGCACCCGCCGCCGACTACTTGGTAGTCAATGTCAGTTCACCCAATACGCCGGGATTGCGCCTGCTCCAGAACGTCGAAACGCTTCGTCCGCTCCTGCGCGCCGTCGGAGATGCGGCAGACGAATCCGCGGGGCGCCATGTGCCGTTGCTCGTCAAGATCGCACCGGATCTGAGTGACGAAGACATCGACGACGTCGCCCGCCTCGCCTTGGACCTCAAGCTCGACGGGATCATCGCCACAAACACCACCATCGGCCGGGAAGGCCTGGTGTCCGATCCGGTCAAAGTCGAGGCGTGCGGCGCCGGCGGACTCTCGGGCGCCCCGCTCAAGGGGCGTTCGCTCGAGGTGTTGCGCCGCCTGAAGGCCGCGGTGGGGGAGGGCCTCGTGCTCATCGCGGTCGGCGGAGTGCAGTCCGCGGCCGACGTCCAGGAACGGCTCGACGCCGGCGCAACCCTCGTGCAGGGTTACACGGCGTTCCTCTACGAAGGTCCGTTCTGGGCCGCCGGGATCAACAGGGCCTTGGCCAAACGTCGCAGTTAAGCGTCGCCGCCAGGCGCGGACAAACCAGAAAGACCCTGGAACAGTTGTTCCAGGGTCTTTCTGGTTCATGGACTCGGGTCCGTGGCGACGGATGGCTTTACGCGGGGTACTGGCCCCGCTGCACCTGCGGCTTGGGCAGGCGCAAGCGACGGAACTGCAGGGAACGCATGCTGCCGTACCAGACGGTGCCACGCTCGATGTCGCCGAACTTCTGCGTCAAGCCCTTGCGCAACTTGCGGGAAAGGACGAACACATCCGCGAAGACAGCGAGGAACATGACCCAGAAGCCGATCAGGATGTAGCTGAGGGCGTCGCTTCCCGAAGGAATGACGAAGGAGATCACGACGAAAAGCAGGGCACCGAACATCAAGTACTCACCGAGGCTGAAACGGGCATCGACATAATCGCGCGCGAAACGCTTCTGGGGTCCTTTGTCCCGCAGCGGCAGGTACTTCTCGTCCCCCGTGTCGAGGGCCTGGCGCATTTTCTGGCGCTGGTCCTGCACGGCGATACGCTCGGCTTCTTTCGAGGCCTTGCGGTCCGTCGGTACGAGGGGACGCTTGCGGGCTGCTTCCTGTTCCTTGCGCTTGGGCGTGGGAGCGCCCTTGCCAGCGCCTCTCACGGCGGGATCGGCGGCAAGCTGGTCTATTGAGTCTTGAGCGCTCGGCTCATCCTTTTTACGTCCAAACACCACTACAGAATACCCCGCAGGAACCGCGCGAAAGTCGCCGTGGCGCGCCGCCCGGCGAATGGGGCCGCCACGCCGCCCGGCCCGGTTCCCCAGCACCACTCGCGGCGGTAGTGTTTTCGCCATGACTTCAATGAATGCGGAGATCCCGCAGACCCTTTCCGGCGGCTCCGGCACGATCAATGTTGATGCGCTCAAGTCCTCGATCGATGCTTCCTTCGGCGAGACCATGGCTCGTTTGAAAGCCCTGGTCGCTATTCCGGGGATCGCATGGCCCAGCTTCGACCCGGCCGAACTCGAGCGAAGCGCCGAGGCTGTTGCCTCGCTGGTCCGCGAGTCGGGCTTCCAGGACGTACAGATCCTGCGCTGCGACAAGGCCGACGGGACCGCTGGGGGCCCTGCGATTGTTGCGCGCCGCCTCGCCGCGCCGGGCAAGCCCACCATCCTGCTGTACGCGCACCATGATGTGCAACCGCCGGGCGACGTGACCTTGTGGGACACCGAGCCGTTCGTGGCCGAGGAACGCGAGGGCCGCCTTTATGGCCGTGGCGCCGCAGACGACAAAGCCGGCATCATGGCCCACCTTGCTTCCTACGCCGCGGCAACCCAGGTGTTGGGAGACGACTTCGGCCTTGGAGTCACCTTGTTCTTCGAGGGCGAAGAAGAAGCCGGTTCACCCACCTTCCGCACTTTCCTCGAAACGCACCGCGACCTCCTCGAAGCGAGCGTCATCGTCGTAGCCGATTCCAGCAACTGGAAAGTCGGCGTACCGGCACTGACAACCAGTCTCCGCGGCCTGGTGGACGGTACCTTCGAAGTACGGGTGCTCGAACACGCCGTGCACTCCGGCATGTTCGGCGGTCCCGTACTGGATGCGCCGACCCTCCTGTCCCGCCTTATCGCCACGCTGCACGACGACGACGGCAACGTCGCGATCGAGGGCTTGGTAGCCAGGGATGACGTCGTGGAGGACGTGGACGAGGACCAGTACCGTGCCGACGCCTCAGTGCTCGACGGCGTGCGGCTCGCCGGCAGCGGCAGTATTGCGTCGAGGCTCTGGACCAAACCCGCCTTGTCTATCATCGGCATCGACGCACCCGCCGTCGACGTCGCATCCAACACGTTGCTCCCCGCTGCGAGGGCGAAGTTCAGCCTGCGCTTGGCTCCCGGGCAAGATCCCGATGCCGCCATGGACGCCGTCGGAAAACACCTCGCGGCGAACGCGCCTTTCGGAGCGAAGGTCACGTTCGTGCCGGGGGAGCGGGGCAACGCCTTCTCCACCGATACAGGATCAGCTGCCGCCCGGATCGCGATGTGGGCACTCGGTGAAGCCTGGGGTGTGCCCGCCGTCGAAATGGGGATCGGCGGATCAATCCCCTTCATCGCGGACCTGACCGAAACCTATCCTGATGTCCAGATCCTGGTGACTGGTGTCGAGGACCCGGATTCACGGGCCCACAGCGCCAACGAATCTCTCCACATCGGGGATTTCCGCAACGCAGTGCTGGCCGAGGCCCTGATGCTGGCCCGCCTGAACTCGGAAGGCCTCTGAGCCCACGCGCGCATCAGGCCGGGGAACAAGCCAAGGGTCCGGCCGGTTACGTTAGAAGTTATAGCTATGCGCCGGCTCGACGTAGCATGTAGCTATAGCCCGCACGTATTTGGGTAAGGGCAGGCAGCGCGTAGGCGCAGCCGCCAAGAGCGTCATAAGAAGGTAGGCCAATGAGCACTGCAACCAACGAAAACAGCACCGGAGCGCAGCTCGCAGGCGGCGAGCTTCCTGAGCACGAGGTCAAGTTGACCGATGTCGCAGCAGGTAAAGTCCGGAGCCTTCTCGAACAGGAGGGCCGCACGGACCTGCGGCTTCGCGTCGCTGTTCAGCCGGGCGGCTGCTCGGGCCTGATCTACCAGCTTTACTTCGACGAGCGCCTGCTCGACGGCGATGCCGTCCGCGACTACGACGGCGTCGAAGTGGTTGTCGACAAGATGAGCGTGCCGTACCTGAGCGGTGCGAGCATCGACTTCGAGGACACGATCTCCAAGCAGGGCTTCACGATCGACAACCCCAACGCCGGCGGGTCTTGCGCCTGCGGCGATTCGTTCCACTAACCGGGCATTCGCAGACTGTTGGCCCAGTTCAGGAACGGGTTAAACCCGTCCCGACGCACTGGGCCAGCATGTCGGCGAAAACCGCTTGGTAGCGGTAAGCTCTACATCGGGTAGTAAAACTTTAGTGTGCCCGGTGGGCCTTCCGCCTGCCGGGCTGCAGCAACAAGAGGAAGGGCCGTCTGTGAGTTCGCAGAACCGAACCGGCAGCCGACGCATAAAGATCACCTCGATCACTGGCTTGGCACTAGCCGGCGCGTTGGTTTTGACCGGATGTTCACCAGAGGTAGAAAAAGGCTGGTTGCCCACGGAACGTGGTACAACCAGCAACACCGATCGGATCATGGACCTCTGGGTCAACTCATGGATCGCCGCCCTCGTAGTCGGCATTATCACTTGGGGTCTGCTGGTTTGGTGCATCATCGCCTACAGGCGCCGCAAGGGCACCACGGGTTTCCCGAAGCAGCTTAGCTACAACCTCCCTCTGGAGGTCTTTTATTTGACCATTCCGCTGTTCATGGTGTTGGTGTTCTTCTACTTCACCAACCAGGACCAGCAGGCGATTGACGATCGCTCCAAGCCGGCCGACGTCACCATCGACGTCGTGGGCAAGCAATGGGCTTGGGACTTCAACTACGTCAAGGGCTCTGTCATCACCGATGACGTTCACGAAGCGGGCGTCCAGGCGCACCTCACGGGCAACGCCATCGACTTGAACCAGTTGCCGACGCTGTATCTGCCGGTCAACAAGTCGGTTGACCTCGAGCTGAATTCCCGCGACGTCATCCACTCTTTCTGGGTTCCGGCCTTCCTGCAGAAGCGCGACGTGATTCCCGGCAAGACCAACTACATCAGGTTGACCCCCACCAAGGAGGGCACCTATGACGGCAAGTGCGCCGAACTTTGCGGTGAATACCATTCTGAGATGTTGTTCCGCGTGAAGGTCGTTTCCGAAGCCGAGTTCCAGGCACACATGGATCAGCTTCGCCAGAGCGGCAACACCGGTCTTCTCGATTCGAAGTACGACCGCAACCCGAACCTGAACGCAAAGAATTAAGGGACGCGACGTGGCTACTTATACTCAATCAGCCGGGGTCCTAGAGGCTCCCGTAGTACCGAAATCCAAGGGACGCATCGTCGTCAACTGGATCACCTCCACGGACCACAAGACCATCGGGTACATGTACCTGATCGCGTCCTTCGTGTTCTTCTGCCTCGGCGGCGTCATGGCGCTGCTGATGCGTGCGGAGCTCTTCGAGCCCGGCATGCAGATCCTGCAGACCAAGGAGCAGTACAACCAGCTCTTCACCATGCACGGCACCGTGATGCTGCTGATGTTTGCGACGCCGCTCTTCGCCGGCTTCGCGAACGTCGTCATGCCGCTCCAGATCGGCGCCCCCGATGTCGCCTTCCCGCGACTGAACGCGCTGGCCTTCTGGTTCTTCCTTTTCGGCTCCACCATCGCCGTGTCCGGCTTCATCACTCCGCAAGGTGCCGCCTCCTTTGGCTGGTTCGCCTATGCGCCGCTGTCAGACACCACGTTCACCCCGGGCGTCGGCGGTGACCTTTGGGTCTTCGGCCTGGCGTTGTCCGGTTTCGGAACCATCCTGGGTGCGGTCAACTTCATCACCACCATCATCTGCATGCGCGCTCCCGGCATGACGATGTGGCGCATGCCGATCTTCACCTGGAACACCCTGGTGACGGCCATCCTGGTTCTCATGGCGTTCCCGCCGCTCGCGGCCGCACTCTTCGCCCTCGGCGCTGACCGGCGCTTCGGCGCCCACATCTTCGATCCGGAGAACGGCGGCGCTGTCTTGTGGCAGCACCTGTTCTGGTTCTTCGGCCACCCCGAGGTGTACATCATCGCGTTGCCGTTCTTTGGCATTGTCTCGGAGATCTTCCCGGTCTTCAGCCGCAAGCCGATCTTCGGCTACAAGGGCCTTGTCTACGCAACCATCGCGATCGCCGCTTTGTCGGTGACCGTGTGGGCGCACCACATGTATGTCACCGGATCGGTGCTGCTGCCGTTCTTCTCCTTCATGACGATGCTGATCGCGGTACCCACCGGCGTGAAGTTCTTCAACTGGATCGGCACCCTGTGGCAGGGCTCGATTACCTTCGAGACACCCATGCTCTGGAGCATCGGCTTCCTGGTCACCTTCCTCTTCGGCGGCCTGACCGGCATCATCCTGGCGTCCCCGCCGTTGGACTTCCACGTCTCGGACTCCTACTTCGTCGTGGCGCACTTCCACTACGTGGTCTTCGGCACCGTGGTGTTCGCAATGTTCGCAGGCTTCTACTTCTGGTGGCCCAAGTGGACCGGCAAGATGCTCAACGAGCGCCTCGGCAAGATCCACTTCTGGCTCCTGTTCCTGGGCTTCCACGGCACCTTCCTGATCCAGCACTGGCTCGGCGTAGAGGGTATGCCCCGGCGTTACGCCGACTACCTTCCGCAGGACGGTTTCACCTGGATGAACCAGTTCTCCACGATTTCGTCCTTCGTGCTCGGCGCCTCGCTCCTGCCGTTCTTCTGGAACGTCTACATCACGTGGCGCAGCAACAAAAAGGTCGAGGTCGACGATCCCTGGGGCTTTGGCGCCTCGCTCGAGTGGGCTACGTCCTGCCCGCCGCCGCGGCACAACTTCACGTCGCTGCCCCGCATTCGTTCCGAACGTCCTGCCTTGGACCTCCACCACCCGGAACTCGCGCAGCACCACACTTCCATGAGCCCTGAGCCGGCAGCAAGGGTGCTCGGCAACGCTGACCAGAAGGACGCGAAATGAAAATCGAATCTTGGATTTTTGGTGCGGGGAGCTTCTTCTTCGTACCGGTCGCGCTGGTTTACGGTTTCCTGAACAACTGGGATGAGTGGGTCGGCACCCTCGGCATCCTCCTGGTCGGTGGCCTGGCAGGCATGATCGGCGCATACCTCGGTTTCACGGGTAAGCGGGTCGGCATGCGTCCGGAGGACCGTCCGGACGCGGAGATCCACGAAGGCGCCGGCGAGCAGGGACACTTCAGCCCCTGGAGCTGGTGGCCGCTGGTGCTCGGCTTGTCTTGTGCAGGCGGGTTCCTTGGCTTGGCCGTAGGCTTCTGGATCACGTTCGTCGCCGCCGGCCTGGCTGTCGTAGCCCTGGTCGGTTGGGTGTTCGAATACAGCCGTGGAGACCACGCGCACTAGAAAAACACGTGAACAAAGACGGCGGGCCCCACCACTTGGTGGGGCCCGCCGTCTTTTGTCGTATCCGAATGCCGTTTGAGAGCTATGCCATCACGGGAATTGCCCTTCAGGAGCCCTCCAGGGCCTCCAGCACGGCCGAAAGGGCCACCAAGGCATCGTTGACCTCATCCAGCGTGCGACCGGCTTGCAGCGCTTCTCGCTCGACCGCCAGGACCACTTCGCAGCCATATCCGAAATCTTCGGTCATGACTTCGAGCAAAGAGCGGGCATCCACCGCTTGCTGGCCGGGCTTGCGGATCGTCACCGGCAGGCCAGTGGCCGTCACGGCCCGCACGAACAGAGCGGCAGCCCGTGCATGGAGGCCGATTTTTGCGGCGATGATGGCTTTGTGCTCGGGCAAACCGGCTCCTTTGACTCGTACGGCCAGATGCCGACTGCGATTTTGATCCCTACAAGCCTAGCGCCCAAGCCTAGCGCCGCCGCACCGTGTGTTGCGGACGGCTGGTCTAGACCTGCGAGTGGATTGGCCTACGCTTGTTTCATGAGTGATTTCTTTGCCGGGGTCCGCCGTGCCTGCTGAAGCAGCACGTATCGCGGGGGAGATCGACCGCAAGAGCGGCACTCCTATCTACGTTCAACTGCGCGAGATCCTGCGTAGCTACATCTCGGAGTCCTGCAAGCCCGGCGCGGCGTTGCCGTCGGAACGGGACCTCTCTGAACGCTTCGGACTCGCGAGGATGACGGTACGGCAGGCCCTTGATGCCCTCGTCGGCGAGGAAGTCATCGAACGGGTGGTTGGACTGGGAACTTTCGTCCGCAAACCCAAGCTGGACCTGCAAGTGAAGCTCACCTCGTACAGCGAGGAAATGCAGCGCCGTGGCATGGTTCCGGCTGCCAAGGTCCTGAGCTTTGAGCAAATCGCTGCCAGCGCCTTCCTGGCGAGGGAACTCCAGTTGGAGGAAGGCACGCCGCTGGTCCGTTTCCGGAGGCTCCTCCTCGCGGACAACGAACCCATGAGCGTGGACGAGAACTTCATCCCTGCCCACCGCGTGCCAGGTCTTTTGGACGAGGCGCCTCCCACGTCCCTGTACAACGTACTGAGTGAAAAGTACGGACTGGTGATGGAGTGGGGAGAGGACATGATCGAAGCAACCGCAGCTTCGCCATCCACAGCGCGGCTACTGAACGTGGATGTCGGTACTCCGCTGCTCAAGATCCAGCGCCACGCATTCGTGGCCCGTGCCATGGTGGACTACTCCGTCTCGTACTACCGTGCTGACCGCTACAAGTTGTGGGTTCCGTTGCAGCGGCCGGGCGTCCGGTCCACGAGAAGCCAATCGACGGGCTACCGCACCCACTAGCTCGAAGCCAGGGGCACACCGCCCGGATGCAGCACAACGAGTGAGGGCCCCGTCCATGCGGACGGGGCCCTCACTCGTTGCTATCTGCGGGAGCTAGTGGCTAAGGCTCTTGTGCTCTTCGCTGGATTCGATGGCCTCATGGTGGCCGTGTCCGTGCGCTGCTTCGAGCTCGGCCGGCGTTGCCGGGGCAACACGGTCTTCGAAGAACCACTTGGACAGTGCCGCGCGGCGCTTCTCCTTCGGAGTGACGACGCCGTGCTCGTTCGGCTGGGCCGCCAACGGGGACGGCGACTCGAAGCCCACAAGCTTGTATTGCTTGTAGTCGTCCAGCGGGGCGTGCACCTCGATGAACTCACCGTGCGGCAGGCGCACGATGCGGCCCGTTTCGCGGCCGTGCAAGGCAATTTCACGGTCCTTGCGCTGCAGTGCGAGGGCCACGCGCTTTGTCACCATGAACGCAATGATCGGGCCAATGAAGAACAGCGTGCGCAACCAGTACGTGACATCGTTCAGTGCGACGTGGAAGTGCGTTGCGATGAGGTCGGAGCCGGCCGCTGCCCACATGACGCAGTACCAGGTAAAGCCTGCAACACCAATCGCGGTGCGGGTAGGCGCGTTGCGAGGACGGTCCAGGACGTGGTGCTCACGGTTGTCCTTGGTGATCCAGCGCTCAATCCACGGGTACGTGAAAAGCACCGTGAAAATGATGCCTGCCGGAACCAATGCGGGCAACAGCACATTCAGCGTCAGCACATGGCCGAAGATGATGTATTCGAAGTGGAAGTCGTTGACCACGCCGGGCATGAGTCGCAGGGCACCGTCGACGAAGCCGATGTACCAGTCAGGCTGGGTACCGGCAGACACGGGGGAGGGGTCGTACGGCCCGTAGTTCCAGATCGGGTTGATGGTGAACATCGCAGCCATGAGGGCGACGACACCGAACACGATGAAGAAGAAGCCACCTGCCTTGGCCGCATAAACCGGTCCCAGGGGGTAGCCGACGACGTTGCCGTCGTTGCGGCCCGGGCCAGGGTACTGCGTGTGCTTGTGCACAACCACCATGAAGAGGTGGATGACGATCATCAGGAGAATCATCGCCGGCACCAGCAGGATATGCAGCACGTACAGGCGGCCGATGATCGCCGTACCGGGGAATTCACCCCCGAAGAGGAAGAACGATATATACGTGCCGATCACCGGGATCGACTTGATGACACCGTCGATGATTCGCAGGCCGTTACCGGACAGCAGGTCATCGGGGAGCGAGTATCCCGTGAAGCCTTCAGCCATGGCGAGGATGAGCAGGACGCCGCCCACCACCCAGTTCATTTCACGGGGCTTGCGGAAAGCGCCCGTGAAGAAGACACGCAGCATGTGCACACCAAGGGACGCCACGAACAGCAGGGCCGCCCAGTGGTGGACCTGGCGGAAGAACAAGCCACCGCGGACGTCGAACGAGATGTTCAGCGACGAGTTGTACGCGACGGACATTTCGACATTTGTCAGCGGGGTGTAAGAACCCGAATAGTGGGTCTCAGCCATCGACGGGTCGAAGAAGAACGTCAGGAACGTACCCGACATCAGGAGGATGACGAAGGAATACAGCGCCACCTCACCGAACATGAAGGACCAGTGGTCGGGGAAGACCTTCCGGCCGAATTCACGCAGGATTCCGGATCCGCCGACACGCTCGTCAACGAAGTCCGTGATCCGGCCAACCTTGGTTTTAGGTACGAAGGGGACTTCAGCTGTTGATGAGGCGCTCATGCTCGTCACGCTCCCAGTAACTCGGTCCTACAGGTTCTTTGAAATCGCTCGTGGCTACGAGGTAGCCCTCAGCGTCCACCGCGATGGGCAGCTGGGGGAGCGGACGGCTGGCGGGGCCGAAGATAACCTTGCATTCCTTGGTGAGGTCGAAGGTTGACTGGTGGCACGGGCACAGCAGGTGGTGCGTTTGCTGCTCATAAAGGGCAACGGGGCAACCGACGTGGGTGCAGATCTTGGAGTAGGCAACGATTCCGTTGTAGCTCCAGGTTTCGCGGCCCTTGGAAATCGTCAAGTCCTCCGGGTTCAGGCGCATCAGCAAAACGACGGCTTTGGCCTTCGCGTTGAGCTTGCCTTCCTGGAGTTCGTTGAGGCCTTCCGGGATCACGTGGAACGCAGAACCGATGGTCACGTCGGACGCTTTGATCGGAGTTCCATCGGGGTCGCGGGTGAGGCGCTTGAGCTTGCCGTCCTGGGGTGCCCACATGGTGTGTGCGAGCTTGTCGTCCGGACGGGGTCCAAGGTCACCGAATACGGCCAGGGCCGGGAGGGGAGCCAGGGCCACAGCACCCAAAAGGGTGTTGCGGATCAGCGGGCGACGCTTGATGCCGGTTTCCTCGACGATGTCCTCGACGATCCGCACGGCTGCCTGCCGGTCTTCCTCGGTACGGATGGCGTGGCGCTCTTCCGATACCTCGTGGTCCGGCATGAGGGCCTTGGCCCAGTGCACGATACCGGTGCCGATGCCGAGCATCGCAAATGCGGTGCCAAGGCCAAGCAACAGGTTTTGGTTGCGGATCGTTGCGATCGATCCATCGGTGTGCAGATCGATGGCAAAGTACGACACCAGGAAGATCACCGTGCCGATGACAGATATGCCGAAGAGTATGGCTACCTGTCGTTCGGCTCGCTTGGCGGCTCTCGGATCCGTGTCAGCCAGGCGCAAACGGTGCGGAGGGAGCCCAGGATCCTGGAACTTCTCCACATCATTCTGACCAGCCGTAGCTACGGTGCCCGAGTGGTTCGGACTGCCGTCACTATGGTTGCCCATAATTCGCCTCATCCTTCTCTCGTTGTCCCGGCCTTAACCGGGTTAATGTTCAATTCAAACTGCTGTGGGGACAGCAGAAGTTCTTAGTGCGTCCGGGTTATGACGTGCGGGACGTCAGCCAGATGGTGAAGGCGATGATGACGCCGAGGCCTGCGACCCAGACGAAGAGACCTTCGGAAACCGGACCCAGGGATCCGAGGTCGTTTCCGCCCGGCGACCCGTTGGCTTCGATCGTCTTCAGGAAGGTGATGATGTCGCGCTTGCCCTCAGGAGAGATGTTGGCGTCGTTGAAGACGGGCATGTTCTGCGGACCAGTGGCCATGGCTTCGTAGATGTGCTGTCCCGAAACCCCGGCCAACGCCGGAGCGAACTTTCCACGGGTCAAGGCACCGCCGGCTGCGGCAGCGTTGTGGCACATCGCGCAGTTGACGCGGAAGAGCTCGCCACCCTTCGCGGCGTCACCCTTTTCGTCGAGCAGCGATGCGTCGGGAATTGCCGGACCAGCACCCAGCGAGGCGACGTAAGCCGCGAGCTGCTGAGTCTGCTGGTCGTTGAACTGCCTTGGCTTTTCTTGGGCCTGGGGTCCGTTCATCTGCATGGGCATACGGCCGGTGCCAACCTGGAAGTCAACTGCAGCAGCACCCACGCCGACCAGCGACGGAGCGTCCTTCGTTCCGCTTGCGCCCATGCCGTGGCAGGTGGCGCAGTTTGCGGCGAAGAGCTTGCCGCCCTCCTGGGCGTCGCTGGCGCTGAAGGTAGTGGTGTCTGCCTTCGCCTGGTTGACCGTTGTGGCAACGGCGTAAAGCCCACCAGTGACGAGGAGTCCCAACAACAGCAGCGCAATTGCTGCCAGTGGATGACGTCGCTTCTGCGAGAGTGCCTTCACGTGGTGGTTCCTTTATTCGATCCTGCGTCGGCTCCGTGAGCCGCTTCTTTAAAATTCATCCTCTTGTGGAACAAGAGTCGGTGCCGGGCTACTTCAGGACGTAGATGACCAGGAAGAGGCCGATCCACACAACATCCACGAAGTGCCAATAGTACGAGGTGACGATTGCCGAGGTCGCTTCAAAGTGTCCGAACTTCTTGGCGGCGTATGCGCGGCCAATGATGAACAGGAAGGCGATGAGGCCGCCGATGACGTGCAGGCCGTGGAAGCCGGTAGTCATGTAGAAAGCGGAACCGTAGGCGTTGGCGGAGAGCGTAACGTGCTCGGACACAAGCATGGCGTATTCCGTGCTCTGGCCGGCAACGAAGATGGCGCCCATGATGAACGTCAGGAGGAACCATTCGTTCATGCCCCAGCGGGTGAACTGCAGCACACCGCCTCGACGGCGCGGTTCAAGTCGCTCGGCGGCGAAGACGCCCATCTGGCAAGTGAAGGAACTTGACACAAGGACGATCGTGTTTACAAGCGCAAACGGGAAGTTGAGCTTGCCGGTTTCGTCCGCCCACAACGCGCCTGACGTGGAACGCAGCGTGAAGTACATGGCGAAGAGACCGGCGAAGAACATCAACTCACTGGAAAGCCACACAACGGTTCCAACGGAAACCAAATTGGGGCGATTCAGCGTCGGGTGCGCCGGGGTACTGGGGGCATGGGTCGCAGATGTCACAAGGACATTATGTCTGTAAAAGTCCGGACTTCCCAATGCGAACCGCCATTTGGGGAGACTTTTTCTACAAACACGCGAATTCGCGCGGAAAAGTTCCCGACCTCCTTCGCATTGGTCACGGAGCACGGTGGATCGCTAGCATCAAGTGGTGACTTCACAGGCATCTGCACAGCAGGCAAGCAACTCATGGCCCGGACTCATCTCTGCCTTGATCAACGGGCATGACCTCACGGTCGAGAACACGGCATGGGCCATGAACACGATCATGTCCGGGGAAGCAACCCCGTCCCAGATCGCCGGTTTCTTGGTTGCCCTGCGCGCCAAGGGCGAAACCGTGGAGGAAGTCACCGGACTGGTCGAGGCGATGCTGTCCAACGCCAAAGCCGTGAGCATCCCGGGCGAAAAGCTGGACATTGTGGGCACGGGCGGCGATCGACTCAACACGGTCAACATCTCGACGATGGCTGCCCTTGTGGCGGCCGGCGCTGGAGCGCGGGTCGTAAAGCACGGGAACCGCGCCGCGTCGTCGTCGTCGGGCTCCGCCGATGTCCTGGAAGCCTTGGGCGTGAGGCTTGACTTGCCGATCGAGCGCGTCGCCCGCAACGCCGAAGAGGCAGGGATCACTTTTTGCTTCGCCCAGGTATTCCACCCGTCCTTCCGGCATACCGGTGTTGTACGGGCTGAACTTGGTGTTCCCACCGCCTTCAATTTCCTGGGTCCGATGACCAACCCTGCCCATGTCCAGGCTTCAGCCGTGGGCGTTGCCAACGCCACCATGGCTCCGCTGATCGCCGGCGTCTTGGCACGCCGGGGGAGCCGGGGTTTGGTTTTCCGCGGGGAAGACGGCCTCGATGAACTCACCACCACAGGTCCGTCCACGGTGTGGGAAATCCGGAACGGGCAGGTCACCGAACAGCGGTTCTCGCCGTCAGATCTCGGGATTGCTCCGGCGACCGTGGCCGATCTTCGAGGCGGCAACGCCGCGGCGAATGCCGCCGTCGTGCGCGAAGTGCTTGGCGGGAAGGCGGGTCCGGTCCGGGATGCCGTCTTGCTCAACGCCGCCGCGGGCTTGGTGGCTTACGAGACTGCTGCCGACGGCCCTTTCCTGGACCGAATGAAATCGGCCTGGCTGCGTGCTGCGGAGTCCGTCGACTCGGGAGCAGCTGCCCGGGTCCTCGACACGTGGGTTGGACTCACCCAAAGGTAGGCGTCGGGGCGCCGGCGGTTACTGCTCGAAGCCCAGCGAGAACGCGGCGTCCAGATCGTGCTGCGAGTAGGCGCGGAAGGCGATGTGCGTGGTGGTGTGAACCACCGCGGGGACCTTGGAGAGCTTGTCGGCGATGACATCCGCCAATTCCTCATGCTTCGCCACGCGCGCCACGGCAATAAGGTCCCATTCCCCGGTGACGGAGTAGACCTCGCTGATCCCCTGGATGGCGGAGATCTCTTCGGCCGTCTCCGGGATACGTGAAGCGTCGGTCTTGATCAGGACAAAAGCGGTGATCACTGGGGGCGGCCTTTCCGAAGTGCGGCGATGGACGTAGCAAGCCTAGTACATCGGCGGGCGCTCAGGACTGGCGGCTCCGCCGACGGACCCGCACTACCAGGGCGATCACAGCGCGGTAGCCGAGCAGCAGGATCCCCAAGCTGATGAGGGCGACAATAATGAAGGCGATCACCACGGTCTGCCCGGTGGCCGCACGCAGGAGCATGCCACCGGCCACGGTTCCAATCCACACGGCGACGCCGGCCGGCCAGGTCTGGAACGGTGCCCGCCAGACCCTCGCGGCGAGCCAGCCGATCGCCGCACCGGCAAGGAAGGGCCAGGCCGTGGAAAAGACCCCTGTCAGGACGTCGGCGCGTTGGTGCGCGTCGCGGCCGATGGCCGCGAAAACAAGAATGAGAATGGCGTCGGCCAGTCCGGCGATGAGGGCAGTGCGGACCAGGGTCGATTTTGCAGCAGGCATGGAAACGACCTTATCGCGCAGCTAAGCCGAACTCGAACTGAAGGCCCTCCGCATGCCGGCAGGCTCTTGAACCAAGATTGAGTACCGCGGAAGATGTGGCAACCGCACGTGAATCGACCCGCAATTCCCGGAGGTACACCATGAGGTTGATCCACGTTGTCCGGCGCGCCAGCGACCTCGGCCGGGCATCGGCGTTTTACTTGGCGTACCCGATCTCCGGCCCGTTGTTGAAGAACTCCGCGCCTCCGGGACAAGGAGCGTACGGGAACCGGGTCAGCCGCCGTCGGGCGCGGTAATTTTGGGCTGTGGATGGGCGCAGCCGGCGCTGTTAGCATGACGAAAAGGTAGCTGATCGTGCTGCCCTGAACACTGAGGAGCCATGTAATGACCACGAACCTCAACCCGTACATCAGCTTTCGGGACAACGCCAAGGAGGCCATGGCCTTCTACCAGTCGGTCTTCGGGGGCGAGCTGACCCAAAGCACCTTCGCCGAGTTCCACGCGAGCGAAGACCCCGCCGAGGGCGACAAGATCATGCACTCCGCGCTCAAAACAGATAACGGACTGCAGCTCATGGCCGCAGACACCCCCAACAGCATGGATTACAGTCCGGGAAACAACATCTCGGTGTCGCTCAGCGGTGACGACGAAGCAGAACTTCGCGGCTATTGGAACGGACTGGCCGACGGCGGCACGATCACCGTTCCACTGGAGAAGGCGCCGTGGGGCGACATCTTCGGGATGTTGACGGATAAGTTCGGCATTGCCTGGCTGGTCAACGTTTCGGGCGAGCAGCCTCAGTAGCAAGAAAACAGAAAGCGCCCTCCGCCACGCATTGCGAGGCGGAGGGCGCTCTGTCTTCCGGCTATCCGACCGGGTTGGTTGTCTGGCAGGTCTGGTCTTGAGCGGTCTGGGCAACCACATCGTTGGGCTTGGGGGCCGGAAGTGTCGGCTTGTCCCCGGTGGCGAAGTCCTGCCCGGCGTAGAGCTGCACTCCCTGGACACTCGCTACCTGCTGCACGCTCGTCGCGGGCAACCCGAACATCGCGGCGACGTCCGCAGCAACATCGGCAAAGCCCGCACCGTAGTAGACCATTGTCTGTGGCCTGGCATCGGCTTGGATCTTGGCCAGTTTCGTGAAGCCTCCGGCGGAGAGAATCGATCCGATCTCCTGGCTCCTGCCGGTCACGCCTGTTCCATTGGCGACGGTGATCGGTTGAAGGGCCTTGTCGTAACCGGCTTTCGACGTTGCAGTGGATGGAGCCGGGGACGCCGCTGCGCTTGGTGCGGGCTGGCTGAGATCGGGGCTCTTCGTCAGGGCAGCGAAGAAGTTGCTCGCCGCCGGTTGGTCAAGGTCGAGCCGGTTGGGATCGGACGCGGCCGGCACGTTGGGCACCGTGATGAAGTTGACCTTGGCCGGGTCAATATTCTTGAGCCTGCCCGCGATGGTCAACAGGGCCGGAACCGAGGCGAGTCCGTCATCGACGGTGAGGTTCTTCGTGACTGTGTCGGCGATGCTCAGCATCTTCTGGGGGTTGCCGAGCGTTCCGTCAGCCTTGAGCTTCCGCACGAGGGAACCGAGGAACGATTGCTGCGCCTTGATCCGTCCGAGGTCCCCGCCGTCGGAAAATGCGTGGCGCGTGCGCAGGAACGCAAGTGCCTGGTCACCTTCCACCTGCGAAGTGCCCTTAGGCAAATGCAGCCCGGAGTCGGGGTCGTTGACTGCGGTACTCACACAGACGTCGACGCCGCCGACGGCCTTGGACAGTTCGGTCACTGCATTGAAGTCGGCCATCATGAAGTGGTCAACCTCCAAACCCGTGAGCTTGTTGACGGTGTCAACAGCGCAGCCGATGCCGGCTTCGGCCATCGCGCTGTTGATCATCGCATTTTGCCGTTCGGGGTATTGCTTGCCGGTCTTGCTGTCAGTGCAAGCCGGCACGTCGACCAACAAGTCGCGGGGGAAGCTGATCACGTTGACATGGTTGTTGTCCGCGGAAATGTCCAGCAGCATCATGACGTCCGATTGGCCGTAGCCGGAGGACTGGTCTGTGGTGCCGAACTGCCCGTTCTTGCCGCTCCTGGTATCGGTACCCAGAACGAGGATTTGCAGGCGGTCCTTGCTGTCGTCAACCGGCCCTTCCGTCCTGATGCCACCGGCGCCGAGTGCGGACGATGAGATATTGGCCTGAAGGCGCCATACCCAATACCCTCCAAACGCGATGACTGCGATCAGCAGGACAGCCACTGCGGCGCTGGTGATTTTGAACCAGCGGGGCGAACGACGAAAGCTGAACCGCCGGCTGCGGGCAGCCAGCTTTCCCTGGCCCGGGTAGGCGACAGGGGGCGACTGGCCCGGCTCCGGGCTGGGTGCATCGTGGCGAGTGACCAAAAGGGGAACTACCTCTCCAGGGGAAATACGGACGGCCCTATTGTAGCTGGGGGCTCTGGGAAGGTTCCGTGAGGCCCGCGGTACACGGTCCAAATGCCGCGCGATGATTCAATGGGAACATGACTCTGAGTTCACTAGCGGCGTTCACCGGGTTGTGCGTGATCCTGGCCCTTACTCCAGGCCCTGACTCGTTCCTCGTCCTGAGGTACAGCCTGTCGAACGTCAAAGCCGGCCTCTCGGCCGGTCTCGGTTCCTCGTTGGGCAGCATCTTCTGGGCAGGGCTTGTCGGCATTGGACTGGCGGCCCTACTGGAGCAGTCGGCCGAGGCGTACAGGATGGTGAAGATCATCGGCGGCCTCTACTTGGTTTACCTGGGGGTCAGCGCCTTTATCCACAGCCGGCGCGGGCAACCAGCCCACCAGGAAGAGAACCCCACTTGGGCGGGCCCCACGCTGCGCTCGAGCTTCTTCGCAGGTCTTGTTTCGTGCATGCTGAACCCCAAGGTGGGCCTGTTTTTCCTCGCCGTGGTGCCCCAGTTCCTTCCTCCCGGGGAGGCGTCCCTTGGACTGACGATGCTCCTCGGAGTGATCGACTTCGCTATTTCGATGCTTTACCTGGGAATCCTGTCTGTGGTGGCCACCCAGGCCGTTCTCTGGTTGAAGAAGCCATCTGTGACGAAAGCACTCGAACGGAGCTCCGCCGCGATCCTTACGGCCCTTGGCCTGGGGACCGCGGTTTCGGCGAACAGCTGAAAGGGAACAACGCACACCTGTGCATCATCCATTGCGGTCTGGCCGCGGCCAAGGCGGCCGGGGAGCAAGCTGACACCGCTGTCGCGGTGCGCCTGAAGGGCAAAGACCACGGAGAGGAATACGGCGGTCAACGCCAGGTTGAGCGGGAGGGTCACCACCCGCCGTCGGTGTCAATGCTCGGCGGCGACGGCCGGAACGCTGCGGTCAAACGCTGTCAGGAGCACCATCGATGCCCCGATGGCGACCAGGATCCAGGCCAAAATATGGAAACCTGCGTCGGTGGCCGACGGTCCGAAGGCGATGCCGATGACGCTGGAGGACCCGATCGCGCCCAGGTACATCGACGTCCGCAGCAATCCCGAGGCCACCGCGATCTCCGCGGCAGTCGTTTGCAGGTACAACGCCGCCTGATTGGCGAAACTGCTGAAGCCGTTGGTCAGGCCCAGCAGCAAGGTCATTCCGATGAGCAACGCAACGCTGGAGCCGTGGTTCACCAGCAGCATCACTCCTGCGGAGAGCGTCAGAGCGACACCGGCAAGGATCAAAGGCCAACGGACCCAGGCACGGCCGGAGACGACCCGCGCTACGACGATGCTCAGCAGGCTCAGCGGGATCAGAATCAGCCCCACGGTCGCGGCGTGCAGCCCCATGCTTTGTTCCATCCACTGGCTGGCGCCATACATCGATGTGTATGTAGCCAACGCGGCCAGGATCGAACGCAGGTACGTACGCTGCAACGGTCGGTTCGCGCCCAGCATCCGGACGTCGATCAGCGGGCTGCGTGCCTGGCGTTCCCGCACCAGCAGCGCTCCCGCCAGCACCACGGCCAGCGCGGCAAGCCACCAGGCCGGCGTCGTGAGCGCCGAGAGGAACACCAGCAGCGAGACGATTGCACCGGCGAAGAGGGCTATCCCGGGCAGGTCCAGCATGGTGAGCAGGCTGCCCAAGCCCTGTTTGCGGACCGGCGCGTCCTTGGCCACTCCGAGCAAAGTGAACGTGAATGCCAGGAGGGCCAGCGGTATGTTGACCGCGAACAGTGCCCGCCAGCCGAACGCGCCCGCCAGTACCCCGCCCAGGGGCAGGCCGACGACGGCGGTCACTTGGGCCGCGATCGAAAAGTTGCCCAGCACGCGGCCCGGTACGCCGATGCCGGACTCGTCGGCCCGCCGGCGGACGAGCGCCATCGCCGTCGGGTAGCACGCTGAGGTCCCGACGCCGATGAGCGCCCGTGAAATGAGCAGCACCCCGAGATTCGGGGCAAACACTCCGACAACTCCGGCCGCCAGAAGGATAGCGACGCCGGAGAGGAAGACCCGCCTGGGCCCAAAGACGACGGAGAGTTTCCCCATGGTCGGTTGGGCCACCGCGCTGCACAGATACAAGACGGATATGAGCCCGGCAGTGGCTCCCGGACTTGAGCGAAAGTCAGCCCCGATGCCGACCAGCGCGGTGGCGATCATCGAACTGTTGATCGGGTTCAGGGTGGAGCCAAGCAGCAGCGGTGCCGTGAACCTCCAGCCCAGCGGGTTCGAGTGCCGTTGCCCTTGTTCGGAAGCCGGAGCACCGGCCGGGTTCCGCGGCTGAGTCAGCGGCTTGTTGGCCACGTCAGCGGACGGACTCGATGCTGGGGCGGGGTCCCGCGCTGTCACGACCGGGAGGCTTTGAGCACGTCCAGGATTTCTTGGGTCGTTCCGGTCTCGCCCAGCCGGGGGAATATCGTCGTGACGGAGTTCTCGTGGGCGTTCATGTTCATATCGGTCATAGCGTCCAGGGCCAAGGTGACATTCAGGCCGGCTTCGTGGGCGCTCCGCGCGGTGGATTCCACGCCAATGCTTGTGGCAACACCGGTCAGCACAACGTGGGTGACACCGAGGTCCTCCAGGAGTGCGCCAAGGCCAGTGTTGGTGAAGGCGCCCCATGTCTTCTTCGTCACAAGGTGATCGCTTGGTTGCTGGTTCAGTTCAGGCAGGAGCTCGGCGAAATCGGCGGGGAACTCCCTTCCCGCGGTGCTGCCTTGATCTGTCCGGCCCGGCGCGCCGCCGGTGACATTTACCAGCACCACGGGCAGCCCGTGGCTGCGGAAGGCATCAGCCAGGGCTGCGGAATTCTGCACAATCGGCTCCAGCGGGTGGGCTTTCGGGGAGGCAACAATGCCCCGCTGAAGGTCAACAACGATCAGGGCTGTCTGTGGGTCCAACGTGGTGATGGTCATGTGTATCACGGCTCCAAAAGGCGTTTGAGTAGGTGAACGGCGCCGGGCAGTTGTTCGCGCTCGTCCGGCGTGAGTTTGGACAGGATGGTGCGGTAAAGCCAATCGGCTTTGGCCGCCCGGCTGGCGCTGATGCTCTCACGGGCCTCGGCTGTCAGGGACAGGATCCGCTGACGGCCGTCGGCCGGATCAGGTCCGCTCTCAACGAGTCCCAGGCTGGAAAGGGCGGAGATGATAGCCCCCATGGATTGGGGACGCATTCCCTCGGCTCGGGCCAGCGCGGACAACGTGGCCCGGCCGTCCCGCTCCAAGTGGATCAGCACGGCCTTTTGCGCATTCGTCAGGTTGTCCACTTGGGACTGCTCACGCAGCCGTCGGGTCAACTGGCCAATGAGGACACGAAGCTCGGCGGCAGCTTCGAGCGTTCCTGCCGCGTCCGCATCCGGGCTGGGGTTCATAACAACGACGCTACCAGATAGTAAGGCAAACTGAAAAGGTAACCTTACTATTTTTTTGGCCGGGCCTGGATTGCTTATGAGGGCTCGGCAATCTCCACGGCTTCGCCACTGACGACGATCCCGCCCTGGGACGGAATGTCGACGGTAAGGACGCTCGGGCGGCCGACGTGGCTGCCTTGATGGACAATGACCCGGCTTGGCGTCTCCACGAGCGAAAGCAGCCGGAGGTATGCGCCGAAAGCCGCGGCGGCTGAACCTGTCGCGGGATCCTCAGTGATGGTTCCTACTGGGAACAGGTTGCGCGAGTCGAACTCGCCGCGACCGATCTCGCAGAGCGTCGTGACGGTGCCGGCCCAACCCTTGGCATCCATCAGCGCGCGCATGGCATCCGGGTCGAAAACGAAGGAGTCGAAGGTGCTGCGTTCGGCGAAGACGAGAATGGGGTGCCAGTTTCCGGCAAAGGCGACCATCGGAGGGTAGCCCGGGTGCAATTCGCCTTGGCCCACGCCGAGCAATCCGAGGAGGGAGTCCAGAACGCCGTCGGCGAACTCGGCGATTCGCGGCTCCACGCTCGTGAAGCTTGCTGTCACAGCAGCACCGCGTAACGCCGTCCCGATCACCACTGGCCCAACCGCCGTATCGAACACAAAGGTTCCCGCACCGTCGCGTCCTGACAGCGCGACAGCCAAAGCGATGGTCGCGTGGCCGCAAAACGGTACTTCGGCGATGGGGGAGAAGTACCGCACACGGTTTCGGCGGGTGTCCCCGTCAACGGCGACCTCGGTGACAAAGACCGTTTCCGCGTAACCGATGCCAGAAGCGATGGCCTGCATCCCGGCGTCGTCGAGGCTCCTTGCGTCGAGGACGACTCCCGCCGGATTTCCGCCGTCGGGCGTGGCGGTAAAGGCGGCATAGCGGAGTACTTCCGGTGTCTGTTCCATCCGGTTATCGTCGCACGGAGTCGGCGTCATTCGACGGCGGTACCCGGACAAGGGCGTTGACACTCGGGACAATGAGGGCAAGTGGCGTGGGTCCGGAAGGGGTCCGCGACCGTTGTTCGACGGGGTGAAGTGAAACGACATGAGGTTGACGACGACGACAAACGTCACGGTGGACGGCGTGATGCAGGGCCCGGGGGGAGCCGACGAAGATCGCAGAGGCGGCTTTGACCGCGGGGGATGGGCGATCCTGCTTCTCGATTCAGAAACGGGGGACTACCTCAGCCAGGTTTATGGCGCTGCGTCCGCGTTCCTCTTCGGGCGGCGCACGTACGAGATCTTTGCCCCTTATTGGGGGGGCGATGATCGATCCGAGCACCAACCAGATCGCGGCCGCGTTGAACAGCCGGCCCAAGTACGTGGCGTCTTCCAGCCTCACCGACCCGCAATGGTCGGGCACCACGGTCCTGGCCGGCGACCTCGCCACAGCGATCGCTGAGCTGAAAGCGGATCACGACGGCGAGCTGCTGGTCCCGGGCAGCGGTGTTCTGGTCCGATGGCTACTCGCCAACAACCTGGTGGACCAGCTCGATTTGCTCACCTATCCCGCCAAACGTGCGCGGTTTGGAACCTGGTGGGGGAGGAGCCCGTGATGGACGGGGGGGCGCCCCCGCAGGGTATCCCGCCTGGAGGAATGCTAAAGCTGAAACGAGCGGCTGCTATTTGCTTTTGAAGCGGAGGGTGTCCCCTCCGCTCGTCCAGGTCAGAGTGTCTTGGACGAACGACATTTCGATGGGGCGACTCAGGAATTGCGTGACCCATTGCTCCTGCGCAGAAGACTCGCCGGCGCAGCCCATTGCCCCAGCTGCGAGTTTGCCGAGTGTGAGGGTGTTCCCTGTGATCGTCGCCGGTCCACTGATCGGATTGCAAGGGGTTTTCGCCGCGAATTGAAGCACCCCGTTGACGGAATACAGTTCCACTCTCAACCCGCCTGCCGCCACCCACGTCAGGTTGACGCCGTTGGATGTCCCCAAAATGCTGACGAATTGCGAACATGGCGCGGACGGCAGGAATGGCTTACATGTCGCCAGGGGAGGCGTGGAAACGTTCGGGGTTGGCGTTGCGACGTCAGTCCCTGATTTGCCCACCGGACCGGATGCACAAGAAGTCATTAGCAGGCCGGAAAATAGCAGCCAAAAACTGATTTGCCACAATCGTGAATGCTTCATCGAACCCCCTGAGGATTGAAGCTGATCGGAGCGTATACGTGGCCGGAGGGCTTTGTCACTGGATTTCGTTGGCAGCTTGGTTGCGACTGCGCGCTTGGGAGAAGCGGGGGTACCAACAACGGGTCCTAATCTGCAAATTCCGCAACCGAATCACTTCTACTGGTAACCGTGCATATTCGATCCTGAACTATTCTGCCCAGCTCCGGCTAAGCGCTGGTGGGTATCTGTCGATGCTCAAGACCTTCGGAACTAGTCGGCAGAGAGACTTTCGGGTTTTGCCCAACGTTCGCCATCCGGTAACGGGACGAGCTTCCTAACAGCGTCGTTCTTGCGCTTGCTCCCCAGTCCCGCCCTGAGTTCTTGAAGCCCTGGGTGGCCAGCCAATACTCCTACGTCCTCCGGCTGCAGATGTGCCATATCGACAACCCCGACCCGTCGGAGCGAACGGGCTGTCAGCAGAGGCGACAAATCGGTGAGACCCTTCATGGTCTCAAGCCAGACTGTCTCTAGGTGCGTGAGTCGCGAGAGATCGGGAAGTTGCGTGACCTGTTTCAGGGATTGAAGGAAGAGATAGCTGAGGTCTTCCAGCTGAGCTACGGGGGAGAGGTCGTGCAGGCCCCGTACCATCCAAAGCTCCAGATAGTCGAGTTTGCCGATGGTGGGTAGGAGTGCCAAATCGCGAGTGCCACCCAGTTTGAGGTCGAGCGCCCGGAGTTGCCTAAGAGGCTGCAAAATGGATAAATCTGCCAGCGTAATGGACCGGAGGGTGACGCTTCGTAGGCTCCTTAGCTCGGAGATCGTTTCGATGTCTTTTGTCTGTCCCTCCAGATAGAGGCGGCGGAGGCTAGTGAAGCGACCCAAGGGTTTGAGCGACAGCTTCTTTTTCGTCTGCCCGAGTCCAATCATCGAGGCCGATTCGGGAAGGTAGCCCAGACCATCTATTGACTCAAGTGAGTGGTAGAGCGTGTCTGCGGAGAACTTGTGGAGCGCGGGAAAAAATCGAAGAAAATCCAGGTCACGGATGGAGCCATCGTAGGAGGCGTACGCTCGTAGGGTGACTGAGGGATACTGCGCGATCCATTCGGAAAGCCGCCTATAGTCGCTCTCCGTTAGCGCCTTGCCGAACTGTACTGTATGACAACGCGGGTCGAGCGGTCGCAGCATGTGGGCTGTGATTGGGGACTCGATGACACGAAAGAACGGATAGTCGCCGCCAAGGACGTTTTCAGTCACCCGGCTCCCCTCCTTCGGTAATTTCACACTCTAATGACCCTTAGTGACTTGCCAGGCCCTGCATGCGATTGAAGACCCACGGACACCATAGTGCCAGAGCTGCCCCAGCGCGTGGCAGGAATCAGTGTCCGCGCGGCGCGTAGCGGGACCACGGATCCGCGGCCGCGGTGGCGTGCTTTTGGGTGACTTGGTAGCTGTATCCGAGCATTTCTGCGACGAGTGGGGCCGGAACCTCGGCGACCAGTCCGCGGAGGGAGGCGTTGCGGGCTCCCCGGACGTTGATGCCTACTTCCCGGAGGCGTTCCATGAGCGTGTTCGGGTGGATGTGTTGCCCGGGACGGTAGCCAGGAAACAACCACTCGCTGCCGGTGCTGCTCCCGGTTCGCATGTTCGGACGTGAGGCCAGATGTTGTGTGAGTAGTGACGCGAAGGGCTCGGGGACGGGTGCGGGGTCGCCTTCGCCGAGTGACAGTCGCAATCCGTCGGGTGTGATGATCACGTCGGTGCTCTTCATCGCGGCAATCTTCACGACTGGCTGGGCGTAAAGCAGCAGGAACGTGGCGGCGACCCGATAGGCGAGTGTATCGACGTCGTCTGTGAGGCATGCCTTGAGCATGGAGAGTCTCTGGTCCTGGCTTAGGAGGGGGACGGTCCGGGCTTGCCGGTGTCCGATGGCGATGTTGGTGCAGGTCCGGTTCCTGACAGCCCAGACGAAGAATGTTCGGATGGCGTGCCTGGTGGTGGGGCCGTCGGCAAGCCAGGCGTCGACGTCGGCTTGGACGCAGGAAGCAACCGCCCGCCCGTGGGTGGTTTTGAGCCAGGTGAGGAACTTGATGGTTTCGGTGATTTCCTGCTTGGCACTGTGCACGGGACCGCGGGTGGGTTTCCCGTCCCCGGAGAGGCTGCGGATGCGACGTAGGTGGTGCCAGCGGGCGAAGGATTCGACGGGCCGGCGGATCTCGGGGTCCTCGATGTCCTCGAGCTTGCTGGCCAGCCACCGTTCGAAGAGCGCGAGGTAGTGGTCGCGGTTCGGGAGCAGTTTGTGGTGGGTGAGCAGGCTGCGTAGGTGTTCCACCCGCTTGCTGTTCGGTTCTTCATCCAGCGCCTCGTGGTTGAGAGGAACTTTGCCGGTGGCAATCCGTCCGAGGAGGTCTCTGACGCCGGCGTCGCGAAGCCAGGTCAGGATGCTTTCGGGGCGTTCGGCTTCGCAGAGGGCAGTGAGCAATTTCTCCGCCGCCGTCTTGGCCTCCGCACTTCTCTGTTCAATGCGGAGCAGCACCGTGAGGTCGTCCCGCAGCGAGCAGCGGGCGCATGTGTCTTGGCGATAGTGCTCGGTTTCGGTGCCGCAGCGGGAGCAGTGGTAGTCCTGGGTGATACCCGCGCAATCGACACACACCGGCTGATCGCCGTGGGCAGCAGACCTGCCTGGGAGCATGCGCTCTGTTCCGCAGCCGGGGCAGGTGCCGTGGGTGCGCATGGCAATCGTGAAGCAGGTCCCGCAGATCCTGCCTTCGGGCCAGCTGGCGCGGTGTTTGCCGGCCATCCTTGAGCACCGGTCACACGTGAAGGTCCCTGCGCTGCGAGGGCGGCCCCGCACGATAGGGCGCGGCGTGATGTCAGCCGTCATCGCGGATCACTCGGGCGCGTTTGGGCCGGATGGTCTTGTTCAGGTCCACGACGTTGGCGTTGGAGGCGATCTTGCGGACTTTCGCATCCGCGGCCGTGACGGTGATGAGGTCTTCGGGGCCGCAGGCGAAGATGTCGCAGAGGGCCGAGACCATCATCAGGGACACGCGTTCTGGTCGTTGGGTGACGAGCCGGTAAACCTGTGAGGCCGAGAGTTCGATCCCGCGTTCCTTCAATAAGGGGCTCAGGTCGGTGCTGTTGTGCATGCCGCGGGCCGCCATGAGTTCGGCAAGCCGCCACCGGTAGTCGATCTCTCGTTTCATAAGGATTAGTCTTCCATTCCGCCCAGCGCGGCCCTGACGGTCGAGTCCAGGGCGCGGCGCAGGGTTTTGACCCGGAAGTCACTCGACACGGACGTGTAGAGGGCCGTGGTCGAGGCATGTTCATGCCCGGCCTGGTGCTGGACGAACAAAGCGTCCATGCCGGACTCGACCAGGTGGGTGATGTAGGAATGCCTTGTCTCCGCAGTCGCCGTGTGCGGTTGGGTTCGTGTGGCGATAGAGCAGCCGGGACTTCCGGTGCTGCAGCTTGTGACTGAGCTGGTCGCGCGTGTTGCGTTTGGACGTTGCTGAGGTGTCATAGATCACTTTCTCGGAAGGGTGTTGCCTGTTAGTTGGATGAGCCGATGGTGGCGGCTCGTGGCGGCAGCCGGCTGACCCGGCTGTCGGAGGTGGCCGCGGCCCGCAGGCGGACGATCTCGTCGTGTTGGGCGGCGAGTCGCGCGAGAGCTTGGGTCTGGAATTCGGTGAGTTGGTTGATCGTGGCGGTTGAGTCAGCTAGGCGGTGCTTCAACGCAGTGATCTCTTTCTTGAGGCGGGTGATCTGCGCGTCGCGCAAGTCAGGCTGTTCGCCGGCCTGCTGGAGAGTCCGCAGGCGCTGTTCGAACTCGAGGCGCAGATCGGCGTAGGGCCGGCTGCCGTAGAAGGCAGTGCGGTCGACGCCCGACTCGGCGGCGAGAGTCTTGACGTCGCAGCGGCCGTCGGGCGGGATTTCGCCGCGCAGGAGCCGGTCGATGGCGGCGCGGATCCGGTTCTCGTTGGCGGTGCGCTGAGCTGCGGTGATCCGCATGTCATTCCTTGGTCTGGTTGGTGGCGGTGCCGATGGCGTCCAGGACGCCCAGGGCTCGGTGGAGGTCGGCCTGCAGTCGGGCTTGTTCGGTCTTGCGGGTGGGGCCGAGGCTGCCGAGGAAGGTCTTGGTCTGTGCGGCGTGCTCGGCCCAGACCGGCCGGTGACGGGGATGGTGGGTGGCTTGCGGGCAGCGCGCCGAGTCACACATTCCCGTCAGGGGTCGGTCGGCATGCGGGGTGCCGGCGAGTTTCAGGCAGAGCGCCCGGGACGGGTCGGTGAACCAGCAGTAGTTGGCCGTGCCCAGATGCAGCGTCTGGGCACGTTTGGTGAGCAGGTTGAGCACTTCCCGGTCGCTGCGCTGGGTCTTCGGCGGGCCCGCCTCGCCGGTGGTGAGCTTGCCGTCGATGTGGGCGAAGAACTCCGTCAGCTCGCTAGCCGCTGGCCCTGCGGGCATGATGCCTTGCTGGTAGTTGCGGAACTCGGTCCAGACCAGATCGAGGTTTCGCTCGGCCTCGTGCTTGTTGACCTCGGACAGCAGTTCGGCCTGCGCCCCGCCCGGTCGGGACGCATACCCCTCCGTTGTTGCCGTCGCGATGTGCTTGAGGTGCAGTTTAGCCGCGAGCAGACCCCCGGGACGGTAGGCCAACTCGATCGCCAGCGTGCGACGTAAAGCCCGGAGACTGACTGGGGCTTCGGGGATGGGAGCCAGGCCGAGGCGCTGGCCAGCTGGCCCGTTGACCCAGTTGCGGAACCATCTGTAGCGGACGTCGAAGGCGAACCGGCCCAGCAACGGCGCTCTGTTCTCGGGGGTCTCATGCAGCCGTTCGAGCAGCTGGACGGCGCGGTAGGCGGGTTCGATGATGACCCATTCGTCGGTGAGGCCGCCCAACTGCTGGCCTTTGATGACTTTGCCGGCCAGCCGGTAGCGGACCAGGCCGGGGCCGTAGTGCTCGGGTGGGCGGCAGCAGCCCACTTCCAGCTCCATCAACTCGGAGGACCGCATCCCGGACACCGCTGCCAGCAGGACGATCGCGGCCGTGCGGACGATCCCGACGAGGGCGACAGCTTCCGATCGATCCAGCGGCAGTGTCCAGGGGAGGGTTCCATCCCCATCAGCGCGGCCGACGGCGGAAGCATTGCGGCCGAAGGGTTTCTCCGCCCCGACCACGGCCAAGGTCGCTTCGATCCGGTCGCGCAGGTGCGGAATCCACTGCCGCCAGAACTGGGTGAACCCGGCCTGGCGGGCCAGCAGCCCGAGGGAGACCCGGGTCAGCGGATCGTCGGGTGCCCAGCCGCCAGCCACCCGGTCCCGGATGGTGTGCTCGGCAGCCATCGGAAGCGGTTCGCTGCGGCGTTCGTAGTCCGCCAGCAGTTGCGTGATCTCCTCGACGGGCAGCGTGGAGGTCAAGACGTGGTCCCCAAGCCTGTGCGACCATTTCCGGTCGGCGTCTCTGACCTGTGTGATCAGGTCGATCGCGTGCGGGCCAAGCGTGCCCACCAGATAGCTGGCTGCTGCCAGCATCGGCTGCAAGGACGCGTCGGCGACGGGCGGGGTCTTGTTCTGTCCAACTCCGGAGGGCATCTCGGCGACCGTGGAGGGGGCGGCACCGCCCCAGGGGCGCAGGTCCTCGGGGACCCGGTCGAGGCTGAACAGTTCCCGGTGGTTGACCAGGTCGACGACGGTCTGGGCGGCGGCCCGTCGGGTCGCGGGGCTGCGTTCGCCCACGACCTGGCCGTTGTCGTCGAGCAGGTAGCGTCGGTGGGCCAGGTATGCCTCGCAGCGGTCGGCGCTCACCTCGTCGAGGCTGGTGAGGCCCTGATCTGTGAGCCAGTTCAGGAACCTGGTCAGCTCGGCCAGCCGGCCGGAGGCAGTCAACAGGTGCAGCGGGGTCCGGTAGGCGCGCGGCAAGGGCATTACAGCCTCGTGTCTGGGGGCGAGCATCGCCACGATCTGCTCCTTGGCGACCACCCGCCAGCGAGGGTTGGCAATCGTAGTGAAATCGAACCGGCGGCTGACCTTGGACATCTGGTTCGGCAAGCCGATCACAGCGGTGAAATCCCAGCGTTCGTCCTCGAACACCGGCCGGCGCGTCCCGTCGGGCAGCGCCAAGCCGGCTTCACGGCAGATGTCCATGCCGGCGAACACTGACCCGGGCCGCTCATAGGCGAGTGCGGTTGTCATCGGGTGGACTCCTCCGGGCGCAGGGGAAGTTCGTCGTCAGTGTCGCCGACCTGGGCAGCCGCGCGAACCACGACGACGGGGTCGAAGCCGTCCAGCACCTGGCCGATCCGCTGGGAGTAAGGGCCGAACACGGCCATGAACTGAGCAGCGGGCATCTGCTGCCATTGCCGGGAGAAGAACGCCTTGAGCCGCAACAGGTTCACCGCGTGCCGGGGCGCGAACACCGCCAGCGGGCAGAGCAGGCAGACCCAGGGCCGGGCAGGGCACGGCTTGCCCTTCGGTCCGTGCAGGCCGGCGAGCTGATCGGCGCAGGCCGCGGTGAACACGTCGCGTTGCCCGCCGACGAGTTCGGCGATCACCGTCTCGTCCAGGTGAAGCGCAGCGACCAGTTGGGGGTAGTCCCCGGCGAGGGTGGCGGCGTCCTCGCCGGTCACGACCGTAGGCGGGTGCGCCTTGCGCAGCAGGTCGTGCTGGGCGTCCTCCACGATCGCCTCAGCGGCCCGACGCTGGGACGGCGTGGTGGCGGTCAGGTAGTGATCCCCCTCCACCTCCGGGCTGTGGTTGGGGTCGATGGTCGCCCGGCCGCGGCCGGCCCAGCTGCGCTTGTCCCGCAGCGACTGGAACGTGGTGCGGATCCGCGAACGATGGATCTTGATCGGCGCACCGTCGCCATCGAGCAGGTCGTGGCGGACTACCCAGCGTTGGATCGCGACCCGGCTGGCCGCTCCGACTCCCGCCGTGATCTCGGTTCCGCCGGGTTTCCTCAGCCGTATCCACAAATGCCGACCCTGCTCCGGGGCGGCGTGGCCGCGCAAGAGCGCTGAGTGCGCCAGCCACTGCTCCAGCAGCCGGACCGCCCGCCGGGGCAGGTTGAGGCTCTCGGCGGCGGTGCGGCCCTTGACGTAGGACAGCAGGATGGTGGAGTCACCGGCCCAGTCGATGTCGTCGGTGACCAGGTCATCGATACCGTCAGGGACGATGCCGGAGTAGATGCCGAACAGCAGCCGGTAGGCGATCACGACATCCAACCGCGGGAACAGGTCCATGCTCGCTTCCAGCACCCCGCCGCGCTGGCGGACCACGTTGTCCGAGCAGCCCAGGTGCTGCCCGAAGGAAGCGATGCCGACCGGGCCGATCCGGGCCAGCAGCCAGCGCAGGTTCTCCTCGCTCCACCCGTGCTCGCGCGGGTGCTGGCCGCGCCGGGCCGCGGCCAGGGCGCGCTTGTGCCGGGCGAACGACTCGTCCACGACACTGCGGCAGGTCTGCGTGAGCTGCCCCCATTGGTCTTCCGGGTAGGGCGGCAGCTGGTGGCGGCTGCGCTGGGGGTTGTAGGCCCGCCCGGCCGCCAGCTCGGCCAGCTTCGCGTCCAGGCGCCCGCCCGCGAGTTGGAATCCGTGAAGCATCCGGCGGGTGCACGCCTCTTTCGGGCCACTCGCGGCCATCCAGTACTCGGCCATCTGCGCCCGGCTCAGCTCCGCCGCCCCACCGGTGAACCCCCGGGCAGCCAGCGTGCGGGCCAGATGACGGATGGACTGCGCGTAGTGGGTCAGCGAACCGGCCGCGTCGACCGAGCCGTGCGGGTGGATCAGCTCTACCAGCCCCACCGCGAGGTCTCGGGCCAGCAGCGGGCAGGGCAAACGGTCCAGGTCGAACCGCGCGGTGGAGCCGTCGCTGAACACGCATTCGATGCCCAGCGGGTCCCCGGTCACGGTGGCCGGCATCAGCACAACCCGCTTTCACCGTCGTCGAACTCCGCCGCGGCCTCCTGCTCGGCGGCCGCCTCGGCGAGCAGACCGTCGGCAATGCCGGCGCTGTCGTAGGCGTCGCGATAGATCCGCGTCGTGTCCAAACGTTTGAGGTACTTTTCCGTGGTCAGCACCGAGGAATGACCGAGCAGATCCCGTAGCACAAGCAGCGGGTCCGCTTTGGACAAATAGAACACCAACGCGGCGTCGGCGTCAGTGTCCTTCACCAGCTTCGCGGCTTGCCGGTAATGCCCGGTCACCAGATATTCCAAGGTGCGCATCGAGAAGGAATGGCGCAGCCGATGCGGGTGGATGTGCGGGAACCGTGGCTCGAACCGGGCGCGGATCCGGTCGGCTGTCCGCTCGAACACCGTGGCCCAGGCGGTGAACGGTCCGCCGCCGTTGCGCAGCGCGAGCAGGCAGGAACCCCCGCCCGGAGCGACCAGCCGACGCCGCTCGTCCGGAGTGAGCGTGTCCCACCGGCGGCGGATACCGTTGATCTGTCCTCCCCGCGCGTCCGGGTTGGTCACCAGCAGCGGCTCGCCCCAGCGTCGCGGCGGGCGCCAGGCCGAGCCGTCCACGGTCACGACGCGGTCGAGTTCGAGATAATGGTGGACGGCCGCCAACGCCTCGTAGGAGATCCAGGTGGTCCGGAACTTGCGGCCCTTGGTGATCCCCGCGGGAACGGGGAACGGGATCGGAATCGCCACGGGCCGGGGTGGAAGCGCCGGGATCTCGTAGGTCAGCAAGTAGGTGAACTCCTGTGCACGCAGGCCGGTGGCCAGCGCAAGTCCGCCGACGGCGGCGTTGCGGGCCAGTTCACGACCCCGGTAGCCGGCATCCAGGGCACCGTCCGGGGCGAGACCGCGCAAGCCGTTGAGGAACAGGCCGGTGAAGTCCGGCTCCAGGTACTTGATCGTCACGTGCGGCTTCGGAGTCCGCCGCACCGCCAGGTTCACCCGAACGTCCCGGCCGGTGCCGCGGAACAAGGCCCGTGCCGTGCGGTAGGTGAACGGCTCGGCCTCAGCGTGTCCTTCCTCCATCGCCCACCGGTAGAACAGCGACAGGATGCTCATGTGCTGGCCCCACGTCGTCGCGGCAAACCGGTGCTTGAGCGGGCCGGCCGCGCGATGCTCGGCGTACCGGCTCAGCCCCAGCTTCAACCGATCCCGCGAGTCGAACAGCCCCACGCCATGCTCGGCCAGGAACTCCATCCACTCCTTGATCGCCCGCGCGTACGCCGCCCACGTGTTCGGTGACGGCGCCCCGCTGGCGGGAAGCTCACGCAGCCACCGGTTCACCGCGACCGTCGGCCGCGGCGTGCCCGGCGAGCCCTCGAACCGCAAGTCCTCATCGACCAGCACCGGCATCCGCTCCGGGATCAGCGGCCGACAATCGACCTCCCAGGACTCCCAACCCTGGGACGAGAAGAAACTCAAGATCATAACCGGAGACCATACAAACACCACGCGACTCCATGCAAAGCGCAAACGCCTTGTTCCCATGCCCTGTCAGCACTTATCGCAACACGGAAACTAAGCGGGGATAAAACGGCGCAGCGAGTGGATGTCCAGCCCGGGGGAGAGGCCCAGGTCCTCGCAATACCGGTTGAAGCGGCGGTTCAACGCGGTCTCGGAAACCAGCGTGCCGCGCTCGGAAGGGAACAGGTCCAGCCCGTCCGTCATATGGGGGTGCCCGCGTTCGAGCCAGTCGGCCACGATCTCCGTCGACCAGTCGAATACCGTCAGGACGCTGCGGCGCTTCGGGGGCGACCCCTTCATGGCCTTTCCGTACCGGACCTGAAGCACGCCGTATTTGCCGAACTCACGGGCGTGAGGATTCCTGCCGAAGTCCACCGTCTGCAGGTGGCGGACCTCATTGCGGCGCAGACCCCAGCAGTATGCCACTTTGAACCGGACCGCGTCACGGTAAGCCGGCAGCCAACCCTTGCGGCCCAGCGAGGCGATCCGGTCGACCTCATCATCGGCCCGGTCAAAGAAATCCTGGAGCTCCCGCTGCGTGAACGGGCGGGGCTTGGGGGAGGACTCACCGGCTTGGGCGTGGACGGCTGTGTTCCAGTCGAAACAGACCTGGACCGGATGGGACCCGAAATGCTGTTCGCAGACAATGTCCCAGCCGTACTCCGGGGAAGCCACGTATGCGCAGAACGCCCTCAGTGCGGCCTGAGAGGAGCGGATCGTCGATTGGGCTGCGTGCTTCACACTGCGAAGATCCCCGAAGAATTCGTCGACATGGGCCGGCGTCCAGTGCCAGGGATACTCGTTCGTCGATTCCTGGAAACGCGTCACCAGCCGTTCCCTCGACTCGATGGTGCCGAAGGCCAGGTTCCTGCTCAGCTGCTGGTTACGCCAGCCCGTGAGCATCTGCGTGAACACCTGGTCCTCGGGATGCAGGAACCTCACAGGGCCGAAATCAAGCACACGACCCGCTGCATCAACTGCCATGACAAACCCCTTCTGACATTGCATTGGATGAATGAATCATGCAATTAATGCAGAACCGGTGCAAATCCGCAGGTCAATGGCCCGTCGCAGGCAATGCCCTTAGGTCGCGCCGGGTACAAGTCAACACCCGAGGCGCTCTGAGTTCGGCAGCGGAATACGGTATCACCGCAGGTCAGGGGGCATTTCCGGCATCCAGGTGATCCGCGATAGGAAAAGATAGGCGAGGAAGGGTGATCATGCATCAGATGCAATAATCACGATTCTACTTTACATAATGTAGATTATCGGCGTTAAAACAACGGGAGTGGAATCGGTTCCAAGAACTGTCCGTTCTCATTCCAGATATGTCACTTTTCGCATTCAACTGTCAGTTAACGGATTCTCAGTTAAGTTGTCAGCGTGGATGATCGTGAGTTGTTGAGATCGCTGACGGCCGCCGGACTTCTGCAGGAAACGAACTGCCCGCGACATGGCCAAACACACGAAGCCAACAACCCGGATGAGACGAATCGAGCCGGATGTCGTCTCATCCAACCTGTCAGTTCCGACGTCGCGACTGATAACTGCATTGAGAACGGACAAGAATTCCCGATCCTTGATCGAACCGGCGCTTTCCGCTGGCGATGCAAGCGTCTTCGGTCAACAGCTCACAACCCGTCTCTAGCAAGTTGTTCACCACCACGGCGCACGGCTCGGAACTTGTGCGAACGCACCAAACTCACACCCGTGGCCCTCATCGGCCGAATCCCCTGGCTACTCCCCCGGACCAAACTCATAAAACTCACAAGTGCTCACACCGCCGGGGTACCGCGATGAGGCCGCTTTGGCCACGGCTTCCCCGAAGGACATGGACTTCCCGGGCCGCCGTGCCGACTACCGGAAACACCAGCCTGATGTCCTTGGCGATATGAAAGAAGTCCGCGCAAATCCAGGGGTTCAACTGTCAAATTTTTGACAGTTGAAGGCTCTGAAAAATGTCTCCCTCAAAAACCGACAGCTCAAACCAAACCCTTCTCTCGGACTGCGATTAGTCCGGCTCTCTACATACAGGACCACCCGAAGCGTGGTCATCGCGTCTATGGGCGCGGTTGGAGAGAAGGGGATATAAATGAGCCAAAGAAGATTCGAACGAGGCCCCGGCAACCCGCCGGGACGGGGAAGGAACTGGCGGGCGATCTACAAGACCGGCGCCTTGGCAGCCGCCGGCGCACTGACTCTGTCCGCCGTCGGAACCGGTGGCGTTTTGACCGCGCCTGCCGCGCACGCCGCAACTGACCTGCCGGGCATGCACCAATCGGGCATCACCGTCAAGGCTCCGCCGGCCAGGGCGTTTGGGGATTGGTCGATGTGGCTGGGATCCCTGAACTTGAACGGAGCCGCCGGAGGTCCCACGGCGTTCTGCTTCGACGTCGGGATCCCGGCCGGCCCGGCCGGATCCGGGGCGGTGGGGTCCCTGGGTAACCCGCAACTCAACTACGCGATCCAGAAATACCAGGGTGACCCTGCCAACCACCCCGCGCTGGCTTATCTCGCTCACCAAGAAGCCGACCCGAAGTTCAACGCGCCTTGGAACGGCAACGGGGCTCCCTACGCTAATCTCCGGGACTCATCTGATCCGCAGATGCCGGCCGTCCGCGCACAGGCCGCCGCGATGCTGGCCGACGCCCGGGCCAATTCCGGTCCGTATTCCGCCCAACCGAAACTCTCGGTGGACACTAGCGGTCGCGGCGGGACAGTCACCTCAACGGAACTGGTTTCCGCGGCCGGAAACAAGCTGAGCGGCTTCTCGGCCCGCGCTGTTCTGAACGGCCCTGCCGTGTGGTCAGGAACGAACTCCCATGCAGTCAACCTCCGTACCGGAGATCAACTCAGCTTCGCGGCTACCGGAAACGGAATAGTGTCCGTCACACTGACGATCGACGCACCCGGGGTGTCAGCCACAACCTATTCGGTGCCCGGGTTCCAGAACCTTCTCGTTGCCGGCGGGGCACGACCCGTCGCGGGAACGTCGGCCGATGCCAAAGTGATCATCGATTTTCAGCCCGTAGCGAGCTCGACCGCTCGCCGATATGTGGAGGGCGGCCAGCCCCTGGTGGACGTCCTGCACGTGAACACGTCCACGGGAAACACCAATGACTGGGCGTTCGTGAACGGCGGGAGCGTACCGGCCCGCTTCGACGTCGACTGGTACTACAGCCAAGTCAAACTCACCCCGGCCACCCAAGTCCCTTCCACCGCGGTGAAGGTTGCCTCCGGGACGGGCACTGCGACGGGACCCGGCGACATCACGGTGACCGCTGACAAAACGGCGGACAAGGCCGGCTATTACTACCCGGTGGCCCGCTTCTCCAAGGCGGCCCAGCCCGCGGAACTGCAGCAGTACTTCCGTGCTGATTGGACGGCAGGCTTCAACGACCCGAACGAAGAGACGATCCAGAAATACCAGCCCGAGGTCGCGACCAAGGCATCGATCATTGAAAACGGCAAGGTCCACGACGTCGTCACCGTGACCGGCAACGAGCCCGGAAAAGAACTCTCCGTGACAACGGATCTGGTCCTGACCTCCGCCTCCCCGGTTGCCGCCGGCACCGAAGCCGCCCCGGCCGATGCCGAGGTCATCGGTACCGTGACGACCAAGGTCACCGGCAACGGCGAATTCAGGACCGCCGCCGTCGAGGTTCCATGGGAAAAGATCGTCGCCGAGAAGTGGGCCAAAGGCCAGACAGCCAACCTTTACTTCTCCGAGAAGATCAACGGTACCGAGTCCACCATGGCATGGGACGGCAAGGAACTGCTGCCCAACGAAACCGTCCCGGTCGAGAAACCTTCGATTGTCACCAAAGCCTCCGAGAACGGCACCGTGCCGCTCGTGGCTCACGACATCGGAATGATCTCGGGCACCATCCCTTCCGGCACCGGCATCAAAGTCACCACCAAAGTGAACCAGTACAAATTCGACGATTCGACCGACGGATCCGCCCAGGCCGTCTGCGCCAACCCCACCTGGACCTCCACGGACCAGGACGTCACTACAACGGGTGAAATCACCTACCCGGGCCACACCATCGCCCACAAAGGCACCTACGGGTACGTCGAGGAGCTCAATCTGACCATCGACAAAGGCCAAGGCAAGGGACCATTCACAGCGCAGCTGCACAAGGGCAACTGCGGCGAAAAGAACGAGACCATCATCGCCTTCCCCGAAACAGTCACCGTTACACCGAACAAGCCGGCCCTGATGATCAACACCGGCTTTGCGCCGACGTCTGCACCGGAGGCCGGGCCGAACGGGCCGCTGCTGATCGCAGGTGCCAGCACCCTCGCACTGGCTCTCCTCGCAGGCGCTGGGCTGTTCTACCGCAGGCGCTTCGATAACCGAGGAGCTAAAACACCTGCCGAGTATCCGGACGAACACGCCGGGTAACACCCCTTGGCGGGCCCCACCAAATTGACGCGGGGCACCCCGATCCGGCCACCGAGGCTGATCACCGGGTGCCCCGCCTAACAAACAAGGAAAATCCGATGATTCAAACCCGCAACCATTCCCGCGCCCGCCGGAACCGGGTTGCACTGACCGCCGTGGCTTCGTTTGGCGTGGCCGGAGCCACCGCAGGCGTCCTGGCTTTCACAGCACCGCCCGCTCCCCCGCCGGCTCAACCGATACCTGTCCTGTCCGCGTTTACTTCCGCCGAACCGGACACCTACATTGGCCCGGCTGCGATCCCCAGCCTTCGTCCTGGCACGCTCTCCATCCCGGGCGTGGACCTCGAAGTAGGGCTCGTAGACGAAGGCCGTGACGATTCCGGCTACCTCGTGGTCCCGGATGCTCCCAAAGCCGCCCGCTACATAGGGTCCGCCGCTGGGTGTGCCACGAAGGGCTCGACCCTGCTGGCCGGGCACGTCAACTTCCGGGATGGGTCGTTGGCGCCGATGGCTTCCCTCGCACAGGTGACCAAGGGCATGCCCCTCTACCTATCCGACAAGGCCGGCGTAACGTGCCGGTACAAGATCGTCGGGCTCGAATCGCTGGCCAAGACGTCCTTGCCCGCAGATGCCTTCGCCACCGAGGGCCCACACCTACTGAGGGTCGTCACGTGTGATCTTGCCAGCCCCTTCGTGCCAATGGACGGGCAAGCCCAGTTCGCCAACAACACCGTGGTCACCGCAGTCCCCTGGCCATGACCCACCACTCCAGCCAAGAACGAGATGGCCCTGTCACGCAGGGATGTCCTCACAGGAATTCACATTTCGGGACGCGTAGCTCCTCGTCCGAGCGTTCTTGGGCCTCGATTTGTTCCAGACAAGCGATTCCAATGCCTCGCGGACCCCGGGCAGGGCAAGGGCGTTGACGGGGGAAATTCCGTGGAGGCGGCCCCAGAGGTAGCCGCGTTCGCTGCAGACGAAGTCCACGAGCGCCCTCTTGTGGCCCCTGGGCACGCAGCTCAACACCCTGTTCGTTTCCAACCGGGAGAGCGCGGGCCCCGGCTCTGAGCCGAAGGACATCTCCTGAAGGTGTTGGGACGCCCGTTGTTCGATCACCTGCAGACCGTGCTCGGCGACGTCGCGATCCCAGCCTGCACGGACAAGCAACGCCCTCAGTTCCTGCCAGAGAGGCGACGAACCGGCAGGCATGGGCGTCATAGCCAGGGGAATCGGGGGCCACTCGCGCTCCTGTCCGAACACCGATACCAGCGGCGTCCCCTCCCCCAGATCCTGGTTCTTCTTCAGATGCGCCCACACGCCGTCCCGAACATCCCGCTCCGAGAGCCAGTGGCGTTGGGTGACCGTCCAGGTTCGCAGCCCATTGCGGACCACCGTAAGAAGCCAGGCACAGGCCGGGACGTCCGCGGGGATCCCGCTGGCGCAAAGAACTTCCGTGGCGTAGAACAGGGCGTCCTCGGGGGCAATCGAGGGGAACTCGTGCTGGAAACCGGACAACAGCGCCGGAAGAAACGAACCGAACAGCTCGCTGGTCGACGGGCCGTCCCGGCCCTCTCGCTGCCATCTTTCTACCAGGTCCCTCAGAAGGGCGTCCCGTTCGGCTGGCGTCGAAAACCGGCTACGGACTCCGGGACTCACGCTGCAACGCCCCACTGCTTAGCAACATCGCTCATTAGTTCCGCGGCCGCGTGGAACTGGGCGGCCAGCCGGCGTCGTCGTGCGGGATGCGCCTCGGGCAGCCGCTGCACGACAAGCTCCGAGGCCCCCATATTCCGGATGGAGTCCATCAGCTCCCGCAGGTGCAGTTCAGCCAGCACGGCCGCGTCGGAAGGACCGTGATCCACGCCCAAAGCGCCGACATCCGCCAGGAAGCCCTCGACATCGAAGACTCCCGCGTTGGAATCGGAGTCGGATTCAGGGCTGGAATCAGCGTGGACCAGTTCGCCTGCGATCACATTGATTGGTACAACGCGGGCACTCGGGCGTCTTTTGCCGTCCAGCGACAGTGTCACAGGCGGTAGCGTTCCACCTTCTGCGATTCCCTTCGCGAGCAGGGTCTTTACTGTCCCGTGGGATATGCCAAGGACAGGGGCGATGGCACGCAACGACAAATTTCCGGCCGCAAGCTCCATGGCGACATTGACCCGGGCGCTGCCTCCCAGACGTGGAAGGACCAGCCGCTCAGCCTCCACCAACTCGGCCCACGTACTCAGCCCAAAGGCCTTCCACGCCTGTGCCTCATACAGCTCCAAAGCAAGCTTCACCACTTGGCCAACCAGTCGGTCAAGAACACCCGCCTGGCGGTCCAGCTCGGCCAAGCGGAGCCGCAGCCGGTTCACCTTGACCCGCGCAACCCCGACATCCAGCTCCCGTTGCATACCTGCGCACCTCCCCAAAAGTACTTAGGACCACTTTGCCTGCCGTCCAGCCGCTAGGCGAGCGGACAAAGTGGGCTGTTGTTAGAACTAGTGGTCTGTCTCAGTTTTGCTTGATGGTTTCGAGTGCGACGCGGCCACGGGCTACTTTTTTGAGGATTGAGTCTGCGGTCGCGGTCCAAACCAGTGGTTTGGGTTCGGTGTTGTGAGCGGCGAGGTACTCTTCGATCTTGTTGATCAGGTCCGGGACGGAATGGAAGGCTCCGCGGCGCAGGGCCTTGTCCGTCAATTCCCGGAACCATCGCTCGACGAGGTTCAGCCACGAGGACGAGGTCGGAGTGAAATGCAGCTGGAACCGGGGATTTTTCGCCAGCCAGACTTTCACGTCCGGGTGTTTATGCGTGGCGTAGTTGTCCAGGATCAGATGGACATC